>DDTA01000269.1:24084-24891 GCA_002344285.1 Myxococcales bacterium UBA2376
CACGGCGAGGCCGGCGTGGGCAAGACGTCGCTCCTGAACGCGAGCTTGCCGGTCCTGCGCCAGCAGGGCGTCATCGTGGTCACGTGCGCCGACGTGATGTCGCCGGCGGAGTCGCTCGCGGCCGGGCTCGCCGCCACCGGGGCACGCTCGACGGGGGGCGAGGCGCCGAGCGCGTTCGTGGCGCGCATCGTCGGGAACGCGCCGCCGGGGCAGCTCTACCTGTTCGTCCTCGACGACATCGATCGAGCGCTCGCCGGCCCCAACGGTCTCGGCGACGATCGTGTCGGCCAGGAGCTGGCCGAGATGTTCGCGCGCTCGATGGCGCGGACCAGCGGGCGCGCGCGCTTCCTGTACGTGTGCCCGAACGAGCGCGTGCACCTGTTCAGCCACCTCGAGCGAAGGACCGGCTCGCTCTTCCCGCCCAACTGCCGTCACGAGCTCGGCCGGCTCGCGCCCGCCGACGCCGCGATGGTGCTCGGCGATCTCCTCTCCGGCGCCGGCGTCTCGAACGATCGCGGCCTCGCCGACGCCGTCGTCCACGGCCTCGGCCGCGGCGGCGCCGTGCTGCCCGCCGATCTGCAGATCGCGATGCTCGGGATGCGCGAGCTGCGCCTCAGCACGACGGCGCAGCTGACCAAGGCCGGCGGCGGCGGCGAGCTCGCCCGCCACTGGCTCGAGGGCGCGGCGCGCTCGAGCGGCGACGAGCGTGGCGGCCTGCGCGCCCTCGCCGAGCTCGCGTACGCCGGCCCCGACGGCGTCCCGGTGGGGCGCACCGCCGCCGAGATCGGCGCGCCGCTGTCGCTGCAC
>DDTA01000063.1 GCA_002344285.1 Myxococcales bacterium UBA2376
GCAACGGTATGAAGTCTGGAGCGCCGACGTGGCGATGACTGACTGGCGAGCAGCGTGTAACGACGCCGGCATGGTTGTGCGCGGCGCGGAGGTCACGGTCGACCTCCCGGACGGGCGCCGCCACCGCGTGTCGGTGGATGAGTTGGACGATGGAATCCGGCTGACCGGCCGCATCGCGACTCGTGGCGCGATAGAGCGCCTCGACTCGCCGGAGCTGGTCATCTGGTTGCGAAATCGAACGGTCCCACTCGTAGGATTCCATTTCGACAAGCATGGCTCCCTCGTGGGGGAGGCGCGTGCACCACGGGTCGGCCTCGACGCCGACGAGCTCTGCTTCTACGTCCGTACCGTGGCAGCCGAGTGCGACCGACTCGAGGCCCTGCTCACCGGCGAGGACGTAGAGTAGGCCTTCCAACGGAACCCGGAGATCGCGGAGATGAGCCCCTCGAGCGACAGCCTCCATGTGCGTCTGCGCCGCTTGGTTCCAGCGGACGAGGCAGGCCGCGCCTGGTGGGGCTGGCTCACAAGTGCCGTGGACATCGGATGGATCGACGAGGAGCAGATCACCGAGATGGTCGCCGAGATCCGCGCCGGTCGTGATGTGGGCATCGAGCAGATCGCCTTCGAGCACATCGATGGTGGAATGCGTGTCTCCTTCCTCGACGACGAGGTGCACACGGAGTCGACCATCGTCATCCAAGCGCTCGCCTCGCTTCTAGACGACCCGGGAAGTGGCTGATCAATCCGAAGGGAATCAAGCGCTCACGGTCTCAGGTCTCTTGCGGAAGAGACGGGGTTCACGCGCCGGATGAGGCCTGCGCGGACCTCCACCGGCTTTCTCGATGAGCGACAGGTCGGGCTACCGCGCGAGCACGCGGTACGTGCCCGGCGCGAGGGAGATCGAGTAGCGGCAGTTCCCGCGCGTCGCACTGACGACCAGCTCGTCAGCTCGAGCCAGGCGAACGAGCGAACACGTTCGACCTGCCCGATCTCGCGCGGCGCCGGATCGCGTACTTCCGTCGACTGCGTCAGATCCGCGATGGCGTCCGGCGAGCGCGGAACCAGACGTGCTTCTCGGCGCACGCGACGACGAGGACGCCAACTTCTGGAACCTCCACGATCTCGAGCGCACGGTCGCATGCGTGGCAGCGCGCGGTCACCGGCTCGCCAAGACGGTGCTGGCGCAACGCCTCGCCTACGGCGACAAGCTCGGGGCGCTTCGCGAGCAGGCTCGGTGGGAGATCGTCGTCGTCGGTCATGGGGCGCGCTCAACGGAGTCGGCCGCGGACCACGTGGGGCGCGAGCTCGTCCGGCACGAAGACGCCGTACTCGGCGCGCGCCGAGATGGCGCGGGCATACCACTCACCGGGAACGGATGGGCCGGGGCGGAAGACCGCGTTCTCGAGAGCCTCGGGATGGACGACGCGGTCGGCGATGTCGAGCAGCTGGAAGAGTGACGGGATCGGGAACTCACCGTCGGCGGACAGCGCATCTCGGATGACCGCGATCGCGTCGCGATCGTCGAGCTCGAGGTTGTACTCGTGGGCGACGCGATAGACCGCGCCGCCGGCGACACGACGTGGGCGACCGCCGGCGAAGGTCAACGAGAGCGCAGCGCCGCCGCGCGCGAAGGCCACGGGCCCGGAGCGAGGATGACGCACGACCGTCCATGCGTTGGTAGTCGCGATCTCGGCGTAGCCACGCACCGCCACGTGGTTCCGCACGCGCGCCTGGTACCAGGACTCGCCATGAGAGCTCTCCTCCAGGCAGCGCCGGTGCCAGATACCGGCGCTCTCGGGCGGCGGGTCGTCGTCCTCGAGATAGAACGAGTCGAGCTTCTCGGCCTGCCCGTCGAGGTGGACGACCACGCGCCCGCAGCCGACGCACGTGGCGGCCCTCATGGAGCGTCACGACACATGCGCGCGACGACGCCAGCCCACTCCGCCAGGCGCTCGCGCGGCAATGTGACGATCTCGAACACCTCGCCGTCGACGGAGCGAACCAGCTCGACGCCGCCCTCTCGAATGCCGACGTGCCAGGACTCGGTGCCCACCGGGAGGTCGGCGGCAGCCGACTGGCGAGCGCACGACTCCAGCCAGCTCGCGAGCGGACAGGCGTCGCTCGCCGGGATGTCGACCACGACCAGCGCCTCGAGATCCTGCAGTCGAAAGGCACCCAACGCCGACACGCGAAACGAGACGAGATTCCGTCCCTCGACGCTGGGAGCGAGCGTGCTCGCGTCGCCCTCGGCACGCGCGAGCAGCGCGCTCGCGGCCGTGACGAATCGTTCGCGCTCGCCCCAGGTCTGCCAGCAGCTTCGATGCACGAAGCTTCGCCCGAGCGGCGCCAGGTCCGGCACGTCGTCGGGCGCCACGAACGGGAGCTGCGCGGCCGCCGAACGCTCGTCGATGGGCTGCCCGCAGATCGCACAGGTCGTTCGGCCGGGGATGAAGAAGGACATGTCGTCAGCTCCTCACTGCGAGACCCAGCCCAGGACCGGATGGAACTTGCGCACGACCTCGCCCACGGTGTTCGGCGTGGTGTTCATGGTGAACCGGTACACGGTGCCGTCGACGGTGACCATGTAGCTGTAGCGCTGGTTGAGGAAGAGCAGCGCGTCGACGTCCTGCTTGCTGATGAACTTCGCCATGCCGCTGCCATAGTCCTCCGGGTGTGCGTGCATGAGCAGCGTCTTCGTGTTGGCGGGGAGTGAACCACCTTTGTAACTCCCGAGATCGACGAGCACCCGGGTGTTGTCCTTCAGAATCACCATCGCGTGCTCGCGCCCCGTGTGCTTGGTCAGGGCGGCGAGGTCCGTCGCGGTGACCTCGCGCTTCCCGATCTTCGCCACGCCGGGCCCCCACTCGTCGGCCTTGGCCAGCCGCTCGAGCAGCTCCTGCTGTCGGGCGTCGAGGGTGCCCCCGCGGAGCACGGGCCCGGGGTCCTCGGGAACACCGGAGCGGACGTCGGGCCCGTCAGGTGCCTGCTTCGCGCCCTTCCCCGCGCCGTCGGCGACGGCGTCGGCGGCGTCGCCCGCCTTGTCCGCGCCCTTGCCGACCTTCTTCGCCACCGCGTCGTAGGCCTTGCCGGGGAGGCGGCCGACCGCGCCGGCGTAGGTGCCGACGTCGCCGAGGGCGTCGAGGGCCTTGAGCGCCTTCAGCACCGTGCCCCACTTGCCGGCGATCATCGGCGCGGTGGCCTCGCCGAGCGTCACGATCGTGATGAGCGCGGTCATCATGACCCAGCCGAGGACCTCGCCCTGGAAGCGGCCGCGATCCCAGCCGTCGTCGGCCTCCCATTTCTTCATGAAGGCGTCGGCGAGCTTGTCGCGGTTCTGCCACGCCACCTTCAGCTTCTTCACCCAGCCCATCAACATGTCCTTGATGGCGCCGGGGTTGCCGGTGACGAGGTGGTAGACGACCTTGGCGACGGCCTCGATCATGTCGGCCGCGCCCTTGAACAGGTCGACGATCGCGCCCCACGCGCCCTCGAGCAGGCCGACGATGAAGCCGGCCGCGTACTTCACGGCCTCGATCGCGTCGTCGACGAAGGCCGCCGCCTTGCGCCACGCCTTCGACAGCTCCGACGAGCCGCTGGTGATCGCGCCCGACGCCTTGAGCTTCTGGATGAAGGCCTCGCTCGGGACCCAGATGGCGAGCCCCTCGCGCACTTTGGCGCCCTTGAACACCTCGAGGGTGCGCTCCTCGTCCTCGGCGCGATGCCACGTGTCCCCGAGATCGAGGTCGACCTTGTCGAGGTAGACGCCCTTGTGCGCCTTGTTGGCCTCGTAGAGCGCCTGCACGTAGAGGCGCGCGTCGTTGCCGCCGCGGAAGTTCTTGCCGTAGTAGGTGCTCGCGATCGCGCCGAGGGTGTCGCCGGCCTGGACGCGGTAGAGGTGCGCGGTGGGCTCGGGCGGATCGATCGACAGGAACTGCTCCTCGCAGAAGCCGGTCTTGCCGGTCATGCTGCCCATCGATACGACCCAGCACCAGCCGTGCTCGGTGCGGCGCTCGACCTGGACCAGCTCGTCGAAGGGCATGATGCCCACGTCGGGCTCGCCGGGCGCCGGGCGGGTGCGCAGGCGCAGGCCCTTGGGCGCGCGCACGCGGGCCATCTTGCCGACCGGCGTCGACTTCTCGCCGATGACCTGGCGCCACATCTCGTTGGTGCCGGTCGCCGCGGTCTTGCCCGAGCCGACGTCGACGCCGTCGGCGGGTTCGTCGGCAGCGTCCGCGCCGGGCTGCTTCTCGGCGGGCTTCTGCTCGTCCTCGTCTTCCTCGGTGGCGGCCGGCGTCTCGTCGCGGAGGATCGCGAGCACGCGCTTCCGCGAGGCGCGCGCGAGCTGGTACTCGAACAGCTCGGCGAGCTGGTCGCCGGGCTTGGGGCGCGAGAGGCGCGCGAGCAGGAGCTTGCGCTGTGGTCGGTGGAGAGCCTTGACGGTGCCGAGGATGGCGTCGACACGCCGCTTCGCGGCCTTCGCGTCGTCGCGCGCGACCGGCATCGAGAGCAGCGCCAGGAGCATGGGCTCGACCCACGCGGCGAGCTGCGTGTCGGCGCCGGCGCCGTCGTCGGGGTCCTTGCGCTGGATCGACGGGCCGGACACGGTGCCGCCGCTGCCACCGCCAACGCCGCCGCCCGGCAGGCGATCACCGACGTGCTCGCCGCGCACGACGGCGTCGGCGATCGCGTCGGCTTCGCGCTCGTACGGATCACCCGCCGCGCCGACCCCGCCCGCGAGGTGCACGCCGGCGCGCTGCTGCACGACGTGCGTGACCTCGTGCGCGACGAGGTGCAGCGACGGGTTCTCCGGCAGGACGACGTCGTTGCCGGTCGCGTAGGCCGTCGCGCCCATCGCGCTCGCGGACTCCGCGGCCGCACCGCCGACGTGGGCGCGGACGCCGCTCAGATCGTGCGCGTCGCCGAATGACGCCTGCAGCGCCTGACGATGTGGCAGCTTGGTCGCTGGCGTGGCGACGCCGGTCGCCGCCGCAGCGTGAACGACGTCACCGCGGGTGCCTTGCTCCGCACCCGCGCCCCGCTGCTGCACCAGCGGCCCGGTGAGCGCACGCCAGTCGAAAGGGTCCGGTGCCGCGGCGGGCGGCGCACCCGCACGATCGTCGCCGCCGCCCCCGGTGTCGCCGTGGCTCGTCGGCGCGTCGCCTCCGCCGAGAAGGGCGGCGACCGGCGACGCCGCGAGCTGGACGAGCTGATCGGTGCGCGTCCGCTTGCCCGGCGCCGTGCGCGGCGCGCTCGACGCCGTCTCGGTTCCCGAATCGCTCGACGGCCCGCGCAGGTCCTTCACCACCCGGTGAGCGTAGGGGGACGCGCGCAACCGGGCGCTGGCAAGGTCGAGCAACCGCGCGAGCGCCGAACTTTGCCACGTGAGGTCCGAGCCCTCGTCACGGAGGCGTCCCTCTCAACGGAGCAGTGAACGGCCCGCTTCGTCGAGGATGCCGCCGTAGATCTCGTCGATCGTGATCGCGCTGGAGAGCCCGGGAAGCTCGAACGCCTGCCCGTCGCGATACTCGTCCGGCGCAGCCGTCCACTCGCCGGCGTCGCTGCGGTGGTGCACCTTCACGCAGCGCTCATCCTGCGCGGCCACCACGTACGCCCGGAGCGACGCGAGCGACTGGAAGTCGATCCGCTTGTCGCCCTCGTCGTCACCCTCGCCGCTCGGCGAGAGGACCTCGAACACGACGAGAGGGTTGGTCGTGGCCTGTGGGTCGTGCGGAGGATGCGCGGGCGCGCCGCTGATGATCGAGCCGTCGCTGTAGCGCCCGCGCTGCGTCGCCGCGATCCAGAACCGCTGATCGGGGGAGTAGGACCGGCAGGGGGCGATCGCCCGCATCACGCACAGCGCGGCGAGCTTGTTCGTGATCGCGTTGTGCTCGTCGGAGCCGCCCGCCATCGCGACGATCACGCCGTCGATGTACTCGTGGCGCGTGGGGCTCCCGAGCTCCGCGGCGAGGTAGTCCGCGTAGGTGGCGCGCCGGTCGAGCCGCAGGGTTGCCCCGCACCTGGTCAGCGTACGCGAACCGGCACGACGCGTCCATGCGCGCCGTTCGACGCGGTCAGGTCAGGTCGAAGCGGACGCCCTGGGCGAGGGGCAGCGTGCGGCCGTAGTTGATGGTGTTGGTGGCGCGGCGCATGTACGCGCGCCAGGAGTCGGAGCCGGACTCGCGGCCGCCGCCGGTCTCCTTCTCGCCGCCGAAGGCGCCGCCGATCTCGGCGCCCGACGGGCCGAGGTTGACGTTGGCGATGCCGCAGTCGGAGCCGCTCGCCGAGAGGAAGCGCTCGGCCTCGCCGAGGTCGCGGGTGAAGATCGACGACGACAGGCCCTGCGTCGCCGCGTTCTGCAGCGCGATCGCCTCGTCGAGCGCGCGGTAGCGGACGACGTAGAGGATCGGCGCGAAGGTCTCGCGCAGCATGGGGCCGGCCTGCGCCGGGAGCTCGACGAGCGCCGGGCGCACGTAGCAGCCGGCCGCGCCGGGGACATCGACGGGCTCGCCGCCGTAGACGGTGCCGCCGAGGGCGCGGGCCTCGGCGAGGGCCGAGGCCATGGCGTCGCGCGCGGCGGCGTCGACGAGCGGGCCGACGAGGGTGTCGGGCGCGCGCGGATCGCCGACCTTCACCGACGCGTACGCCTGACGGAGGCGCGGCAGGAGCTCGGCGTGGACGTCGTCGTGGACGAAGAGGCGGCGCAGCGTGGTGCAGCGCTGGCCGGCGGTGCCCATCGCCGCGAAGGCGACGGCGCGCACGGTCAGCTCGAGATCCGCCGACGGGCACACGATCGCCGCGTTGTTGCCGCCGAGCTCGAGGAGCGCGCGCGCGAAGCGGACGGCGAGGCGAGGCGCGACGTTGCGCCCCATCGCCGTCGAGCCCGTGGCCGAGACCAGCGCGACGCGTGGATCGTCGACGAGGGCGGCGCCGGCGGCGGCGTCGCCGAGGACGAGCTGGGCGAGGCCGGCCGGCGCATCGCCGAAGCGGGCGAGCGCGCGGGCGAGGATCGCGTGCGTGGCGAGCGCGGTGAGCGGCGTCTTCTCCGACGGCTTCCACACGACGGGGTCGCCGCACACGAGCGCGAGCGCCGCGTTCCACGCCCACACCGCGACCGGGAAGTTGAAGGCCGAGATGATGCCGACGACCCCGAGCGGGTGCCACGTCTCCATCATGCGGTGCTCGCGGCGCTCGGTCGCGATGGTCAGGCCGCAGAGCTGGCGCGACAGGCCGACGGCGAAGTCGCAGATGTCGATCATCTCCTGCACCTCGCCCTGCCCCTCGGAGAGGATCTTGCCGGCCTCGATCGTGACCAGCCGGCCGAGGTCGTCCTTGGCGAGGCGCAGCTCCTCGCCGAAGAGGCGAACGAGCTCGCCGCGACGAGGCGCGGGCACGTCGCGCCACGCGAGGAACGCCTGGTGCGCGGCGGCGACGGCGACCGCGACGTCGTCGGGCGAGGCGTCGCGGAGCCGGGCGAGGGTCTCGCCGGTGATCGGCGAGCGCGCGGCGCGCGGGCCGTCGCGGAGCGCGGCGGCGTCGACGCCGAGGCGGGCGAGGAGCGCGTGGGTCTCGTGGGTCAGGTCCGACATTGGTAGGTTTA
>DDTA01000082.1 GCA_002344285.1 Myxococcales bacterium UBA2376
CGGCGGCGGCGGCGGCGGCTTTGGTCAGGCGGGCGCCAAGGGCGGCGACGCGGCGGGGGCCACCGGCGGCGCCGGCGGCGGCGCGTACGGCGACGAGGCGATGTCGGAGCTCGGCGGCGGCTCCGGCGGCGGGGGCGCCGCGACCGGCGGCTGCGACTACACCGCGCCCGGCGCCGGCGGCGGCGCGCTGCAGCTCTACGCGCGCGCCGCGATCTCCGTCGGCGTGAACGGCGCGATCAACGCCGGCGGCGGCGGCGGCAGCGGCGGCAAGAGCTGCGCGCTCCAGTACCTGGCCGGCACCGGCGGCGGCTCGGGCGGCGCCATCTACCTGCAGGCGCCGTCCGTCACGAACGCGGGCGTCATCGCCGCCAACGGCGGCGGTGGCGGCGGCGGGGCGAGCGGCAGCGACGGCGGCGCCGGGCAAGACGGCCTCCCGACCACGGCGCGCGCGACCGGCGGTGGCTCGGGCGGCTCGGCCTACGGCGCGGCCGGAGGCCGCGGCGCCGCCCGGGTCGGCGACGCGAGCGCCGGCGAGAACGGCCCCGATCTCGGCAACGGCGGCGGCGGCGGCGGCGGCGGCGGCCGCATCGTCTTCGCCTACCGCGACGCGCTCACCGAGGGCACCACGTCGCCATCATCGTTCAGCTTCACGTTCTGACGCGCTCGAGCACAGGTCAATCCTGGAGCTCGCCGGTCCAGTAGAGGTAGTCGCGCCACGCCTCGGGCACCGAGCGCAGGCTCACGCGGATCGTGACCGCCGGCACCCAGTCGGGCTGGACCGGCAGCACGCGGAGCGTCATGCCCGCCTGCCGCGGCGTGCGACCGCCCTTCTTGCGGTTGCAGTCGTGGCACGCGGTCACGATGTTGGTCCACTCGGTCCGCCCGCCCTGCGAGCGCGGCACCACGTGGTCGTAGGTGAGCTCGTCCACCCCGAGCTTGTGGCCGCAGTACTGACACGAGTAACCGTCGCGGGCGTAGATGTTGACCCGCGAGAACTTCACCGGCTTGTGGTGCCGGCGGAACGCGCGCAGGAGCCTGACGACCGAGGGTATCTTGATGATGAAGGTCACCGAACGCACTGCGTCGGTGTATTCCTCCACCACCTCCACCTTCCCGAGGAACAGGAGCGTGATCGCCCGCTGCCACGAGATGACCTTGATCGGCTCGTAGCTCTGCGACAGGAGAAGGGTCTTGTGACCCGGCGCAGTGGCCTCCATCGGAGCGAACGAGACAATAGCACCTCCCTCCGACGACGCATCGCGCCGCAGATCACGCGGGGGCTCGTCGAACTTGAAAACCGATTTCAATCCTGCTACCCTGCCACCGTGTCATCACTCGCCGATGTCGGTCGCCATACGCCGGTCACGATCGCGGCCGTGGATGGTGAGCGCGGCTTCCGGCGCCGGTTGATGGAGATGGGGCTCGTGCCCGGCACGCGCGTGACCGTCACCAACGTCGCCCCGCTCGGTGACCCGCTCGAGATCGAGGTCCGCCGCGGGCGGCTGTCGATCCGGCGCGGCGAGGCCGCGCACATCCTGATCAAGCGCTAGTCCCGATGTCTCCCGAGCAGCTGCCGCCGGTGCAGCGGGTCGCCCTCTGCGGCAATCCCAACACCGGCAAGACGACGCTCTTCAACGCGCTGACCGGCGCGCAGGCGCGCACCGGCAACTACCCGGGCGTCACGGTCGATCGCCGCGTCGGCAAGCTGCGCGGTCGCGACGACGTCGAGGTCATCGACGTGCCCGGCACGTACAGCCTGACCGCGCGCTCGATCGACGAGCAGATCGCGCTCGACGTCATCCTCGGTCTCGCGCCCGACGCGACGCCGGCGGATCGCCCCGCCCTCCTCGTCCTCTGCGTCGACGCCACCCAGCTCGCGCGCTCGTCGTACCTCGTCGTGCAGGCGCAGGAGCTCGGCGCGAGCTGCCTCGTCGCGCTCACGATGACCGACGAGGCCGGCGCCGCGGCGCCCGATCCGGCGGCGCTCGGCCGCGTGCTCGGGTGCCCCGTGGTCCCCGTGGTCGGGCGCACCGGCAAGAACATCGAGGCGCTGCGCGCCGCGATCGAGCGCTCGCTGCGCACCCCGGCGGCGGAGGTGCCGTGGCGGTGGAAGCCGTCGCCCGCGCTCGCCGCCAAGATCGAGCGCGTGCGCGCCGCCCTGCCCGCGCGCTGGCCGGCGAGCGACGGCCTCGCGCTGTGGGCGCTCCTGTCGATCGGCGACGACGAGCTCGACCACATCCCGCCCGAGCTGCGCAGCGCGGTGCACGCGGTGGGGCCGACGACGGCCGACGACGACGAGGCCGTGCTCGGCCGCTGGACGTGGATCGACGAGCAGGTCGCGCCGCTCCTCGAGCGCGCGCCCGACCGCCGGTTCACCGACCGCCTCGATCGCGTGCTGCTCAACCGCGCGCTGGGCATGCTCGTGTTCGCCAGCGTCATGTTCGTCCTCTTCATGTCGCTGTTCGCGTGGTCGGAGCCCGCGATCGCCCTGGTCGAGGATCTCTTCGGCTGGACCGGAGAACAGGCGCGGCGCGTCCTGCCCGACGGCGTGCTTGAGGACTTCGTCGTCGACGGCGTGATCGCCGGCGTCGGCTCGGTGCTCGTCTTCCTGCCGCAGATCCTCCTGCTCTTCTTCTTCCTCGGGCTGCTCGAGGACCTCGGCTACCTCGCCCGCGTCGCCTACCTGATGGATCGCATCATGCGATCGATGAACCTGCACGGCCGCGCCTTCGTGCCGATGCTCTCCGGCTTCGCGTGCGCCGTGCCGGCGATCATGGCCACACGCACGATGGAGCGGCAGCGCGACCGCACGCTCACGATGCTGGTCATCCCGCTCATGACCTGCTCGGCGCGCCTGCCGGTATACACGCTGGTCATCGCCGCGCTCTTCCCGTCGAGCACGTTCGGCGGGCTCTCGACCAAGAGCCTGCTCATGGTCGCGATGTACGCCTTCAGCGTGATGACGGCGCTGGGCGCGGCCTGGGTGCTGTCGAAGACCGTGCGGCAGCTCAAGGCCAAGCGCCTGCCGTTCGTGATCGAGCTGCCGCCGTACCGCGCGCCGCGCCTGCGCGACATCGTGCGCATGATGTGGAGCAAGGCCTCGATGTTCCTGAGGGAGGCCGGCACGGTCATCCTCGCCTGCACGATCGTGCTCTGGGCGCTGCTCTACTTCCCGCGCTCCTCACCCGAGGAGCTGGCGCAGCTCGACGAGGCCGCGCAGGCGCAGGCCCAGATGGAGCACAGCTACGGCGCGCAGCTGGGCAAGGCGATCGAACCCGCGATCGAGCCGCTGGGCTTCGACTGGAAGATCGGCGTCGGCATCATCGGCGCCTTCGCGGCGCGCGAGGTCTTCGTCGCGACGATGGGCATCATCTACGGCGCCGGCGACGACGAGGGCTCGCTGCGCGACAAGCTGAAGGAGGAGCGCAAGCGCGACGGCACGCGCGCGTACTCGCCGCTGGCCGGGCTGTCGCTGATGATCTTCTTCGCGCTGGCGTGCCAGTGCATGAGCACGCTCGCCGTCGTGAAGCGCGAGACCGGCGGCTACCGCTGGCCGCTCTTCATGCTCGGGTACATGACGGTGCTCGCCTACGCCGCGAGCCTCTTCGTCTTCCAGGTCGGCACGCTACTCGGTTTCTGACACGGCCTGCCGCGCGAGGAGATCGGACGCGGTCGCGATCGCGTCGTCGGCCTTGCGTTCGGCCTCGCGGAAGCGCGCGGCGAGGGCGCGCGCGAAGGCGCCGACCCACGACGAGCCCGCCAGCTCGCCCTCGACCGCCTCGCGCGTGATCACGGTGACGACGACGTCGCTCTTCGCGGTCACCGTCGCCGAGCGAGGCTGGTCGGTGAGGATCGCGGTCTCGCCGAACACGTCGCCCGGCCCCATCTGGCGCAGGACGCTGGGCACGCCCTGGATCGTGCGCGACGCCTCGCACGTGCCCGAGACGATGATGTACGCCGCGTCGCCGGGCTCGCCCTCGGCGACGATGATCGACCCGCTCGGGTAGCGGCGGCTCGGCAGCCAGCTCCCGCCGGCGAGGAAGTCCTTCAGTGCATCGCGCAGCTCCAGCACGCTCTGGTAGCGATCGGCCGGCAGCAGCGCGAGCGCCTTCATCGCGATGCCGGCGAGCTGGGCCGGGATGTCGAAGTGCGGCCGCAGCTCGGCAGGCGGTAGCACGTTCCCCTGCTGCGCCAGCTTCATCGACTGGTCCGCGTCCTTTCCGCGGTGCGGCGGGCGGCGGGTGAGCACCTGGTAGAGGATCGCGCCGAGCGAGTAGACGTCGCTGCGCTCGTCGACGAGGTCGAGGTGGCCACGCGCCTGCTCCGGCGCCATGTACGCGACGGTGCCGAGCACGGCCTCGGGCGACGTCCGCGCCTTGCCCGGCGAGCGCACGGTCACGGTCTCGCCGGGCGCGCGCCCCGGCGGATCGCGCTTCACGAGCGCGCAGCCCCAGTCGACGACGTAGACCTGGCCGTAGCTGCCGACCATGATGTTGTCGGGCTTGAGGTCGCGGTGGATGACGCCCTTGTCGTGCGCGTAGGCGACGGCGTCGCACGCCTTCACCAGCGCGTCGAGGATCGCGCGCAGCTGCTGCGGCCCGTGGCCGCGCCGCTCGGACTGGCCGATGAGCGCGGTCAGCGTCTGACCCTTCACGAGCTTCATCGTGAACATCGGGTGCCCGTGCTCGTCGTGGCCGAGGTCGTAGATGGGCGCGATGTTCGGGTGCTCGAGCTGGCCGGTGATCTGCGCCTCCTCGAGCAGGAGGTGCGCGATCTCCGGGACCTTGCGCGCGTACTCGGGGTCGACGCGCTTGAGGGCGACCCAGCGACCGATGCCGGGATCCAGCACGCGGTGGATCGAGCCCATGCCGCCGCGCGCGAGCTCGGTCGCGGTGTCGACCTGGAGGCGCGCCATCGCCGACGCCTCGCCCCCGCCGGGTGAGCTGTCGCCCGGCGCGGCCGAGTCGAGGGCGCTCGACGCGACCTCGCCCAGGACCTCGGGCACGCGCTCCGTGTCGGGCTCGCCCGCCGGCTCGGTCTTCCCCTTCAAGACCTGCGTCGCGAGCAGCGAATCGCGGGTATCCCCACTCACGTCCGCAGATTCTCACACAAAGCGAGCTTCATGACCCGCGTTCGTCGGGAAACGGAGCGAGGTCTGCTCATCGGGCGTGTCACCAACTTTAGCGAGTCGGAAACATGCCGGTGCCTCGAGGTCGGTAGCTTGCGGACACACACGGGAGGAACCCAGATGATGACTCGAAGCACGAAGCTTGGCCTGTTGACCGCGTCGCTCCTCGCGCTGGCGCCCGCCGCCAGCTGGGCCCAGGAGGTCGAGGGTGAGGGTGAAGGCGAAGCGGCGGTGTCCACCGACAGCATCCCGGTCGTCGAGCCGGTCACCACCGCCGAGGGCACCGCCGATGTGGGCGCCACGCCACGCTATCCGCGTGAGGTGATCATGCGCCCGCTCACCCTGCCGGGCGGCGTGTTCATGGTCGGTGACGACACGGCGAGCGACAAGAGCTTCGACGCCGTGGCGACCGGCCTCGTCGCCGGCTACGGCATCAACGACAAGCTCGAGGCGGCCCTCTTCTACGCCTTCGCGCTCAAGGAGTTCGAGGCCAAGGGCACGGTCGACGCCGGCGTCGGCTACGCGGCGATCCGCGGCGCCATGGACGGCAAGCTCGAGGTGGTCGCGCGCGCGCAGCTCGGCTACGACTTGGTCGGCGAGGGCCTGCGGCCGCTCGGGCTCGGCGCACAGGCGCAGTACAACGTGAGCGACAAGCTCTGCATCATCTCCCCGGGTGGACAGCTGCAGGTCGCGCTCGAGGAGGACGCGACGATGGCGACGCCGATCACGTTCGGCCTGCCGGTCGCGGCCGGCTTCCAGGCGACGCCGGAGCTGTACCTCCAGCTCGACACGACGCTGGCGTCGTTCAGCATCAAGGACTCGGCGAACGCGTTCATCTTCGCCGACGCGACGCCGGCGAAGGTGACCGCGGTCTACAACGTGGTCCCGGCGATCGACGTCGCCGCGGCCGTCGGCCTCGACCTGACGCCGCCGGATCCGGCGGGCATCGGCGACACGCTCGCCTTCCTGGTCGGCGTCCGCTACTACGGCGGCGACATCAAGTAGCGGCGGCGAGCCGCGCGGCGCACGCCTCCTCGTCGGCGACGAGGGCGGTGACCCGCGCCGCCAAAGAGGCGTAGTGCGCCGCGAGCGCCACCGCGTCGAGCGGCGGCGCGGCGCGGGCGGCGTCGAGGGCGGCGAGGAGCGCGTCCTCGGCGCGGCGCATGGCGGCGAGATCGCCCCGGCGGCTCGCGGCGTGCCGCGTGTCCTGCGCGCGGCGAACGGCGGCGAAGGGCGCGATGTGGTCGGGGAGCGCAGCGGTCGCGAGCCCGCTCCACGCCGCGCCGAGCGCGCGGTAGTCGCGGGCGACGCTGCGCAGCGCGGGGCGGCGCAGGATCGCGGCGGCCTCGTCGAGGAAGTCGGCGTACAGCGGGCGGAAGCCGCCGCCGCCGGTGGACGCCAGCTCGATCCAGTGCCGCGTCCACGCCAGCGCGTGGGCGGCGTGAGCCGGCGGGAACACGCGGGTCCAGGGCTTCTTCTTGTCGCGGCCGTCGAGGGCGGCGGCCCAGCGCGCGAGGCCGGGCAGCCCGAAGTTCTTGGCCATCGGACCGCGCACGCGCGACGCGCCGCCGAGCTCGGCGACACACGCGGCGATCGCGTCGCGCACGGCGTCGCGCGGATCGGGCGCGTCGCCGCCGGCCGCGACGACGAGCGTGCGGAACCTCGCGGCGCGCAGCCGTGCCCGCGCCCGCGCGAGCACGGCGAGCTCGACCTCGAACGCGGCCGGCGCCAGATCGCGCAACGTCGCCACGTCACCGGTGATCGCCTCGACGACCACGACGTGCGGCATCGCGCCCAGCTCGCCGACCGGGCCCAGGCGCGGCGCCCACGGCAGCTCGCCGAAGGAGAGCCACGTCATCACCGGGCCAAGGGCGACGCGCGCCGCGAGCTTCTTGTGCGCGACCGCCGCGCTCGACGCCGTCGCGAGCTCGCACCGCGCGCCGAGGCGCTCCGCGGCCGTGCGCACGAAGCGC
Organism: Myxococcales bacterium UBA2376; assembly: GCA_002344285.1. Lineage (GTDB taxonomy): Bacteria > Myxococcota_A > Polyangia > Haliangiales > Haliangiaceae > UBA2376. The sequence continues at coordinate 7,102 of DDTA01000082.1, forward strand.
TCGTCGTACGCATACTGCGGCTGACAGCGGGTGGCGACGTAGAACGTCGGCGTGTGGCCGGCGTACTCGAACGTGAAGCACGCCGCGCCGAGGCCGCCGCCGAGGCCGAGCACCAGCGCCTCGCTCGGCGCGCCGCCGCCAGGGCCGGCGACGCCGGCCGCCGCCAGGAGCGACACGAGCGCCGCGGACTCGGGATGGACGCCGACGGCGGCCGGTTTGCGCGCGAGCTGGGCGCGGGCGGCGGCGTAGCGCTCCCCGGTGCGGGCCATGCGAGCGCGGACGAGCTTCTTGAAGTCGTGATCCTTGGTCATCGGAGATCTCCAGTCCCGGCTCGCGGCGCTCCCCAGCAGCCTGTCCGCGATCCGGACCAGGTCTCGACGATGATCAGCGTGCTTGCTGCTCCGGGGAGTCTTCCTCCCTTTGCCTTCGTGGAAGACCTGGCTGGGGCAGGTCGTGAAGGTTGGGCGCCGGAGATCGCCCTGGAACGGAGCCTATCACGGCATCGGGATGGAGAGCACCACCGGCAGGTGGTCCGACACGTACGGCTCGTAGCGGGCCATCTGCTGGTCGAGGCGCGGGATGACGGCGCGCGCGCCGCCGACCTCGTCGGCGAGCCCGGCCGTGGTCACGACGTGATCGATGACCCGGCCGCTCGGGATGTAGCTGGCCTCGCCGGCCTCGGCCGCCTCCTGGCTGCGGAACCGGTAGCGCTCCGGCGCCGCGAGCATCGGCGCCATCACCTCCATGCCCCAGCTCGTATCGACGGTCTCGTTGAAGTCGCCGAGCACGATGACCTCGTCCTCGCCGCCGGCGTCGACCTGGGCGCGCACGTGGGCCTCGAGCGCACGCATCGCGGCCGCGCGGCGCGCGCTGTCGTCCTCGGAGCCGCCGGCCTTCAGGTGCACGCCGACGAGATCGAAGGTGAGCGCGCCGGCGGTGAGCGGCAGCGCGAGCGCCGGACGGGGGAACGCGTACGTCTGCCCCGAGAAGAGGAGCGCGGGCTCGCCGGCGACGACCAGATCGCGGCGATAGATGACGCCGATCTTCTGGTACTCGGTCGCCGAGTACTGGTGGGTCGAGAGCACGCCGTCGTGCTGGGGCAGGAGCTCGAGCAGCTGGTTCCACGCATCGACGTTCGCGATCTCCTGGACCACGACGATGTCGAGCTCGAGGCTGGCGATCAGATCGACGACGAGCCACACCGTGCGCTCGTCCTTGGGGAACCACTCGAGGTTCCACGACGCGACGTCGAGGGTGGCGTCGCTGCCGACCGGCGGGACCAGGTCGGCGTTGGGGCCGCGGTAGGCGTCGGCGCCGGGACTCGCGTCGGGCGGCACGGCGTCGGTGCCCAGGTCGCACGCGGCGACGAGGAGGCACCAGGCGCAGAGCACGTGACGCACGCCGTGGGCGTACCACGGCTCACGCGGCGGGAGCCACACCTCGTTTCCGGACGATGACGCGGGCGAGGCGGATGCCGTCGAGGGCCGCCGACACGATGCCGCCGGCGAACCCGGCGCCCTCGCCGCCGGGGAAGAGGCCGGCGAGGTCGGGGCTCTCGAGCGTCGACGGATCGCGCGGCACCCGCACCGGGCTCGAGGTGCGCGACTCCACGCCGACGAGCACGCCCTCGTCGGACACGAAGCCGCGCAGCGTGCGGCCGAAGCCCTGCAGGCCCTGGCGCAGGCGCGCGGCGAGGTCGAGGCCGGACGCGTCGAGCACGTCGGCGAGGTCCGTCGGCAGGAGCCCGGGCTGGTAGCTCGTGCGCGGCGTCGTGGTCGAGCCGCGGCCGCGCACGAAGTCGGTGACGCGCGTCGCCGGCGCGACCAGCGCGCCGCCGCCCGCCGTGGCCGCCGCCTGCTCGATGCGACGCTGGAGCTCGACGCCGCCGAGCGGGCCGTCGAGGCCGATGCGCGCGAGGTCGGCGAGCTCGACGCCGACGACGATGCCGCTGTTGGCGAACGGCGAGTCGCGGCGCGAGAGGCTCATGCCGTTCACCACGACGCCGTCCGGCTCGGTCGCGGCCGGCACGATCCAGCCACCGGGGCACATGCAGAACGAGAAGACGCCGCGGCGGCCGGCGTCACCCTCGCTCTGGTGGACGAGCTTGTAGGCGGCGGCGCGCAGGCGCGGGTGCCCGGCGGCGCGCCCGTACTGCGCCTGATCGACGAGTGGCTGCGGGTGCTCGACGCGGACGCCGACCGCGAACGGCTTGGCCTCGAGGCGGACGCCGGCGGCGGCGAGCCAGCCCCAGACGTCGCGGGCCGAGTGCCCGGTGACGACGACGACCTCGCGCGCGGCGAGCTCGCGGCCGTCGGCGAGGCGGACGCCGGCGACGGCGCGGATGCCGCCGCGCTCCTCCACGAGGAGCCCCTCGGCGCGCGCCGGCAGCTCGAAGCCGACGCCGCATGCGGTCAACCGCTCGCGCAACGACGTGATCACGCGGGGCAGCTTGTTCGAGCCGATGTGCGGGCGCGCGTCGACGAGGATGTCACGCGGCGCGCCGTGGAGCGCGAGCGTCTCGATCACGTCGCGCACGTCGCCGCGCTTGTGGGCGCGGGTGTAGAGCTTGCCGTCGGAGTACGTGCCGGCGCCGCCCTCGCCGAAGCAGTAGTTGCTGTCGGG
>DDTA01000348.1 GCA_002344285.1 Myxococcales bacterium UBA2376
CACGCCGGCCGAGGCCGCCGCCGCTCGCGACGAGGCCGTAATCTTGTCCGCGGCCCGTCGCCAGGTGTGGATCGCCGAGCTGTCGCGCCGCACCGTGGACGATGGCGTCGACCTCGTGCGCGCGTACCTTCGCGGCGAGATCGAGCTGCCGCGGCAGCGCGCGTCGGCGCCGCGCTCGAACGCGCCGCACGTGGTCGTCGGCGTGCCGACCAGCTTCGCGGGCGCGCGCGTCGCGAACGCCCGTGGCGCGAGCTGCGGCTGCGGCCTGGTCCCGTCCTGCTTCCGCCGCACCGCGTAGCGGTCTGCGGCCCACCCACCAAGAGAGAGGAGCAAGCTCATGAAGAAGAAGCACAAGAAGAAGTACGGGCGGCGCAACAGCGGCGCGCCGTCCAGGCCGACGCCGCCGACACAGCCGACCCGGCGGCGCTACCTTCCGAAGCGGGCGGCGCTGCCCGGATGGAAGGACGCGCTCGCCGCCGTCGTCGGCGGCGCCGGTAGCGCCGTCATCTCCGGCCTCGCGGTCAACCAGAAGATCGTCAAGCCGACGACGAGCGCCGCGATCATGATCGCGGGCGGCGGCGCAGCGGCACTGCTCACCGACGGCACCTCGCGCGTGGTCGGTAACAGCGTCGCGTCGGCGGGCGCCGGCCAGCTCGCGCTGTCGCTCATGGCGAGGCGCGCCATCGCCGAGGAGGCCGAGGCCCAGGAACGCCGGCTCGCCGCGGAGAAGGCGGCGGCGGACAAGGCCGCCGCGGAGAAGGCGGCGGCGGATAGGGCCGCCGCGGAGAGGGAGGCGCAGGCGGCGACGCAGCGTCCGCAGAGCGATCGGGGCGCCGCGTACGTGACCGCGATGTTCCGCGACGCCTCAGCCGAGCTGAACGACCTCGACGAGGGCGGATGGCGCGACGCCGATCTCAGCGACGCCGACGTCTACGACTTCGGCGAGGCCGCGTAGACGAGCAACGACGACACGGATCGGAGTCTGGCGTCGCGCGAGCGATCACGGGCCATCACATCAACGACCGAACGAAAGGACTGACCATGGCCGAGTACAACGTGATCGATCTCGACAGCGACGAGCGCAACGCGCGCCCCTTGGCGCAGGATGGCCGCCGGCCCACGTCCACGTGGTTCGGCGGGCGCCGCCCCGCGGGTGGGATCGTGGTGCCGCCGAGCACCCGTCCCACGATCATCCAGGGTGCGGGTGTGCCCTCGCGGCACTACCCGACGTACCCGACGACCCAGCCGACGGTGGTCTACCACCAGCCGGCCCCGGCGTCGGGGCTCGCGAGCATGAGCAACGCCGAGCTGATCGAGCTGGCCGCGCTCGCGCTCACCGCGCTCCAGCCGCTCCCCGGAGCGCCCACCGCGCAGGGAGACGTGGAGACGGATGTCGAGAACCTGGTGATCTACCAGACCGCGCTGGCGGGCCACGCCAAGCAGGTCGATCGCATCCGCGTGCTCGCGGAGGTGATCGGCAAGGTGATCCGGCGCTAGCCGCGAGGAGGAACCCACATGGACTACCTCTTCAAGAGCAACGCGCCGGGTTACCGGAGCAAGGGCAAGGGCAAGGTGTCGCCGTCGACGTCGAGCGCCTTCGGGTTCCTCGCGGACCTCTGGTGCTCGCTGTTCGGTGGCGAGGCGGCGCCCGCGTACCGCAACAAGGGTGAGACGAGCGGCGCCACGGCGCCGGGTGCGTCGCTGTGCTTCGCGGGTCTCTCGCAAACCCCGCAGTACAAGGCGCCCCTGGAGCCGAGCGAGCCGGAGCCCGAGCCGTCGCCGTGCGACGAGCCCGCGGCCGAGGAGTGCCCGTGCGAGGAGCCCGAGGTCATCCCGCGGGAGATCCACATCTACCCGGGCTGACCGCAGCCAGACGTCAACGACTGCGAGCGACTGACTGACCAACTGACCAACCCGTGAGGGTCCGTCGATCGCTCGCGCGACTCCAGACCCCGATCCGACCCACTCGATCCAACAGGAGCAACCCGTGGCCGATGACACACCCACCGATGCGATCCTGGCCGGCGCGCTCTTCGTCGGCGGCGGACTTGCCGGCTACTTCGGGAGCCGATGGCTGCGCCCGAAGGAAGCGAGCGCCGCCACGGCGCCGACGACGGGCGGCGCCGCGCCCGTCGCAGCGCCTCCTGACGCACTCGTGATCTCGACGAGCGCCAGCTCGACGCGCGTCCGGCCGCGACCTGAACCGGCACCGACGGCGACGCCGCTGTCGCCTCTGCCCAACCCGTACGAGGACGCCCCGGTGTCCTCGTACGATCCGCTCGACGCCGCGCCCGTATCGTCGCCTGCCCAGGTCGACGCGCCGACTCAGCCGCCGCCGGGCGCGCTGCCTCGCACCTTCGATCCGCTGTTCGAGCGCTTCCGCGGCGGTATTCCGATCGAGCTGCTTCGCGCGCTCGCGATGCGCGAATCCGGCATGAAGCCGACGATCAAGGGCCGCGCCGCGTGGGGCCTGCTCCAGATCACCGAAGTCGTGCGCGTCGACTTCAACGACGCGCACGGCACGAAGCACGCCCGCGAGCGGCTGCTCGAACCTGCGATCAACATCGAGATCGGCTGCTGGCTGCTGCGCCTGATCGCCGATCGCTACGAGCGGCGCCACGGCGACCTGCGGAACATGCGCGCCGACTGGAGTAACCCGCGCTTCGCCGAGCTTGCTGTGCTCGGCTGGAACGCAGGTTGGTCCTCGGGAAGCGGCGTGATGCGCGTTGTCGCTCGGCTCAAGGAGCTTGGCGCGCGAGACGTCGACATCGATCTCGTTCATCAGAACGCCGGCCAGCTCGGCGGCGGGCCGCACCTCCGCGACCCGAAGCGCATCGCGTGGTGCAAGGGCGTGGTCGCGCTGTACCTCCGCGAGCGCGGCGCGAGCGCTCCCAACCGCACCAACGACCCGCGCGCCTGACGCGCCAAGGAGTCTCCCATGTCGAACGCAACCACCGCGGCCCTCGCCCTGGCGCTCGGCGCCGGTGCCGGCTTCGCCGTCTACCACCTCACCCGCGACGACAAGAAGCCCGACGACGGCGCACCGACCGGCAGCGCCGCCGCGGACACGAGCGCCACGACGGCGCCGCCGGCCGTTCCGACCAGGTCGGGAACGACCGCGACGCCGCCGCGCATGCCCGGCGCATGCTCGCTCAAGCTCGACAAGAACGCGCTGACGCTCGAAGGGGAACGAGTCGACGTCGCCACCGCCGTCGCACGCTGCAAGGTCGCCGGCCGCGCCGAGCTGGCCGTCGCCTCCGATGCGCCGCTCGCGGTCAACCGCGAGCTCTATGGTGCTCTCCTCGCGGCAGGCGTGCCCACCGTCGTCAAGACGCCGTGACCCGGAGTCGACCATGGCAACCCAGGATGACGACAACGACGCGATGATCGGCGTTGGCGCTGTCGGCGGCGGCGCGCTCCTGCTCTGGTGGCTGCTCCGCGGCCGGGGCCTCGGCGGCGGCGCGAGCGGCGCTCCGCAAGCGGCGCCGGCCGTCGCCGTGGTGCCCTTGGCCGCGCCAGCCTCGTCGCCGTGCAAGGTGATCGTGCGTGACAACGAGATCCGGCTGAACGGCAACGCCGCCGATCTGCCGGCGACGGTCGCGGCCTGTCGCGCGGCAGGCTCGGCGCATCTCGACTACGCGGGCATGACGACGGTGGGCGCGCTCTCGAACGTGGCGCGTGCGCTCAACTCGGCGGGCGTCGCGATCTACGCCAAGGGCGACGCCGCGAACGTGGTGCGCGACGCGCTCACGGGGACGGTGTGATCATGCTGTCGACGCTTCCCCCGAGCCGCGAGGCGTGGGTCTTTCCGGTCCCCAGTCTTGGTGCGCGCCGGCCCGAGGTCTCGGACGGCTGGGCGTCGACGCGCACGACGACGAGCAAGACGACCAACACCACGATCCGGCGGCTTCACCTCGGCGCGGACATCATGTTCCGCCGCCACCAGCTCGGCGAGCTGGCCGACGTCTACCGGCCGCGCACGCCGAACGGCACCGATCGCTACTTCATGCCCGACGGTGTGCCCGCACTCGCCGCGAGCGCCGGTGTCGTGATCTTCGCGCGTCGGACCGGCGTCGGCGGCACGGTCAAGATCGCGCACCCCGAGGGCTGGACGACCTACTACACACATCTGTCCTCGCTCGCCGTCGCCGAGGGGCAAGCCGTCCTAGCCGGTGCGCCCGTCGGGACCATCGGCTACGACCCGCAGGATCCGCGCAAGCTCATACATCTCCACTTCGAGCTGTGGCGCGGTCGGAACGATCGCGGCGGCGCGACGAACCCACAGCCGTACCTCGATGCGTGGGAACGCCGCAGCGTCGCGTGGACGTGGCCGGCGGCGGCGCATCGTAACGCGGGGCTTGCGTATCGCCCGGTGGGCAAGACCGGCGAGCGGTACCCCGACTGGCTCCACGCGCTCAAGGGCAAGTCTGGCGTCTACGTGATCCGCGAGCGCAGCGCGAGCGGCAAGCCAACGATCGTCTACGTCGGGCAGAGCAACACGGGCCGCCTGTTCGAGACACTCACGCGGCATCTGCAGACGTGGCGCCGGTGGAAAGGCTTCTGGAAGGGGCAGTACGCCGAGGGCCACGATCCCGGCCTCACCTACAACCGCGCGCGCGTCGAGGTCGCCGCCCGCGTCACCTCGCCGGACGAGGCGATCGAGGAGGAGGCGCGACTCATCGCGCGCCTTCGCCCGCGCGACAACCTGATCGGTCAACCCGAGGACGTTCCCTTCTGATCTTCGGACACAGCACTCTCGAGACAGGAGTCACCGATGAACGAACTGATCGAAGCCATCCGCGCCGCCGTCGCCAACGGCGCGACCGCAGACCAGAAGGCGATCGGCGCGAAGGCATGCCGCACGATCCTGACCGCGCTCGACACCGAGTCAGGGAAGCCGCTCAACGTGCCGAACGCGCCCAAGCCGCACCCGCTCTCGCAGGTCGACCCGGGCCAGGCGCTCGACCTCCTGATCGCGAAGCTGTCGGCGGGCCTCCCGAAGGACGAGCAGCCGGCCACGGCGCCGAGCATCGCATCGTCTGGCCGCGACCGCGGTCTTCGGATCGCGTTCGTCACGCCGCCGCCGCGTCTGCCGGTCCGCGCTCGTCGGAGGCGACCGTGAGCGCCGACGCGAACGGACGGCGCGCTCGCCCCGGACCAATCGTCCGCCTGCCACCGCCAAGCGCAGCCGTTCGAGACGCGGTGATGCGGCTCCTGATCGAGCAACACGCCCGACGCGCCCTCGTGGAGCTGGGTGTGCTTGCCGAGAACGAAAACGCAATACCCGAGTAGTGCGCGGTAGGCCCTCGGTGGTACAACCAACGCGTGGCGACCAAGAGAGAGACCTCAACACCCGTGAAGATTCCGGCCGAGGCACACGAGACGTTGCGAGAACTGGCCGCGTACGCCGCGCGGCACGGCTGGGCGTCGCTCGGGATCGATCGTGAGGACGCGCCAACGCAGACCGCACTGATCGAGGAAGCGATCCGGCTGCTCGCCGAGCGTCGCGACACGCTCAAGGGAAGGAGCAAGCGATGACCGTCAGGACGTACCGGCGGCGATCCAAGAACGACGCCGGCAAACAAGAGTTCAGCTTGGATACGCAGGCCGACGGTTGCGCGGCCTTCATCGCGTCGTCGCCTTTCGCGACCGCGCGGAAGGTGCCTGACTACGTCGACGACGGCGAGGAAGGCGACGACTTCACGCGCGTGGGTCTCCGGAAGCTGCTGGACGACTTGCGGGCCGGCGACATCGTGGTGTGCCGCGACCAGTCGCGACTCGGACGCGATGCACTGGAAGTGACGCTCGCGATCCGGGACATCGTGCGCGATCGTGGTTGCCGCCTCTTCTACTACACGACCCGTCAAGAGGTGCTCTTCAAGACGGCCATGGATCAGGCGATGACCTTCATCCAGGGCACGGGGCACCAGATGGAAGTGGAGGCGCTCCGCGGGCGCGTGACGGAGGCGCTCCGGTCGCGCGTTCAGGCGGGGCGGGTGGCGGGTGGGCGCTGCTACGGCTACGAGCTTCAGCGCGTGTCCGACGGATCCGGGCGGCCGTACACCATCGCTGTCGTCAAGGAAGACGAGGCCGCGATCGTGCGTCGGATCTTCTTGATGCGCGCTGACGGGCTCGGATTCAAGAAGATCGCACACGTCCTGAACGAAGAGTGCGTGCCATCGCCAGCGGCCGGCAAGCGCGGCACGGGCACGTGGTCGCCGGGGTGCATCCGCGCGATGCTCCTCAACGCGCGGTACCGCGGGCTGTACGTCCACGGCAAGATCAAGAAGGTGCGCAAGGGCGCCGGCGCGCAGCGTGTCCGGGCGGATGCGTCGGAGGTGATGACGGTCGAGATCCCCGAGTGGCGGATTGTCGATGACGAGACGTGGACGCGGGCGCAGGAGCGCTTCGCGCCGGAGTCGCCCACGCGCCGCATGACGAGGCCCAGGGCGCGCTACGCGCTCACCGGCATCGCTCGTTGCGGCACGTGCGACGGCGCCGTCGGCTGCGCGTCGACGCGCACGGCAGGCGACTACCGGAAGTTCTACACCTGCACCCGCCACCACGAGCGCGGGCCGCGCGCGTGCGCGGTCAGCGTGCGCCAGCCGATGGAGGACGTGGAGAACGCGCTGGTCACGTACCTGGAGCGGCATGTGCTCACGGTCGAGGTGATCGATCAGTACGCGAGCGCGATCCGAGAGGCGATCGAGGCGACGATTCCCAGCCGCAACGCCGACGCCGACGCGCTGGAGGCCGAGCTGCGCCAGGTCAAGGCCGAGCAGAAGAAGCTGACCAAGGCCGTCGCGCTGGCCGATGACGTGCCCGAGCTGGTCACCGAGCTGCGCGAGCGGGCGACCCGGGCGCGCAACCTGGAGGTCCGGATCGCGGCCATCCGCCGCGCGCCGGACGAGCTGCGCGGGATCGTCGATCGAGCCGAGGCGACGGTCCGCGAGCGGCTTGGCGACGTCCGGACGGCGCTCATCGATCGCGCGGACCTGCGCGCGATCTTCCTCCGGCTGTTCCCGGAGGGCATCCGCTTCCACCCGGCCCGCGTCGAGGGCGTTCAGGTGTGGGAAATTGAAGGATCCGTGAACCTTGGGCGCCTCGTCGAGGGCGACGGGGTGCCGATGTGCAGTTTAGATAGTGACCCCAAAGGGACTTGAACCCTTGTTTTCGGCGTGAGAGGCCGACGTCCTAGACCGCTAGACTATGGGGCCGAGAGGTGGTGCTTTGTGCCAGACGGAGGGGGCTCCGTCAAGCCCCAGGGCTTTGACCGTTGTCGTTCGGGGACTTGGATTCGAACCAAGATAGTCAGCTCCAGAGACTGACGTCCTGCCATTAGACGATCCCCGATTGTCACGCCGCCCCCCGAGGGGAGCGTCGGGTGAATCTCTACTCGGTCGACCGCGGCTCGTCAAGGGGGCGCGGAACCACGGAAATCCAGGTGACTCCGCCGGTGCGCCAGACGTGAACCGCGAGCCATTCCCCGGCCTTGTCCGTGCGAACGAAGCGCATGACGTCGACCCCGCGGACGCGGTACGGGCCGATCTCGGTCACGGGGATCCCCGACGCCTTCCAGCGCTTCGCGTAGTGATCGACGGTGGCCCGGAAGCCGAGCCCCGAGGCGTGGCGGCCGTCGACGAGGCGAGTGCCGCGCGGCAGGGGGACGCCGTGCGGGTCGGCCGAAGCCGGAGCGGGGGCATGCGCGACCAGGAGGATCGCGCAGATGACGGCCCAGGCCCACACGCGCGGCACGTGGCTACGCTACCATGCGCGGCCGGAGGGACTCATGCGCACGCTTTCGATCGCCCTGTTCGCGGCGGTTTGCACGCTCGCCGCCTGCAAGAAGAAGGAGAACGCCGGAGCCGGCAGCGGTACGGCCACCGCCACGGGCGCCGCCACCGGCGCCGGGACCGCGACCGCCACCGGCGCCGGGACCGCGACCGCCACGGGCGCCGCCACTGGCTCGGCGGCCGCTGACCCTGCGATGGCCAACCGCGCGGGCAACTGCCCGAGCGCCGTCGCCGGCGCGACCACGGCGATCGTCGAGGACGCCGGCAACGCCGGCAAGCTCGTCCTCACGATCACGGCCAAGGAGGCCGAGGCGACCACGACGATCCGCAAGCGCGTCGCTCACCTCGTCGAGGTGCAGGGCGCGCCCGACGCCGAGGTGAAGCACACCGGCGACGGCACCGGCGGCGCGTCGACGGGCAAGTGCCCGGTGGTGACGTCGAAGGACGCGAAGGTCAGCGCCAGCGACGTCGACGGCGGTAGCAAGGTCGTGATCGAGCCGAGCGGCGCGCTCACGCTCGACGCGCTCAAGGCCGACGTCGAGAAGCGCATCGCCGCGCTCGGCGAGTGGACGTCCGCGAACATCAAGGCGACGGACGCCTCGGGCGGTGGTGGCGGCGTCGGCGGCGGCAAGGGCGACCACGGCGGGAACCACTCCGGCAAGGGCGACGGCAAGGGCAAGGACGCGCCCAAGCCGCCCCAGTGACGCGCGGCCTGGTCGACGCCTGAGCGGCCCGGGACCCGGACATCCCGCGCGAGGCACCGCTCGGTGCCGCCGCCGGTACCTCGGGTTCCCGGTCGTGGCGCAGGTCCGCGCGGTTGCCGCGGCACCGAGGCTGCAATCTCGTCGCGGCCATGTACGACCACCAGCGGACGATCTCGTCGACGGAAACCTCCAGCACGTCGCGCCAGCTTCCGGCGCCCGGCAAGTCCACGCTCACCGCCAGCCTGCCGCCGCGGTTCGCGGCTCACGCCGGCGCGTTGCTCGGTCATGACTTCGGCAACGTCGGGATCCATCAGGACGGACAGGCCGAGGCGCTCGGCACCCGCGCGTTCGCGCGCGGCGACGAGATCCACGTCGCCGCCGGGGCGTACGATCCAGCGTCGGAGGCCGGACTGTCGCTCCTGGGGCACGAGCTGGGGCACGTCGCGCAGCAGCGCGAGGGTCGCGTCGCCGCGACCGGCACCGCGGGCGGCATGGCGGCCAATCGCGACGCGGGGCTCGAGGCCGAGGCCGACGCCGCGGGCGAGCGCGTGGTGCAGGGCTTCGACCTCGACGCCTTCCTGGATTTCGGGCGGCCGCGCGCGGCCGGTGTCGCGGCGTCACCGGTGGTGCAGGGCGAGGACCTGCCCGCCGAGGAGCCCGAGATGTTTCACGGCGTGCCGGTGCGGAGATCCATGTGCGAGGTGTGCGCGCCGCGAGGGCCGAGCGCCGCCAACACGTGGGGTCTGCCCGAACCGCTGCTGGTTCGCATGGGCGCCGATCTGCCGCTCGTCGACGTCACCGCCGGGACCACGTCGATCGCCCTGGCGACGCCGTTCGGTTCGGCGAAGCTGGGCAGCGACGGCGCGTTCAAGCTCGGCATCAAGGACGGCAACCTGAACGCGAGCACCGACGGGACCAAGGTCGAGGCCGGGGGCAAGCTCGGCCCGGTGTCCGGCACCGTCGACAGCGAGGGCAAGATCGCGGGTGAGGCGACCTTCGGTCCGTTCAAGCTCGGGGCCGACTCGAGCGGCAAGGTGAGCGCCACGGTGCACGGGGTCAAGCTCACCTACGACGGCGCCACCGGTGACGTCGCGGTCGCGTTCACGCCCGAGCTGAGCTGGGGCCCGGCCAAGGTCAAGGCCGCGCCGGTCGCGAACGGGGTGAAGCTGACGCTCGAGCTGAAGCTCGAGCTGGCGAAGGACTGGAGCCTCACGATCGCGCAGGATTACGTCCTGCAACGGACGATCACGACCGACGAGGCGTCGCGCGCGATCGTCGAGACCGTGGTGGATCCGTTCTTCCGCTCGGTCAACGGCGACGCCGGGACCTTCTCGGATCTGCTCGAGGCGCTCGACACCACCCGCTGACCGGCGCGCCGGCGCCGGATCAGGCGTGGATGATCGTCCCGACGTCCTCGCCGCGGAGCGCGGCGAGGACCTGCCCGGGCTTGGTCCCGTTGACGATCTGCAGCTCCTTGCAGGCGCGCGCGCGCGGCAGGTACTCGACGACCACGCGCTCGACGACGAGGTCGGGCAGGTTGCGCGCGGCGAGCTCCGCGACCGAGATGCGCGGGATGTGCACCGCCGACGGGTCCTTCTTGGGATCGTCGGTGTAGAGGCCGTCCTCGTCCTTGATGAAGATCGCGCGCCGCGCGCCGAGGAACTCGGCGGAGAGGAAGACGCCGGCGTCGGTGCGGTGGGGCGGGATGCGGCTGCCCTCCTCGCGCTTCTCCCAGTAGCCGAACGGGGGCATGCCGCTCATCACCGGGACGCAGCCGAGCTGGAGGTAGAGCGGCAGCTTCTCGAAGTCGTCGGGGAGCATGTACAGGCCGCCGTGCTTGGCGAGGAGCATCTGCACCATGCGCGCGTTCTGCATGGGGATGTACTTGCCGAGTGTCGCCATCACGCCGACGGGCATCTCGAGCTCGCTGGCGATGCTGTAGATGTGGCGGGCGCGGGTGCCGCCGCCGACCAGGACGACGACCTGGATGCCCTCGCGGCGGGCGGCGACGATCTCGTCGAGGATCGGGAAGAGGGCGGCGCGCCCGCGATCCATGACGCTCTGGCCGCCGATCTTCACGACGCGGACGTCGGGCATGACCGCGATCGGGCGGTAGTCGATGTTGCCGGCGTCGTGGCCGGTGAGGGTGGCGCCGGCGAGCGCCGAGTCGATGGTCTTGCGCTCGGTGGTCACGGGGCCTCCTTCACGATCACGGTGCCGACCGCCTCGCCGCGCAGGGCGGCGGTGAGGGTGCCGGGCTTGAGGCCGTTGACGATCTGCACGCTGCGGACGTTCTTCGCCGACGCCCACGCGCGGAAGAGCTCCTCGTCGAGGATGTTGGTGGGGGGCGGCTTGGCCAGCAGCTCCTCGAGCGTGATGCGCGGGATGTGGCGCGCGTCGGCGTGCTGGGCCGGGTCCTTGTCGTAGAGGCCGTCCTGGTCCTTCACGAAGATGAGCTGGCCCATCGAGAGGACCTCGGCGAGCTGGAAGAGGCCGAAGTCGGAGCCGTGCTGGGGCAGGATGCCGTCGTCGGGCGGCGGCTCCCAGAAGTGGTACGGCGGGATCGAGATCGCGATCGGCAGGATGCCCGACGCGAAGTAGAGCGGGAGATCCCAGAAGTGATCGCGCTGCATCGGCATCGAGCCGTGCTTGGCGAGGAGCGCGTTGAGCAGGATCGCGTTCAGCTCCTCCATCGCGCCGATGAGCTGGGCGATGCCGCCGACCGGCAGCCCGAGGTCGAGCGCGACCGACAGCGTGTGGCGGACGCGGGTGCCGCCGCCGACGCCGATCACCAGCTTCTTGTCGCCGCGCTCCTTGATCGCGGCGATCTCCTCGACCAGGGGCAGGATCGCGTCCTTGCCGCGGTCGAAGATGCTCTGGCCGCCGATGCCGACGAGCGCGGCGTCGGGGAAGATGTGGACGTCGCGGTCGCTGTCGGTGCCGGCGATGACGCGGCGGTCCTGGAGCGACTCGCGCATGAGGCGGGACTGGATGTGCGTACGGCCATCGCCTTCGACGAGCTTGGTCATGTGGACTCCGGGTTGCGATCGAATGCGTGAAGAAGCGGTGCGGCGACGACGCCCGAGAGGACGCCGAAGATCCCGTGAACGAGGAGACCGGGCAGGAGCACAGCGTACACCAGCGCCGGTGGCTGCACGGCGAGGGCGATGAGCGTGATGGTCGCGAAGCGGCCGAGCGCGGCGAGGAGGCCGAGCACGCACCAGGCGACGACGCCGCGGTTGCGCCGGAGGAGCGGGTAGACGAGGTCGACGATGACGCCGGGGGCGACGTGCTTGGCGATCTCGAAGACGCCGTAGCGGCCGTCGCCGAGGAGGAAGGCGACGGTGCCCATGGTGAGGCCGGTGAGCGTCGCGCCGGCGCGGGTGCGGGTGACGCGCGCGGCGACGAGGTAGAGCGGGATGAGGATGACGCCCTTGTAGCCGGGCAGGAACGGGATGCCCGGGAGGATCTTGAGGGCCTTGACGCCGAGCATGGTGAGGGAGACGGCGGCGATGGCGGCGGCGTCGCGCGCGCCGCCGGGGGGCAGGTCGGGGTCGGCGTCGGCGAGGTGGCGCTCGACGCGATGGAGGTGGCGGTCGAAGGAGTCGACGAGCCCGCCGACATCGCCGCGGGCCATCCGCCGCACGGCGTGCCAGAAGCTGCGGAATCCGCCGCGCCTGTGGCCACCGCCGCCGCCACCGCCGCCGCCA
>DDTA01000032.1:0-744 GCA_002344285.1 Myxococcales bacterium UBA2376
CGGCCCGAGGCCGATGCTGCCGCAGCCGCCGCCGGCCGGCGATCTGCGCTCGCAGCAGCGCGAGGTCGTGACGCTCGACGGCGTCGTCGGCGACACGTTCTACGACGAGCGCGCGACGGTGGATCCGACGATCGCGAAGCCGCCCGCGGCACCGCCGGCGCCGGCGACGACGACGCCCGGTGCGATGCCCGGCGTCGGCCCGAGGCCGATGCTGCCGCAGCCGCCGCCGACCGGCGATCTGCGCTCGCAGCAGCGCGAGGTCGTGACGCTCGACGGCGTCGTCGGCGACACGTTCTACGATCAGCGCGCGACCGTCGATCCGACGATCGCGAAGCCGCCCGCGGCACCGCCCGCGCCGGCGACGACGCCGCCCGGCACCGCCGCCTCGACGGCGGGCGTGGCCGCCGCCGAGCAGGCCGCGAACGCCGCGGTCAACACCGTCGATCCCGCCGCCGACGAGGCGAAGACCAAGGCCCAGACCGAGGCCGAGCTGGCGCACGAGGCGATGCACGCGACGGCGGGCACCGCCGGTGGCGCGATCGACAAGACGCAGGCCGCCGCGGTCGCCGCGCAGCAGAAGACGGCCGCGGAGGCGAAGGACGCCGACGCCGTCGTCGGGATGATCGATCCCGATCTCAAGAAGGTGCCGAAGCCGGGCCAGGTCCCGCTCGACGCGATCAACCCCGATCTCAAGGGGAAGCAGCCGGCGAAGCCCGGTGACGACGTCCCGCTCGACGCGATCGA
>DDTA01000032.1:790-19247 GCA_002344285.1 Myxococcales bacterium UBA2376
GATCCCGACCTGAAGAAGGGCAAGAAGCTCGGCGACGAGCTCCTGAACCCGTACGCCGACGAGGAAGCCGAGCCGCTCTTCGATCTCAACGAGTTCGAGGCCTTCCCCGGCGGCGACGAGCTGAAGAAGGCCGGGCAGGGCGTCGACCCGGACGCCAAGGTCGATCCGTCGCTCGACGGCAAGGTCGCAGACGCCAAGGCCAACCCGCAGGCGACCAAGGAGATCCTCAAGGGGGTCCAGGCCGACGCCGCGGTCAAGAAGGGCGTCATCAAGCAGGGCGTCGACACCAAGGCCGCCGCCGTCGGCAAGGCGCAGGCCAAGGGCGTCGCCGGCGCCGCCGCCAAGGGCGGCAAGAAGGTCGCGACCGTCGCCGGCAAGGGCGCGGCCAAGGCCGACGCGGCCAAGGGCAAGGTCGCCGAGAAGAAGATCGAGAAGGCGAAGAACATCGAGGAGCTCAAGCAGCGCCTCAAGACCGCCTTCGACGAAGAGAAGAAGAAGCTCACCGACAAGATCGCCGAGCAGAAGAAAGATCTCGAGAAGAAGATCGCCGACGAGCAGAAGAAGATCGACGACGAGATGAAGGCGCAGGCCGACAAGCTCGCCAAGGAGCTCGCGGCCAAGAACCAGGACATCGACAAGCAGATCGCCGAGAAGAAGAAGGCCTACGACAAGCAGATCGCCGACGACAAGAAGAAGGCCGAGAAGACCTGCAAGGACGAGCAGAAGAAGACCCAGGACACGACCAACAAGGAAGTCGCCAAGATCCAGAAGCAGGGCGACAGCGAGGCGCAGAAGGTCACCCAGCAGGGGCACAAGGACGCCGCCGCCGCGCGCCAGCGCGGCAACGCCAAGGCCAACGCGGCGGTGAACGGCGCCAACCAGAAGGCCGCCGGCATCGAGGACGCCGCCGCCAAGCAGAGCGCGAAGGACGCCGGTCAGCGCGCCGCCAACAGCGCGCGCGCCGCCGCCAACGCGGAGGCCAAGCAGATCGAGGACGCGGCCAAGGCCGAGGCGAGCAAGCGCAAGGAGCTGACCAAGAAGCTCGTCGAGGAGACCAAGGAGAAGGGCAAGCTGGCGATCGCCGCGCTCGACACCAAGCTCCAGCAGTCACTCGCCGACATCGCCAAGAAGGCGACCGACGGCACGGCCGCGATGGAGGCCGAGCGCAAGAAGATGGTCGCCGAGGTCAAGGAGCTCGAGACCAAGCTCAAGACCGAGAGCGCCAAGAAGAACGAGGAAGCCAAGTTCAAGATCCACACGCTCAAGCTCGACAGCGAGAAGCGGATCAAGGACATGGAGACGAACGGTCTCAAGGGCATCCAGACCAAGAACGACGAGATGCTGGTCAAGCTCGAGAAGGGCAACGCCGCCGATCTCGCCAAGCTGGAGGAAGAGACCAACAAGATCGTCGGCGACATCAAGATGTCGGTCGCCGGCACGACGGCGGCGATCGACAAGGAGATCAAGCTCGCCCAGGACAAGGCGGCGCACGAGGCCAAGAAGCGCGTCGACGCGATCCAGGCCGACGGCAAGACGCAGCTCGACGCGCTCGACAAGAAGGTCAAGGACGTCCAGGCGAAGATCGAGGAGATCGACGCGGCGACCAAGGCCGGCCTCAAGAAGGCGGGTGAGGACGCGAAGAAGGGCCTCGAGGAGAAGGGTCAGCAGGATCGCGACGCGCTGGTCGCCGGCGCCGACAAGGCGGTGGGCGAGCTGGCCAAGACCAGCGAGCAGTACGAGGCCGACAAGAAGGCCGAGGAAGAGGCCGCGCGCAAGAAGCAGGAAGAAGAGGAGCGGAAGAAGAAGGAAGAGGAGCAGGCCAAGCTCGACGCCGAGAAGAAGAAGGAGGAGGAGAAGAAGGCGGAGGAGGAGAAGAAGAAGGCGGAGTTCGAGGCCAAGACCAAGGGCGCGGCCGATCAGCTCTTCAAGGCGATGGACGGCTGGGGCACCGACGAGAAGGCGATCATGAACGCCCTCAAGGGCAAGTCGCCCGAGGAGATGAAGGCGATCAAGGAGGCCTACCAGAAGAAGACGGGCCGCTCCCTCGACGCCGATCTCGCCGACGAGATGTCGGGCACCGACCTCAAGGAAGCCAAGGCGCTCATGTCCGCCGACCCGGTGCAGGGCGCGGTCGCGCAGCTGCAGAGCGCGATGGAGGGCTGGGGCACCGACGAGAAGAAGGTCAAGGAGACCCTCGACTCGATCACCGATCCCGAGGTCAAGAAGAAGGTCATCGCGGAGTACGAGAAGCAGACCGGCCAGCGGCTGCAGAAGGCCCTCGAGGAGGAGGGCATCACCGCCGCCGACGGCGTCAAGGTCGACGACTACGCCAAGGAGAAGCCGCCCGAGGAGACCGGGCCGCAGCGCGAGCTCTCCGACGACGAGAAGAAGGCCGCCAACACCGCCGTCACCGAGCTCGAGGGTGCGATGCACCGCTGGGGCACCGACGAGGCCGCGGTCTTCAACGCGCTCAAGGGCAAGTCGCCCGAGCAGATCAAGATGATGAAGGACGCTTATTACGAGCGTCACAAGCCGAAGACCCTCGACGACATCCTCGAGGACGAGCTGTCGGGGACCGATCTCAAGGAAGCCAAGGCGCTCATGTCGGCCGACCCCGTGCAGGCGGCGGTCGCGCAGCTCCACAACGCCGCCGACGGCCTGGGCACCGACGACGAGAAGATCATCGCGACCCTCAAGGACATCAAGGATCCCGAGGTCCGCAAGAAGGTCGCCGCCGAGTACGAGAAGCAGACCGGCGACAAGCTCGACGCCATGCTCGAGGACGAGATGTCCGGCATGGACAAGGATCTCGCCAAGGCGCTCAAGGGCGACGAGAGCGGCAACGTCAAGCAGGGCGAGGTCGCCGCGATCGAGGCCGACAAGGCGATGCACGGCGGCTTCCTCACCGACATCTCCGATTCGATCGCCGACACGGTCGGCGCCGATCGCGAGACGATGCGCTCGGTGACCGGCGGCGTGGTGACCGCGGTCGTCCTCGGCCCGCTGGCCGGGCCCGTGCTCGCGTTCGGCGGCGGCGCCGTCATCGGCACCGACGTCGGCGGCACCGACGAGGAGGCGCTCTACAAGGCGCTCGAGTCGTGCGAGACGCCGGAGCAGCGGGAAGAGCTCAAGCGCGAGTACGCCAAGCGCTACCCCGGTCGCACGCTCGAGGGTGATCTCAAGGGCGAGCTGACCGCGAAGGAGCAGGACGTCACCAACGCGCTCCTGGTCGGCGACAAGACCACGGCCGAGGCCGCCAAGATGGCGGCCGCCGCCGATGGGCTCGGCACCGATCGCAAGGCGCTCTACGCGTCGCTCGAGGGCAAGAGCAAGGAAGAGCGCGAAGCGATCATCGCCAAGTTCAACGAGAAGTACGCGGCCGACTGGCCGAAGAAAGTCGACCCCAAGACCGGAAAGGAGATGTCGCCGTTCGAGGCGATGTGCGACGACGAGCTCGACGAGCTCGACAAGAAGAAGGCCGCGATGATTGCCGAGAACGGCAAGATGAACGACGGCTTCGCGGCCTACTACGCGATGAACGAGGGCTTCCTCGGCATCGGCACCGACGACGATCTGCTGAAGTCACGCCTGCAGGGCAAGTCGAAGGAAGAGGTCCTCCAGATCCAGAAGGAGTACCTCCGCGCCAAGTGCGAGGCCGAGGGCAAGCCGGTCCCGCCCGACCTCGACAAGATGACGGCCGACAACCCGGCCCTCCAGGCGCTCAACAACGACATCGCCGGCGAGACCTCGGGCCGCACCGGTCATCAGCTCAAGCAGGCGCTCAAGGGCAACCCGACGACGCCCGAGGAGGCGCTCGAGCGCGCGAAGGAAGATCGCGACTTCGAGCGCAAGGAGTCGGGATGGATCGGCGAGGTCGGCATGGCCGTCCTCCTCGGCCCTGGCGGCTACGTCGCGGCCAAGGCGATGGGCGTCAGCCCCGCCGACATCTCCAATGGCCTGACCGATATGTGGTCCGACTCGGGCAAGCAGCTCGAGTGGGACGTGGCGAAGCTCGAGGCCGACATCGCGGCGTCGAAGGCCAAGCACGCCAGCGATCCGTCGCTGCAGGGGCTCTCCGAGGAGGAGCGCAAGAAGAAGCTGGACGAGCTGGTGATGGCCGACCTCAAGGGGTCCGGTCAGCTCGACTTCGTCGCCGGTTCGCAGAAGCAGTACGAGGAGGCCAAGGACGCCACCGCCGACGCCGCCGGCACCGCGGTCGCGATCGCGGTCGGCGCGATCATCACGATCGCGTCGGGCGGCACCGCCGCGCCGGCGCTCGTCGCGCTCATCTCCGGCCTCGCCGGCGTGTCGGCCAAGATGATCATCTCCGGCGCGTCGATGTCCAACGAGCAGCTCGTCCAGGAGCTGGCCCAGGTGGCGGCCGAGGCGCTCGCCGCCGGGCTCGTCAACACCAAGTGGCTCAACACGGCGATCGAGAACGTCGCGGGCAAGTTCGGCAAGGGCCTCGCCGCCAAGATCATCAAGGAGGCGCTCGAGGAGGCGGTCGAGAGCGGCACCGAGGAGCTGATCCTCGCGCTCCTCGACGAGAACCTGTACAAGGGCGACCTCGTCGACTTCGCGAACGGGATCGGTGGGCGCGTCGGCAAGGCGGTCCTCACCGGCGCCGGCGCGGCCGTGGTGTCGACCGGGTTCGGCGATCTGATGCCGGGGATGAACAAGCTGGCGGGCTCCGGGATCCACGGCAAGGCGGCCGCGGGCGCGATCAACCAGGCGGTGGGCGCGGCGTTCACGACCGCGATCGATCCCAACACGTACAGCGGCAGCGGCGCCGACGTCGCGATGGCGTTCGGCAAGTCGATGGGCTCGGCCGCGCTGCGCGGCCTCCAGGACGGCTACTCGACGGGCGAGGGCTTCAAGTCGGGCGACGGCTGGAAGTCGGGGCCGTCGCAGAAGGTCGACACCAGGTCGTCGAGCCCGGACGCGGCGACGGCGACGACGCAGACCACGGGGACGACCACGTCGGCCAAGGGCGACACGGCGATCGACGCCAAGACCGAGGTCGACGTCAAGAAGGGCGACACCAGCGTCCAGGTCGACGCCAAGGGCACGACCACGGTCAGCGGCCCCGACGGCACCACCACCGCCACCGACTCGACGTCGAAGACGATCCCGCTCGACAACAACGCGACCAACGACAACACCGCGGTCGTCGATCCGACGCAGCAGACCGACAAGAAGACCGAGAGCGACAAGAAGACCGAGACCGATCAGAAGACCGACGGCGACAGCAAGACCAACACGAACACGACGACGGACACGAACGTCGACACCTCGGTCGACAACAAGCAGGTCCCGCAGGACAAGGCCGACCTGCGCGCGTTCGTCGCCGCCAAGTACGCGGCGATCGTGTCCAAGTACCAGGGCATCGAGCACTCCGCCGATCCGCGCTACGGCGATCTCATCACCGAGCTGAAGAAGTACGCGCCGGGCGAGCTGGGCAAACCGGAGAACAAGGCCGCGGCCAAGGCGATCCTCGACCAGTGGATGGCGCTGTCGGAGCAGATCTCGAAGGAGACCGGCAAGAGCGAGGGCGAGCTCCGCGAGCTCTACAACATGGTCGAGAAGCAGGACATGCCCATCTGGCTCGAGCAGATGAAGGGCCTGTCGCCCAAGCAGCAGGCCGAGATGCTGCACATGTTCCGCACCGAGCTGAAGGTCATGATCCGCGACCTCATGACCGACACCAACTCGAAGGAGGTCCTCTACCTCCGCGATCTGGCGGTCTACGGCGATCGCAACGGCCCGCTGTTCGCCGACCTCATGGCCAAGGCCATGAAGAAGAACGGCGGCAACGAGGAGGCCGCGTACAAGTCGATCGTCGAGAGCGCCCAGCGCTCGAACTCCGACGTCAACAAGGGCATCACCGGCAACGAGAGCGGCCTCAAGGGGCCGACGCCGGCGACCGGGCTCCAGAGCTCGAACGATCTCGCCACGCTCTACGCGCAGGCCGCCGAGGCCGATCCGATCCTGAAGAGCATCACCAGCGCGATCGCCAGCGAGACCGGCGGCCAGCCGATGTTCCCGCCCGGCCTCAAGGGCAAAGAGCGCGCGATGGAGAAGATCGCCGGCGAGTACGGCGGCGACGCGTCGCGCATCGTCGACCTGTCACGCGCCTCGATCGTCTACGACAGCTTCGACGCGCTCAAGGCCGGCCTGGCCGCGCTCGAGGGCAAGGTCGAGATCGTCAAGACCAAGGATCGCTTCGACAAGCCCACGGCGAGCGGCTACCGCGACATCACGCTCAACGTGAAGATCAACGGTCACGTCTGCGAGCTGCAGCTCCACCTCAAGCAGATCATGGAGGTGAAGCAGGGCAAGGGTCACGAGCTGTACGAGAAGTCGCGCGCGATCGAGGCCAAGGCCCAGATCGAGGGTCGCGACCTCACCGCCGACGAGGCGGCGCAGATCAAGGCCATCGAGTCCGAGGCCAAGGCGCTCTACGACGCCGCCTTCGACTCGGCGATGAACCCGAGCCAGAAGGCCGAGGCCGACAAGAAGCCCAAGCCGCCGGCGACGGGCCTGCAGAGCTCGAACGACCTCGACACGCTGTACCAGCAGGCGGCCGAGGCCGATCCGATCCTGAAGAGCATCACCAGCGCGATCGCGGCCGAGACCGGCGGCGAGCCGATGTTCCCGCCCGGCCTCAAGGGCAAGCCGCGCGCGATGGAGAAGATCGCCGGCGAGTACGGCGGCGACGCGTCGCGCATCGTCGACCTCTCACGCGCGTCGATCGTCTACGACAGCGTCGACGCGCTCAAGGCCGGCCTCGCCGCCCTCCAGGGCAAGGTCGAGATCGTCAAGACCAAGGATCGCTTCGACAAGCCGACCGCGAGCGGCTACCGCGACATCACGCTCAACGTGAAGATCAACGGCCACGTCTGCGAGCTGCAGCTCCACCTCAAGCAGATCATGGAGGTGAAGCAGGGCAAGGGCCACGAGCTCTACGAGCAGTCACGCGCGATCGAGGCCAAGGCCCAGATCGAGGGCCGCGATCTCACCGCCGAGGAGGCCGCCCAGATCAAGGCCATCGAGGCCGAGGCCAAGAAGCTCTACGACGCCGCCTTCGACTCGGCGACGAAGACCGAGTCCAGCGGCGAGAGCCAGGTCACCGGCCCCGAGAGCATCACCGCGGCTGCGATCCCGGGCTCGACCTTCAAGGGCAAGACCGATCGGGCCCCCGACGCGGCGGGCAACATCACGACGGGGGAGGCCAAGCTCCAGGCCCTCGCGGCGCAGTTCGGGCTCACCGACGGCAAGAAGGGCAAGGCGGATCGCGACGGTCGCTATTCGTACGAGTTCAAGGATGCGGACGGCAAGCCCGTCACGATCCGCATCGCGTCGGTGCCGCTTTCCGGCAACGAGGTCGCGCGCTCGATCGTCAACCCGACGAAGGACGCGCACGTCATCCAGATCTCGGACAAGGCCGACCCCGATCACATCGAGCGCGCGGTCGCCCACGAGCTCGCGGAGATCATGGCGATCCGGGAGCGCGCCGCCAAGGGCAAGCCGACCCGCGTCGACGACGACGCCCTCGCCAAGGGCGCGCACGAGGAAGGCGCCGAGCTCTCGCCGCACGACATGGGGCGGCTGGCCGAGCTCGATGTCCTCGCGAGACAGCTCGCGGCCGCGAAGGCCGCGGGTGATGCCGCGAAGGTGCAGGCGCTCACACGCGAGGTGCACGCGCTCATCGAGCACCTCGGCCTGCGCGAGGGCACGCAAGGCGCGAAGGACCGGCGCAAGCTCGTCGACGGCGCCGCCACCGACGCCGCCAAGCAGCTCCTGGCCGAGAAGGCCAAGATGCGCACGGAGCTCCAGGACGCCGCCGAGCAGCAGATGGTCCTCGACATCCGCAAGGCGGCGAAGAAGGACGCGAAGTCGGACCAGGCCGAGGAGCACTACAACCGTCCGCTGCGGGATCAGGAGTTCGTCAGCAAGGTCGACGGCAAGAGCGAAGCCGACATGGCCAAGGAAGCGGCGGAAGCTCGCCAGAAGAAGAGCGACGAGGTGGTCGCCCGGCTGCGCGCGGAGGCAGCCACGCTACCCGAGGGCAAGTTCCCGAAGGTGAAGGATCCGCAGATCGGTGGTGGCGCGGCCGTCGCGGCGCTCACCCCGGGCCAGCTCTTCGTCGACGCGCGGGGACGGTGGCAGAAGGACGCGAGCTCGCACATCGCGCAGACCGCGCACCAGCTCGGCGGCATCAAGCAGTCGGGGATCGGCGATCCGTCGCAGTTCGCGAAGTCGGGTGATCGCGTCAGCCTCGATGCGATCAACTTCATGCAGGACTCGATCGCGGCCCAGGCGGACGTGATCAACGGCACCGCCAACATGACGCTGGACGATCAGGGACGGATGATCCTGACGATCCAGCCGCTCGACGCGGACGGGAAGCCGTCGGGCGCGCCCATCAAGCTCGAGATCGAGGGGACGCCCGTCGTGGCCAGTGGCTTCCCGCCGGAGAACGTACCGCGCGGCCGCCAGTCCATGGCGGAGAACCGCGCGGCGCTGATCGCTGGGCTGCAGGGACTCGGCACGGCCGAGGGCAACGCCGCCGCCGCCAAGCTGAAGGCGACGCCGACGCAGGACGACGCGGGGTTCGGCGCGATCCTCGACGGGCTCCCGCTCGATCAGAAGGCGCGGCTCCTCGGCGGGGACGCCAAGCTCAAGGCGGCGATCACCGCCGTCGAGGCGACCAAGCTGTTCATGGCCGAGAAGGCCAAGAACCCGTCGCGGGTCGTCCTCGGGCAGGACGCGAACCTCACGGATCTGATGAAGGACAAGGCGGCCTTCGAGGCCGTCGAGCACTGGGTGATCGCCGGCGTCGGCGGCACGAGCATCAGCGCTGCCGAGATCATCCTCAAGGCGAACCCGAACGCCAAGGTCACGATGATCGGCGGCAGCATCACGCCGGGCCTGGGTGACAACGACCAGTTCAAGCGCGTGATGGCGGAGCACGGTCCGGGCGGCACGAAGACCCAGAACTTCCAGGTCGTGACCGGTCAGGATATCCCGTCGATCGAGACCGACAACGACGGCGAGACGTACAAGGCCGGCGGCCAGCTCAAGGCCAAGGTCTTCGTCAAGGCGGACACCGACCTCGACTCGATCAAGCCGGGTGATCACCAGCAATGGCTGGTCGACGCGAGCGATCCGACCATGCTCGCGAAGGTCGAGAAGATCCTGACGGGCAACCCCGACGCCAAGGTGACGATCGTCGGCGCCGCGCTGGCGACCGACGACGTCTCCAAGGCCAAGCTCCGGGAGCTCGTCGGCGTGCACGGACCGACGGGGCGCGGGAAGCTCGAGGTGGTCACCGGAGATAATGCTGCCGTCGAATCGGACGGCGCCGGCGGTTTCCAGACCAAGGGCAAGGTCGAGGGCGACGGCTACGTCGCGAGCCTCGGTTTCCGCGGAAACATCTCGCCGACCGCGCAGCAGCTGATCGACCAGGCCGACGCCAAGGGCTGGCGCAAGGGCGGTGAGCTCCTCTTCGACAAGGACGGCCAGTACCTCGGGTACCGCGTCACCGTCCAGACGCCGAGCGGGCCCAAGTCGCTCGACGTCACGGGTGGTGCGTCGCGCGCCGTCCCCGACTTCATCCTCAAGGGCACCGACGCGAAGACCGGCCGACCCAACGCCGAGCTGCTCGCCGAGGCCAGCGACCGCGACGCCCCGCCGGAGGGTGGCAACTTCGACGGCGGCTACGTCGCGTCGGCCGCGCAGGCCGCGCGATACGCGCGCGACAAGCGTGCCCGTCAGGAGGCGGACCAGAACACGGCCGACGAGTTCGAGCTGCACGGCAACAAGAAGAAGCTCTCGCTCGACTCCACCCAGCCCGACACGTGGGCCGGGATCGTGCAGAAGTTCCTCGCCGCCGAGATGGGCGTCGAGCCCGGTCACCTGACCGTCAAGAAGCTCGGCGGCGGCGCGTCCGGCGCGATGGTGTTCAAGGTGAAGGTCGGAGACGCCGACGTCGGCGTCTTCAAGGTCTTCAAGGACATGCAGGAGGCGCGGACCGAGATCGCCATGATCAAGCTCATGGCGTCGAAGGAGCTGAAGAAGTTCAACGTCGTCGACAACAAGTCGACGAGCGCGCTGCGCGTCGGGGATCCCACCAAGCCCGGAGCTCAGAACAAGGGCGCCATGCTGATGGGCACGGCGAGCGGCCGCGAGGTGAGCTCTCAGATCGAGAACCTCTCCGAGGACGCCGACACCCGCGCCGCGTCGCTCGCCCAGATGGAGTCCGACTGTCGCCAGATCGCCGAGGCGCTGGCCGAGTTCCACCAGGCGTTCGCGTCGGGCGAGATGATGTCGCCGGAGGCGAAGGCGAAGGCCGCAAAGTACATCATCGACCGGAAGATCGAGCCGCACATGGCGGACTTCGGCGCCGACGGCCCGGCGATCATGGCGAAGATGCTCGAGCTCATCGAGCGCTTCAAGGCGGCGCCGGTCCCGGCGACCGCGTATCACGGAGACGCCAACGCCGGAAACTTCATGGTCGACGGCGACCAGGTGAACGTCATCGACGTGGGCGCGATGCAGTACTCGCTCAAGGATGGCAAGGGTGTGGACACGGGGGCCGCGGATCTGGCCCGCTTCGAGCAGTCGCTCGAGACGTTGCACCCCGGCAAGTTGACGCCCGCGGAGGTCAAGCGGCTGCGCGAGGCCTTCGAGGCCGCCTACTTCGCGGCGACGAAGATCTCGCCAGCCGATCTCGAGGCTGCCCGCATCATGTACGCGGTGGAGGTCGAGATCGCCGTCATGCGGGCCAACCCCAAGAAGTACGACACGCCCACGTCCATCGCCCGGATCAAGGCGCTGCTCGGCATCTAGTATAGTTGGCATCCATGGTCTGCCCTCGGTGCGCCAGCAAGGAGATCACCGGCAAGAAGTTCGGCCTCGGTGGTTCCACGCTCTACGAGTTCGCCTGTGAGACGTGCGATCTCTACGAGTACCGCCGGTCGAACGACCCGGACTTCGAGGAGTGGTGGGCGCGGTGGCGGCCCGACGGCGACGGAGACGCCGACGAGGACGAGGACGAGGGCGAGGACGGAGGCGACGAGCCGGAGTCGGCGGCTGGCACGTCCGCCGCCGCCAGCGCGAGCACCCCTGCCTCGACGGCGAGAGCGTCGATTCCGGCCGGACCCGCCAAGGCGCGCGAGGAGCTGCACGACGCGATCTGCCAGGACGTCGCCAACGACGCGCTCCGGCTGGCGTACGCCGACGCCATCGCGGCTCGTCGTCCCGAGCGCGCCGAGTTCATTCGCCTGCAGGTGGAACGCGCGCGGAGCGAGCGCGCGTCCGGAGCCACGCGGTCGGCGCCGAGCTCGCGTGAGGCCGAGCTGCGCAAGCGGCTCGGGACCGAGTGGGCCCACTTCATCGAGCCCTATGCGCGGCCCTACGCGCCCAACGTTCCGTACCGCGGGTGGGAGTTCGAGCGCGGGTTCGTCGCCGAGCTGCGGACCGATCCCGACATGGTCGCGGATCCAAATGACTACCTGTTCCGCAGCTCGCCGATCGAGCACCTCGACCTCACCAAGGACGGTCCGATCATCGCCGCGCTCGCGGCGCCGAGAGCCGCGCAGGTGCGCTCGTTCGGGCTGCGGGAGCTGGGGCTCGGCGACGACGACATGGTTGCGCTCGCGCGCGACGCGAGGCTCGATCGCTGCGAGTGGCTGGATCTGCGTAGCAACAACATCGGGCAGCGAGGCGTGACGGCGCTCGCGGATTCGCCTCGCATCCGGGCGATCCCCGTCGTGCTGTTGACGTTCAATCCATGCGATCCCGGCACGCAGTTCTCCGACGACGGCTCGGGCTACGGCGAGATGTGGCTGCCCGACGAGGGCAAGGAGCTGGAGCAGCGTCACGGTCGGATTCCGTGGCTACACCTGCCGCCGCTGCGCCGGCTCCCCGACCGCTATCACGCGCCTAACGTGTCTTACGTCGACGACGAGTGAGCGACTTCGCGGAGACGTGTCCCCGCTGTGCAGGCGGCGACATCCAGGGCGCGAAGTTCGGATTGGGTGACGTCCAGCTCTACGAGTTCCGCTGCCGTCGCTGTCGCCTCTTCGAGTTCCGGAGGACGAGCGATACCGACTTCGACGCGTGGCTGTCACGGTGGCAAGCGGACGAGGACAACAGCGAGGACGACAAGGAGGCAACGCTCGCGCAGATCGTCGCGAAGCCGTGGGACGACACGCCGCGCCTCGCGTACGCCGACGCCGTGCAGTCGACGCGTCCAGAACGTGCCGAGCTCATCCGGCTCCAGATCGAGCGCTTCGCCAGCGAGCGAGCGCGAGGGATCGAGGTCGGTCGGCCGAGCGCGCGTGAGAAGCAGCTCCTCGAACGTCACGGCGACGACTGGGCTCGCTACATCGCACACTACGCGCGGCCGTTTTCGCCCAGTGCCGAGTATCAAGGGTACGAGTTCGAGCGAGGTT
Source organism: Myxococcales bacterium UBA2376 (assembly GCA_002344285.1). Classification (GTDB taxonomy): domain Bacteria; phylum Myxococcota_A; class Polyangia; order Haliangiales; family Haliangiaceae; genus UBA2376. The sequence goes on from DDTA01000032.1 coordinate 13,249, forward strand.
TCGTCGCGCAGATCCGTACCGACCCAGACATCGTGAGCGACGCCACCTCGCGACTGTTCGAGCTCGCGCCGATCGAACACCTCGATCTGACCAACGACGGCGACCTCCGCTCGGCCTTGCTCTCGCCGGCACTCGCCGCCTTGCGCTCCCTGCGCTTGAACGATGTGGGCCTCACCGACGAGGACGTGGTCGCGTTCGCCCGTGATGGCCATGTCGATCGCCTCGAGTGGCTCGATCTGCGAGCCAACAAGTTCGGGCGTGCTGGCGTCGAGGCGCTGGTCGCCTCGCCGAAGATCCGCTCCATCCCGATGGTGCTGCTCGGCAGCCATCCGTACAACCCGGGGGTCCAGTTCGAGCTCGCCGACAACGGTGCGGTCGCGGACTGGTGGTTCCCCGAGTACGGGCAGATGCTCGAGAAGCAGTTCGGGCGGGTCGACTGGCTACACCTGCCGTACTTCATGAAGCAACCGGACCGGTATCACGCGCGCAGCGTGAAGCTCGTCGACTGAAGCGGCGTACACTGGGGCCGTGTTGCTCGCTCGCACCCCCGCCGAGGCTCACGTGTACATGGACCTGCACCCGTGCGAGTGCGGGGAGGGCTCGTTCGAGCGGGCGAGCTCGCTGGTCGCGTCGGGTGACGACCTGATCCGCGTCTATCGCGGATCGTGCGAGCGGTGCGGCAAGGGGCGCGAGTTCCGGTTCCGGTTGCCGGAGCTGCCATTGCCGGCGGCCGGCGAGGTCGAGTTCGGCGACGACCGCCCGTCGGAGCTGCTCGACCCCGGAGAGTGGATGCACGTCGCCGACGAGCACGCGCGGCGCGAGCCGGCGACCCGTCGCGATCTGGGCATCGCGCGCGCGGCGATGTTCGAGATCCTCAAGTTCATGGCGCCGGGCGACGAGGCGGTGCCCGAGGAGGCGTTCACGAGCGCGCGGGGGCGTCAGGTGCGTGACGCCGAGCCGGGGCGCTTCCGTCGTGCGCGTCTGGAAGCCGTGCTCGGGACCTACGACGAGCTCCTGTCCGGCATCGGATAGGCAAGCCCGTGGCCTCCTGTCCTCGTTGCGGCAGTCCCGACGTCCTCGGGAAGAAGTTCGGCTTCGGCGACGTCTCGCTCCACGAGTACTGCTGCAACGCGTGCGACCTCTTCGAGGACCGGAGGTCGACCGACCCCGACTTCACGGAGTGGAAGCAGGCGTGGCTTCGGGACGTGCCCGGCAGCCGCGAGGTGGCAGCGATCATGGCCGCCGCGACGCCGACCCCGACGCACGAGCCGGACGAAGACGTGGTGGAAGGCGAGGACGAGGAACACGAGGACGAGGAACACGAGGACGAGGTCGAGGTCGACGAGACGGAGGCCAAGGACGAGGAGGAGCGCGCGCCGGTATCGCGCGCCGAACGCGATGCGCTGTTCGACGCGATCTGCCGCGACGTCTCGAACGACGCGCTGCGGTTGCGGTACGCCGACCTCATCGCGCGCTGGCGCCCCGAGCTCGCCGAGTTCATCCGGCTGCAGGTCGAGCGCGCGCGCGTCGAGCGGACCACGGGCGTCCGTCGCTCGGTGCCCGGTGCCCGCGAGGCCGATCTGCGTGGCCGCTTCGGAAAGGACTGGGCGCGCTACATCGCGCCGTACGCGCGGCCGCTCACGTCCGATGGGCGGTATCGCGGCTACGAGTTCGAGCGTGGCTTCATCGCCGAGCTGCGCACCGACCCGGACATGGTCGCCGACCCCCGCGAGTACCTGTTCGAGAGCGCGCCGCTCGAGCACCTCGACCTCACGTCCGATGGGCCCGTGCTCGACGCGCTGGCGGCGCCGCGCATGGCGCAGATCCGCTCGCTCGGGCTCCGCTCGCTCGACCTCGGCGACGACGACATGGTCGCCCTCGCGCGCGACGCCCGGCTCGATCGCTGCGAGTGGCTCGACCTGAGCTCGAACCAGATCGGCGAGCGCGGCGTGCAGGCGCTGGCCGCGTCGCCCCGGATCCGCTCGATCCCCGTCGTGCTGCTCGCCTTCAACCCGTGCGATCCCGCGACCCAGTACTCCGACGACGGCTCGGGCTACGGGGAGATGTGGCTACCGCCGGAGGGCCAGGCGCTCGAGCAGACCCACGGCTGGATCCCGTGGTTGCACCTGCCGCGGCGCCGGCGGCCCGATCGCTATCACGCCGCGAACGTCACTTACGTCGACGAGCACCTGGGGTATGCTGCCGGCGTGACGACCCCGACGGAGACCGCGACGCGCTACTTCATCGTCGGTGCCCGCCCGGTGCGGCTCGTGCCGCGCCCCGACGGCGGCCTCGGCGTCGAGGCGATCGACTGGCAGACCGGCGAGATGGTGCGGGCCACGCAGTACCTGTCGCGCGTCATCCACGGGGACAACGAGGTCGACGAGGTCACGGCGGAGGAGTTCGACCGCGCCGTCGCCGAGATCCGTGAACGGTTGAAGTGACATGGGGATGACCATCGAACAGGCGCTCGACTATCCCGGCGAGCTGGTCGCGATCTGGGACTGGGGCGCGCGCGAGGAGAAGCTCCTCGTCTGCTCGATCGCCGACGGCAAGCTGCAGGTGATGGCGTCCGCCGAGATGACCAAGGCCGAGCGCGAGCGCCACGCGGCGCAGCTCGCGGGTAACGGCGTGCGGCAGGGCGCGACCTGCGGCGCGGCGCCCTTCTACTGGAGCAAGGACGGCGCGTTCACGGTCTGGTCGCTCACCGACACCGTCGTCACCTCGAGCGGCGACACGTTGCAGGTCGCCGGCGGCGAGAGCGTCGCGAAGGCCGACGCCGCGGGCGTGGTGAGCTTCCTCGATCGCGCGTCGCTCGGGCATCGTGGCGTGCGCGTCGTGACCCGGCGCGGCGAGACGATCACGATCGCCGAGGAGGAAGACCCGGCGGCGCAGCTCGATCCGACCTACGGCATCGACAACGTCCAGATCGACGGGGCGTGGGCGGCGTTCATGGGCCGCGACCTCGCGGCGTGGCTCGGCGTGCCGCACACCGACCAGCTCCCCTGACCACGTTCACCCTGAGCGAGCGCAGCGAGTCGAAGGGTCAGAAGTCGATGAACTTCCACGGCTTGGGGAACCACACGAAGCGTCCCTCGGCCAGGTAGACGAGCCCGTTGAACGACATGCCGGAGCTCTCGCCGGGCGCGAGGTACTCCCACGTGACCCAGATGGTGCCGGGCACGAGCGACGACGAGATGTTGGTGAACCCGCCGGGGAACTCCTTCGCGCGCGCGTTGCCGGCGGCGAAGTCGGCGGCGTCGGCGACGCGGACGCGCACCACCGTCTGGCCCGGGCGCGGCAAGGGCGGCGGCGGCGAGACCCAGAGCGGCTTGTACGCGATGCGCGCCTTCTCGGCGGCCTCGGGCATGAACACGCGCTCCCAGTCGTCCGGCTGTGGCTTCCAGCCCTGGACGAGCTCGGCGACCTGCGACGCGGCGGCGGGATCGACGAACCGATTGAGCAACTTCACCGCCTCGACGTAGGCGGTCTCGATCAACGCCGGCATGGCGCGATGATAGCGCGCTTTCTCAGCCGCGGATCGCCTTCACCTCGGCGAAGAACAGATCGACCTCCTCGGTCTTCGTGTAGAAGTGCGGCGCGATCCGGATCCCGACCCCGGGCCGGTGATCGCAGAAGAAGCGCCGGCGATTGAGCTCGCGGCAGACGTCGGCGGCGCCGACGAAGTCGAACACCACGGAGCCGCCGCGCCGCGCGTCCTCGCGCGGGCTCGACAGCGAGAAGCCGAGGTCGTCGACGTGCGCGATCGCNNGTGCCGCCCTGGTAGCGCATCACGGTGTCGGCATAGGTCTGGCCAGGCATGGTGAACGCGAACGGATGGGTGTTGCCGAACCAGCCGGTGACGCGCGGCTCGAACGTATCGATCAGATCCTGCCGGACGTAGAGCCAGCCGGCGCCGGGGCCGCCGCACAGGTACTTCACCGAGCCGCCGCAGGCGAACGAGACGCCCAGATCGACGAGGTCGAGGGGCAGGGCGCCGACCGACTGGTAGCAGTCGAGGATCACGTGGGCGCCGACCTGGCGGGCGCGCGCGACGATCTTCTTCACGTCCTGGACGAAGGCGGTGCCGAAGACGACGTGCTGGATGGGCACGGCGATCGTGCGCTCGTCGATCGCGGCGCACAGCGCGTCGGCGTCGACGGTCTTGCCGTCGGGGCAGGGCACGACCACGACCTCGGCGCCGCGCCGCTCCTCGGCCTTCCACACGTACGACACCGACGGGAACATGAGCGACTCGTAGACCACCCGCGGCCGCTCGGCGTAGTCGAAGCACGACGCGAGCACCGCCATCACCGTCGAGACGTTGGGCTGCATCGTCACCGTGCCCGCCGGCGCCGACAGGATCTTCTCGAGGCGCGCCGCGGCGCGGCCGAGCTCGGGGATCCACTCGTCCCACGCCGTGATCGAGCGCTTCGCCCACAGGTCGAAGTACTCGGCGAGGTCCTCCTCCGCCTTCGCCGGCACGCAGCCGAGCGAGTGAGAGATGAGGTGCACGCAGTGCTCGAGCGCCGGGAACTGGTGGCGCCACGCGAGCAGGGGATCGTCGACCAGCGGCTCCCCGGTTTCGCAGGGGCCGGCGGCCCTGTCTCTGGACTGGGGCGCCGGCGTCCCGTCAGCCGTGGTAGCCATGGTCCTTGCCGGCCTTCTGCATCGTCGCCGTCCACTCGGCGAAGACCTCGTCGCGCACGTCCCACAGCTTCGGGAAGAAGCGCTGCTTCATGCCGTGGGCGAGCAGGTCCGACGGCTTGCCCTTGAGCGACGGCGTGCCGGTCCCGATCGTCCGGTAGACCATCATCAGGTGGCGCTGGCGCCAGAGCTGGAGGAGCTGGTCGTACTCGACCAGGCCCTCGCACAGCTGGAAGAGCTGGTGGTGGTCGTGGGGGTGCTCGTAGATGTCGCGCAGCGAGGTCCCCGTGGTCTCGAGGAAGGCGGCGAACGCCGGCCAGACCAGCTCGCCGGGCAGGCGGAGCATGGTCTTGAACCCCGGCGACTCCTGCCCCGAGCCGCGGCCGAGCCCGGTGCGGATCGTCATGTAGTCCGACGGCGCCATGGTGTCGAGCAGGTCGAGCTGGTGGAGCAGCACGCGCTGGATGCGGCTGACCCGGCCGAGCGTCGTCAGCACGCGCGGGACCTGGGCCTGGCCCTCGGCGAGCAGCGCACACGCGAAGCGCAGCTCGTGCTCGACCAGCTTCATCCACAGCTCGGCGGCCTGGTGGACCACCTGGAACTGCAGCTCGTCGTGGCAGGTGAGGGTTTCGGCCGGCTTCTGGAGGGACAGGAGCTCTTCCGTCCGGATGTACTTCTCGTAGTCCGTGAGGGCCATGGCGCATCCGGCTCTACCACGGCTGAACATGGCTCGATATGGCCCCGATCTGTGCTTCGCTAACCGATGGTAACAGCTAGGTTATTCGCCAATTTCTGGCACTCTCACCTCAGGGGTTGCCAAGGGACGGGGGCGTGCTTATACACAGCCGCCAAGAGGAGACATCAAGCAATGAAGATCCGTCCGCTGCACGACCGCATCATCGTCAAGCGCCTCGACGAGGAGTCCAAGACCGCCGGTGGCCTGTTCATCCCGGACACCGCGAAGGAGAAGCCCATCCAGGGCAAGGTGATCGCCGCCGGCGCGGGCAAGCGCGACAAGGACGGCAAGGTCGTCGCGCTCGACGTCAAGGCCGGCGACAAGGTGCTGTTCTCGAAGTACAGCGGCACCGAGGTGAAGATCGACGGCGAAGAGCACCTCATCATGCGCGAGGACGATCTCCTCGCGGTCATCGACTGATCCCCGGATCCGGATAAGGAACCCGACACATGGCTGCCAAGGAAATCGTGTTTTCGACTGTCGCCCGCGGCGAGATCGCCAAGGGCCTCAACCTCCTCGCCAACGCCGTCAAGGTCACGCTCGGCCCGCGCGGCCGCAACGTCGTGATCGAGAAGTCGTGGGGCTCCCCGACGGTGACCAAGGACGGCGTCACCGT
>DDTA01000061.1 GCA_002344285.1 Myxococcales bacterium UBA2376
ATCGTCGTCGTGGTCGCCGCGCCGTTCGCCGACGAGGTCGCCACGCTCGCGCGCCGGCTCGGCGCGGGTGTCGTCGTGAACCCGGCGCCGGCCCGGGGCATGGCGTCGTCGGTCGCGCTCGGCTACGCCGCCCTCGCCCCGGCGGTCGACGCCGCGTTCCTGTGGCCCGTCGATCATCCGCGCGTGGCGCCGTCGACCTTGATCGCGCTCGTCGCGCGGGGCGAGGGCGTGCCGGTGTGCGGCGGGCGCGGCGCCCATCCACCGCTCGTGCCGCGCCGGCTGTTCGCGTCCCTCGCCCGCTGCGCCGACCTCCCCGGCGGCGCGCGCGACGTCGTGCGCGCGCTCGCCCGCTTGCCCGTCGACGACCCCGCCGTGATCGAGGACATCGACCTCCCCGCCGATCTGGAGCGCGCGTGCTAGTGCGCGCGATCGTCCGCGTCGCCGCCGTCGCGGCCGTCCTGCTCGCGGCGTGCAACGGTCAGAAGCCGGCGATGCGCACGCCCCTGGTCGACTCGGCGCCGGTGAGCGAGGGTGACATGTCGGGGCGGCTCGTGCGCGAGCTCGAGCTCGAGGTCCTCGCGAGCTACGACCGCCAGGTGCTCGACCACGTCGCGGCCAGCGCCGCGGTCGATCCGCTGGTCGGGCTCAGCGGGTTCGGCGTCGGGCCCGGCGATCTCCTGCGCGGCGCGACGCCCGCGCACGACCGCTGGCCGGTGTCCGAGGTGGACGGCCAGCGCGTCGAGATCGTCTCTCGCCGCCTCGAGCTCTTCCTCTCGACCGATCGCACCGTGGGCTGGAGCTACGACGACATCAGTCTGCGGCTGCCGGTGTGCGGGCGCATCGCGAGCATCCCGCTGCGCGTCGCCCAGGTGTACGTGCGTGACAGCGAACGGTGGACGCTGGTGGCCGAGCACGTCGCCTACGCGCAGCCGATGGGCCGCTGGCTCGACGGCGCGCGCGGCCCCGACGGCGACAAGCTCTCGCCGCAGCTCGAGAACCAGCCCGACTCGAAGCAGGCGCAGGAGGCGCTCGTCCAGCTGCTCACCGGCCAGGGCGATCGGCCCGCGATCTGGGCGGAGCAGGCGAGCGTGCTCGCGGTCTGGCCCGACCCGCTCCACGTGCTGCGCGGCGGCGCGGCGCGCACCGGTCCGACGCTGGCGCGTACGCTCGGCGACACCGGCGACGTCGGCGTCGATCTCGACGGGCTCCGGCTCGCCCTCGGTCCAGGCCGCAACGTCGCGATCGCCAACGCGACGATCCTCGCCAGGGTGACGCGCCTCCGCGCCGGCGCGGAGGAGCCCGTCGACGTGCGCCTGCGCGGCACCTTCGTGCTCGAGCGCATCGGCGAGGACTGGAAGGCGCGCTTCGCGATGGTGTCCACGCCGATCACGACGGGCGCGCTGGTCGGTCGCTCGCTCGGCACGGTGGCCGTGCTCGAGCCGGGCGGTGACGTGCGGACGAGCTGCCGCGTCACCAGGTAGCGCCGAGTCGCGCCTCAGTCGGCGCGCGCGGCTTCGGCCGGCTCGCCCGACGGCAGCTCGAACCGCGACACGTGCGGATCGTCGAGGTAGACGTCGGTGAGCCGCTTCTTCCTCGGCCAGAAGGGCAGGAGTCGCAGCGGCAGCGTCACCAGCGACAGGAGGCCGCCCAGCGCCTTGCCGCCGTACGCCTCGGCGACCAGCGCCGCGCGCTTGAGTGTGCCCAGCTCGGCGAGCGGGCGATCGAGGACGCCGATGCGCAGGAGCCGCGTCTCCGCGCACCGGTTGCTGAGCGCGAGGAACTCGGGGAGGAACTTGAGCACCGGGTGGTCCTTGGGCATGCGCTTGCCCATGTACGCGGCGAGCCGGCGCACGCCCCACATCGACACCAGCGAGAGCCCGAGCAGGCGGCGGCGCAGCCAGGCCTTGCCCTCGATCGCCTTCCGGGTCTCGATCTCGCCGAACTCGACGTGGCGCTCCTCCTGCTTGACGGCGCGGCGCAGGATGTCGGTCGACGGCTTGTGATCGAGCGTGTCGATGACGCCGTAGAACGCCATCAGGACGAAGCCCTCGCCCTGCGCCATCTCGAGGGCGACGTGCTCGGCCCAGCTGCCGCCCATCATGCCGGTCGACAGGAAGCGCACCGCCCAGTGCGCCTTGCCGGGGCGCAGGTCCATCATCGTCATGATGCGCAGGAAGTTGTCGACGTGCTGCATCTCCTCGAGCGACTGGCGCGCGAGGAACTTGGCCGCGTTGAGATCGGGGGCGTCGTAGAGCCAGTGGCCGACCTGGATGCCGGTCATCTCGCCGTAGAGGAACTGGTTCATCGACCACTCGATGAACGCCTTGTCGCGGACCGGGTCGAGCTTGCCGCCCTGGAAGTCGAACGTCATCTCCTCGCGGGTCAGCAGCATGGTCGGACCTTACCTCCCGCGCCGACGGCGAACCAGCAGCATGACGAGGCCGGCCAGAGTCGCCGTACCGGGAGCGACGGGGACGGGCGCGGTGCCGCAGCAGCCGCCGTCGTCGTCGTCGGGCGGGAAGACGTGGTCGCCGGGGAGGTGCTCGAAGCCCTCGCTCGCGTCGGTGGGGCCGCCATCGCCGCCGCCCGGCGGCGGTGGCGGTGGCGCGCCGAGCTCGATCAGGAACCCGTCGCGCGTGCCGCCCAGCTCGTCGTCGCCGCCGGTGACGGTGGGCAGATCCGCGGAGCTGGTCTCGCCGACGACGTGGCGCTGGAGGAGCGCCGTGCCGCGATCGTAGCTCGAGCCGCCGACGAACGTGGCGGCGTGCCGGCTGACGGTCGTGTTCACGTGGGCGACGAAGCCCTCGGTGGCGCCGTCGAGCGTCGAGCAGGTGGGGCCGAGCCACTGGGTGCGCGCGCCGCGGTTGACCGGGAACGTCGTCGACGAGGTCGACCCGGTGAGCGCGACCACGCGGCCGAAGGCGCTGTCGATGGCGTGGAGCCCGCCGAAGCGCTCGCCCTCGCCGCCGCCGAGGTAGGACGCGTAGAGGAGCGAGGCCGAGCCGGCCTGGTCGGGCTGGAGGACCGCGAACCAGACGTCGCCGCGGCCGCAGCCGAGCGCGCCCGACGCCACCGGTCGGCCGTGGATGCCGTTGCGGTAGGGCATGTCGTTCGAGGTCGTCGTCCCGCCGACGGCGACGATCTGGGTGCCGTCGGTCCAGCCGTCGAGGCCGTTGCCGGTGGTCTCCTCGTCGCCGTCGCCGCCGAGGTACGTGCCGTAGGCGAGGCCCGTGAGCCCGGGGGCGTAGGTCGCGAAGAACAGGTTGGTGCCGGGAGGCGCGGTGGTGAGGAGGCCGTTCGGCACGGGCACGTCGGTGCTCGAGGTGCCGGCGAGGACGTGGAAGTAGCTGCCGTCCTCGACCAGGCTCGCCGGGCCGAACTCGTCGCCGGTGCCGCCGGCGAAGGTCGCGCTCACGAAGGCACCGTCCTGGGGCGCGAGCGAGAGGATGACGATGTCGGCGCCTTGCTGCGTGGCGCGATGGCCGCCGGCGAAGGCGGCGGCGTAGTCGGCGTCGAGGTGGAGGTCGGCGCCGGCGGCGACCGCGAACGCGACGTAGACGTTGCCGCGGAAGGCGATCGCCGTGACGCCGCCGGGGCCGGCGCCGCCCACGTACGTGCACCAGTCCACCGCGCCGGTCGCGGTGTCGAGGCGGCAGACGAAGCCGTCCTCGTCGCCGCGCTCGGGCGTGCTGCCGCCCGCGAAGGTGCGATCGCCGGCGCCGGTCGTGGTGGGCAGTCCGCCGCCGGTCGAGCCGGCCACGAACGTGAGGCCGCTGTCGAAGACGATCGTGGTCGCGCGATCGAAGCCGGGACCGCCGAGGACGCGCGACCAGCGCACCGAGGTGCCGTCGGCAGACAGCTTCGTGATCGTCGCGTCGTGCGGGCACGCGCTGCACCCGGTCTGCGCGGTCGTGTCGAGCGTCGAGCCGTCGGTGGTCGGGAAGTCGGTGGAGGACGTCCCGCCGGCGAGGAGCAGGTCGCCGTCGCCGGTGACGTCGAGGTCCTCGATCAGGTCGCGACCGCTGCCGCCCAGGAAGCGATCGCCGCGGATCGCGCGCAGGTCGTCGAGGCCCTCGGGCGCGTCGCCTGGCGACTCGTGGGCGTAGGGGGTGGTGCCGACGTCGGCGGCGCAGCCGGCGAGCGCGGCACCCACGGCGAGCGCCGCCGCTAGAGAAGGTCGAAGATCCGCGGCGCGTGCAGGCGCGCGCTGCGGACGACTTCCGGAAGCTCCATCGTCAGCAGCTTGCGCTCGCATACGACGAGCTTGCCATCGACGGCGACGTGGCGGACGTCGGAAGCGCGGCACGCGTAGGCAAGGGACGACCACGGGTTCGTGCTCGGGGTCACGTGGGGGCCGGTGGTGTCGACGGCGATGACGTCACCGCGCTTGCCGACGGTGAGCTGGCCGATCTGGTCGGCGAGGCCGAGCGCGGCGGCGCCGGCGCGCGTCGCCAGGCGGACCGCCGCGGGCGCGGGCAGGGCGCGGGGGCCGACGCGCGGCTTGTGCAGCGTGGCGGCGAGGCGCAGCTCGAGGAAGCCGTCGAGGTTGTTGTTGCACGGCGCGCCGTCGGCGCCGAGCGCGACCGAGACGCCGCGATCGAGGAGCTCGGGGATCGACGCGATGCCGCTCGCCAGCTTGAGGTTCGAGCTCGGGCAGTGGAGCACGTGCGTGCCGTGCGCGGCGAGGTTGGCGACCTCGGCGTCGGAGAGGTGCACGCAGTGGGCGACGCAGACGTGCGGGCCGGAGAGCCCGAGGTCGTGCAGGGCGAGCAGGTTGCGCTTGCCGTAGCGCGCCTCGACCGCGGCGATCTCGCCCTTGTTCTCGCTGGCGTGGGTGTGGACGACGAGGCCGCGGGCGCGCGCGCGACGTCCGACCTCGATCAGGAGCTCGTCCGTGCACGAGAGCACGAAGCGCGGCGCGTAGGCGTAGCGCAGGCGGCCGCCGGCGGCGCCGTGCCAGCGATCGGCGAGGCGGTCGGACTCGGCGAGCGACGCGGCGGTGGTCTCGCGCAGGCCCGGCGGGATCCTGGGATCCGGCGCGTCCATCATCGCCTTGCCGATCGTCGCGCGGATGCCCGAGGCCTCGGCGGCGGCGAAGACCTCGTCGGTGTGGTGCACCGAGCCCATGTCGAGGATCGCGGTCGTGCCGCCGAGCAGGAGCTCGGCCATCGCCAGCCGCGCCGAGGCGGCCATCGCCGGGCCGTCGAGTGCGCCCTCGTACGGCCACACCACCTTCTCGAGCCAGTCGAGGAGCTCGAGATCGTCGGCCTTGCCGCGCGCCAGCGTCTGGCAGGTGTGCACGTGGGCCTGGACGAGGCCGGGCATCACGATGCACCCGGCGGCGTCGACGATCTGGTAGTCCTTCGACTGCGGCGTGTACGCGCCGCCGACGTGGGTGATGACGCCGTCGACGACGGCGACGTCGCCGGCGGTCACGGTGTGATCGTCGGAGAGCGTGACGATCGTGCCGCCGCGAAAGACGAGCTCGCCGGCGCTCGCGCTCATCGCTTCCTGGCCGACTTCGGTGCCTTGACGCCGGTCACCGGCGGATCGAGCTGCTTGCCGGTGAAGCCGTGGGGGATGAGCTCGGCGACCGTCCACTCGGCGCGCGCGTCGTCGGGGCCGAGGGCGATGACGCGCACCTGGGTGGGATCGGGGGCGAACTCGAGGAGCGTCTGGCGACACATGCCGCACGGCGACGCCGGCGGCGAGGCGTCGGTCACGACGCAGATCGCGCGGACGTCGCGGTGGCCGGCGAGCGCGGCGGCGATGCACGCGGTGCGCTCGGCGCACACGGTGAGGCCGTAGCTCGCGTTCTCGACGTTGGCGCCGGTGAAGATGTCGCCGGAGCCGGTGAGCAGCGCCGCGCCGACCTTGAAGTTCGAGTACGGGGCGTAGGCGCGCGCCTGCGCCGCGCGCGCCGCACGCTCGAGCGCCGCGAGGTCCGCGGCCTTCGGCGCGCGGCCGGCGCTCATGCCAGCTCCTTGCGCTCGACCAGCGCGGCGAGGATCCCGTCGAGGAGCCCCTCGAACGTCGAGCGCACGCGCGTGGCGGTCTCCGTGACCTCCTCGTGCGAGAGCGCCTCGCCCGTGATGCCCGCGGCCTTGTTGGTGATGCACGAGATGCCGATCACCCGCGCGCCCATGTGCCGGGCGACGACGACCTCGGGCACCGTCGACATGCCGGTCGCGTCGGCGCCGATGATCTGCAGCATCCGCACCTCGGCCGGCGTCTCGTACGTCGGCCCGGGCATGGCGACGTAGACGCCTTCCTCGAGCGTGATGCCTTGGGCCCTGGCCACGTCCTTGACCAGCGCGCGCAGGGCCGGCGTGTACGAGGTCGTCATGTCGGGGAAGCGCGGGCCGAGCCGGTCGTCGTTGGGCCCGCGGAGCGCGTGATCGCGCAGCATGTCGATGTGGTCGCGGATGAGCATGAGCGTGCCCGGCGGCCACTCGGGGCGCAGGCCGCCCGCGGCGTTGGTGACGAGCAGGACCCTGGCGCCGAGCGCGACCAGCACGCGCGCCGGGAACGATACCGTGCGGGCGTCGTGACCCTCGTAGAGGTGCACGCGGCCCTTCATGGCGACGCACATCGCACCGCGCCGGGTGCCGACGACGAGCCGGCCGGCGTGACCGTGGACGGTCGACCGCGGGAAGCCCGGGAGCTCGTGGTAGTCGATCGCGACCGCGTCCTCGAGCCGGTCGGCGTAGCCGCCGAGGCCGGAGCCGAGGATGAGCGCGACCTCGGGGGTGCGCGCGCCGATCCGCGCGCGCACGACGGAGGCCGTGGCCTGGACGCGGTCGTAGAGGTCGTCGCCGGGGGCGGGGCCGGTTGCCGTCATCGGATGATCTCGAGGATACGCGTGCTGCGCGTCGCCGGGGCCTTGTCGCCGATCTCCACCGCGCCCAGGAACCGTGACGCCGCGGCGGCGACGCGCGGATCGTCGTCGGCGAGGTCGTGGTGGAGCTCGGCGAGCGGCTGCCCGGCCTCGACGCGATCACCGAGGCGGCAGGCGAGCACGAGGCCGGCGGCGGGCGCGATGACGTCGTCCTTGGTGGCGCGGCCCGCGCCGAGGACGAGCGCCGCCATGCCGACGTCGTCGGCCGCGATCGCGCGGATGGCGCCGGCGCGTGGCGCGGGGATCGGGACGCGCTTCTTGGCCCGCGGCAGGACCTGCTCGGGGCGCTCGCAGACGGCGGCGTCGCCGCCCTGCGCCGCCACGACCTTGCGGAAGACGTCGAGGGCCGAGCCGTCGTCGAGCGCGGCGGCGATGCGGCGCTGGCCGTCCTCGGAGGACGAGGCGACCCGCGCGAGGACGAGCATCTCGCCGCCGAGGACGACGGTGAGCTCGCGGGTGTCGGCGGGGCCGCCGCCGCTCAGGACGTCGATCGACTCGGCGATCTCGAGCGCGTTGCCGACGGCCTTGCCGATGGGCGCGTCCATGTCGGTGAGCACGCAGGTCACGCGCTTGTCGGCGGCGTGGCCGATCGCGCGGATCGCCGCGCACAGGGCGCGCGCCCGGTCGGTGTCCTTCATGAACGCGCCGGTGCCGACCTTGCAGTCGAGGACCAGGCCGTCGATGCCCTCGGCGAGCTTCTTCGACATGATCGACGATGCGATGAGCGGGATCGACTCGATCGTGCCGGTGACGTCGCGCAGGGCGTAGAGCCGCTTGTCGGCGGGCGCGACGCGCGCGGTCTGGCCGATGAGGCACACGCCGAGCTCGTCGACCTGGCGGGCGAAGCGCGCGGTGTCGAGGTCGACGCGGAAGCCGGGGATCGACTCGAGCTTGTCGAGCGTGCCGCCGGTGTGGCCGAGGCCGCGCCCCGACACCATCGGCACGGCGACGCCGCACGCGGCGACGGCGGGCGCGAGCGGGATCGAGATCTTGTCGCCGACGCCGCCGGTCGAGTGCTTGTCGATCTTCGGGCGCGGGATCGAGGAGAGATCGAGCACGTCGCCCGAGCGCACCATGGCGTCGGCCCACGCGCCGAGCTCGTCGTCGCTCATGCCGCGGAAGTAGATCGCCATGAGCATCGCGGCGATCTGATAGTCGGGGATGGCGCCGTCGGTGACGCCGGCGACGAAGCCGCGGAGCTCGTCGGCTGACAGGGATTCACCGTCGCGCTTGGCGCGGATCAATTCCACGGGGAGGCGGCCCGCGCTCACGTCAGTAGCCCTTCTTCGCGTCCTTCGCGTCCGTCTTGCCCGTGACGATCGCGACCGACGCCGACGCGCCGATGCGGTTGGCCCCGGCCTGGGCCATGCGCACGACGTCCTCGGCGGTGCGCACGCCGCCCGAAGCCTTCACGCCGACGTCGCCGCCGACGATCGCGCGCATGAGCGCGACGTCCTCGACGGTGGCGCCGCCCTTGGCGAAGCCGGTCGAGGTCTTGACGAACGCGGCGCCGGCGAGCTTGGACAGCGCGCAGGCGATCACCTTCTGATCGTGATCGAGGGAGCTGGTCTCGAGGATGACCTTCACGCCCGCGGGCGCGGCCGACTTGACCACGCGGCAGATGTCCTCGAACACGGTCTCGTAGTCGCGCGACTTGAGGGCGCCGATGTTGATGACCATGTCGATCTCGCGCGCCCCCTGGCGCACGGCGTCGCGCGCCTCGTAGGCCTTGGCGGTCGGCGTCATCGCGCCGAGCGGGAAGCCGACCACGGCGCAGACCATGACGTCGGTGCCGGCGAGCAGCGAGCGGCAGAGGGGGACCCAGTGCGTGTTGACGCAGACCGACGCGAAGCGGTGCTTGCGGGCGTCGTCGCAGAGCGCGACCACGTCCTCGCGCGTCGCGTCGGGGCGGAGCAGCGTGTGATCGATGAGCTTGGCGAGGTCGGCGGGCACGGTGCCGACGCCGGCCGCGGCGCCGACGCGCATCGCGCCGGCGTCCTCCATGGCGCGCACCGACCAGGGGCGCCGGACGACGCAGGAGCCGCAGCTGGCGCAGTCCTCGCCCGGGGCGGTGTCGTCGTGGCAGTCGCCGCGGTCGCGCGGCCGCACGGCGGCGAGGCTCGGCCCGCTCAGGCGCTCGCGCACCTTGGCGGTGATGAGATCGACGAGCTTGTCGACGTCGGAAGACATCCGGTTGGCGACTATATACCCGCGTGCGGGGCCGTGCCCGGGGGTGGAGCCGATGATTGCGGGGGAGCGGGAGAGGGAGAGGGAGAGGGAGAGGGGAGAAGGG
>DDTA01000272.1 GCA_002344285.1 Myxococcales bacterium UBA2376
GTGCCCACGTGGGCACGCTGCTGTCCGGTTCTCGGCCGGTTCTCGGGCCCTGCCCAGCTGGCACGCTCCGGTCCGGTTGTCCACAGACGTCTCTCCGCAGGCGTCTCTCCGCAGGCGTCTCTCCGCAGGCGTCTCTCAGCGGCCCCCTGACCGCCGCAGCTCGCGCACGCCGCGCCCGGTCTTCTGCCGCAGGAGCGTGCGCAGCGTGACCGCGTCGGCGTAACCCACCATCGCCGCGATGTCGTCGAGCGTGTCGTCGCTCGTCTGCAGCCGGTGGATCGCACGCTCGACGCGCAGGTCGCGCACGTACGACACGGGCGACCGTCCCAGCACCGTACGGACGCGCCGCTCGATCGTGCGCTCGCTCGCGCCGACCGCGCGGGCCGCCGCCTTCATCGAGAAGTCGACGAGGTGGCGCCGCGCCCAGGCCTCGAACTTCTCGACGAGCGGATCGGCGTGCGCCAGGTGATCGGGCATCACGTACGCGGCCTGCGAGGGCCGCGCGTCGAAGAGCAGGTAGCGCGCGACGGCGCGGGCGAGCGCCGGGCTGTGCCGGCGGACGAGCCAGAGCGCGAGATCGAGGTGCGCCAGCGCCGTGCCCGCGGTGACCACGCGACCCGACTCGACGATCATGCGCGTGTCGTCGAGCCGCGCCGTGGGGAACCGCTCGCGAAAGAACGGCGCGAGCCACCAGGTCGTCGTCGCCTCGCGCCCGTCGAGCAGCCCGGCCCGCCCGAGCACGAACGTGGCCGTGCACGCCGCCGTCACGCGCGCGCCGGCTCGCGACCAGCCACGCAGGAGCTCGCAACCGTCCCGCACGTCGGCGCGCTCGAGCGCAGCGGCCACCGTCGCCGGCGTCTTGCACCCGAGCGCCGGCACCACGACGACGTCCGGACGCGCGCGCGGGGGCGGCACCACGGGCACGCGCAGCCCCTGGTGGGTCCGCACCTGCTTGCGCACACCGGCGACCGTCACCCGCGCCGGCGCTCCGCCCTCGGCGAGCGCGCCGGCGGTCTCGAAGGTGTCGAGCAGCGCGGCCAGCCCGGTGTCGAAGACGTCGTCGAGCACGAGCACCGTGATCTCCATGTCGGAAACCATATCATCGTTGTCGTTTCCGTCATCTGGTCGCCGGCGGCCACCGGACGTAGGTTGGGCTCCGTTCCAGCCAGACCCAACCGGGTCAGAAAGCAAGGTCACCATGGTCCGCTACGCCCTCCTCGCCCGTCTCGTCGCTCGCCCCGGCAAGGAAGCCGAGGTGGCCGCCTTCCTCGAGAGCGCGCTCCCGCTCGCCCGCGCCGAGGCCGACACCACGGTCTGGTTCGCGCTCCGCCTCGGCGAGCGCGAGTTCGGCGTGTTCGACGCCTTCCCGCACGAGGCGGGGCGCCAGGCGCACCTGTCGGGCCCGATCGCCGCGGCGCTCATGGCCAGGGCCGCCGAGCTCCTGGCCGAGCCGCCGCGCATCGAGCACGTCGACGTGCTCGGCGCCAAGCTGAGCTGACCCGCGCCGCTACTCGACGGTGAGGAACGCCGCGAGCTTCCAGGCGCTGCCTCGCCGCGCGATGCGCAGCTGCCACGCGCCGCGCGCCGCGCCTGCGGGGCACACGACGTCCTCGCCGTCCTGGGCGCAGCCGGCGGCGATCGCCTTCTGCATCTGGGCGAACACGCCGGGGTCGGCCTGCCACATCGCCATCGCGCCGTCGACGCCGGGGGCCGCACCCAGGCTCCAGAGCACGTCGTCGGCGCAGGTCGCGCGCAGGGCGTCGTAGTCGCGAGTCTGGATCGCGGCGACGATCGCCTGCGCGATCTCGCGCGCGCCGTCCGGGATGTCGCCGCCGACCTGCGCCTTGGGCGGGGGCTCCTCCTCGACCTCGATGATCTTCGGCGCCGGCTGCGCGTACTTGCTGAGGCGACGGTGGATCGCGACGGTGAGCGCGTCGACGCGGCCGGGCAGCCAGTGCGGCTTGTTGGCGCCGCGCAGCTCGGTGGGCAGCGCGTTGCCGGGCTCGAGCTGCGAGGCGGTCCCGATGACGCGGACCCGCCACGGCCGTCCGCCCGCGACGTGGACGTCGAAGCGGATGAAGTTGACTCGCCGCGCGAGCGAAGGATTGTGGCCGAGCGCGCCGCCCGGCGACGCCGCACCCACGCCCGCGGTCTGATCGCGCGACCGGACCGACTTGGGATCGTCGGCGCCGGGGTCGTTGTACTTGACCTGGTGCCACGCCGTCTTGATGACGCCGGTCCGCGCGTCTTCCTCCACGCGCGGGTAGAGCTCGCGGATGGCCGCGACCGCCGCCGAGAACACGATCGCGAACTCGGCGTCGTAGACGGAGGTCTTGGCCGTCTCGACCTCCTTCTTGTTCACGCCGCACGACGCGAGCGCGGCGACGACGAGGGAGGAGATCGCTACCGCGACCACGCGGCGAGCCCGGAAATCGTTCATGATGCGAGGCGACATGGCCCGCCCAGGGAATACCACACGAGCCGTGCCCGTCGATGCCATCTGCGAGCGGCTCGCGGCTCGCTGGCCGGACGCCCGCTGCGAGCTCGATCACACGAACGCGTTCGAGCTCCTGTGCGCGACCATCCTGGCGGCCCAGTCGACGGACCGGCTGGTCAACACGGTGACCCCCGCCCTGTTCAAGCACTGGCCGGACGCCCGCGCCCTGGCGGCGGCGCCGCAGGACGAGCTCGAGCACGCCGTGCACTCCACCGGCTTCTTCCGCATGAAGGCGCGACACCTGCTGGGCATGGCGCGCGCGCTCGTCGAGCGTCACGACGGCGAGGTGCCGGCGGACATGGAGGCGCTGTGTGAGCTCCCCGGCGTCGCGCGCAAGACGGCGAACGTGATCCTCGGGACGGTGTTCGGGAAGGACGAGGGCGTGGTGGTCGACACGCACGTGGCGCGGCTGTCGCAGCGGCTCGGGCTCACGCGCGAGACGGATCCGGCGAAGATCGAGAAGGACCTGATGGCGCAGCTGCCGAAGGACCAGTGGCGCCCGTTCGCGGACCGGTTGATCTGGCACGGACGACGGGTGTGCTTCGCCAAGCAGCCGGCGTGCGGGCTGTGCGATCTGGCGCCGATGTGCCCGTCGGCGGATGTCCCGGGGAGGGAGATGGAGACCGTGACGGAGAAGGAGAAGGCGAAGGCGAAAGAGAAGGAGAAAGAGAAGCCGAAGGGCAAGCCCAAGGCGAAGGGCGAGCCGAAGGCGAAGGGCAAGCCGAAGGCGAAGGGCGAGCCGAAGGTGAAGGGCAAGCCGAAGGCGAAGAAGGGAAGATGATCGCGCCCGTCGTCGCGGTGTCCGCGATCGTGCTCGAGGGGGAGAGGGTGCTGGTGGTGGAGCGCGGGAAGCCGCCGGGAGAGGGGCTGTGGAGCGTACCCGGCGGGAGGTTGGAGCTGGGGGAGCGCGTGAGGGATGGCGTCGCGAGGGAGGTGAGGGAGGAGACGGGGCTCCTGGTCGAGGTGGGGGCGCTCGTCGAGGTGCTGGAGCGGATGGGCGAGACGTGGCACTACGTGATCCACGCGCACGTGGCGCGCGTGATCGGCGGTGAGCTGGTGGCGGGAGACGACGTTCGCGCGGTGAGGTGGGTCGACGATGCGGAGCTGGCGGCGTTACCGACGACCGAGGGGCTGGCCGACGTCATCGCGAGAGCGCGCCGGTTGACGTAGGCGCCATGGTGGGGTAACCCGCCCTGCCGTGCTGCTCCCCGTCGTCGATTCGCGAGGATGTGCCGATGACCACGGCGGCGGCCCGAGCGTGCGGCGCGCCGACGTGAGCGCGAAGGAGTGGGCCGACTGGCGGTGGCAGATGCGCCACATGCTTACGACCGCCGAGGAGCTGGCGCGCGTGGTGCGGCTGTCGGACGACGAGCGGCACGGGCTCGCCGCGTCGAAGGCGCTGTTCCGGACCGGGCTCACGCCCTACTACGCCGACCTGATGGACGCCGACGACGCGAGCTGTCCGGTCCGCATGCAGGCGATCCCGCGCGCCGCCGAGCTCGAGATCCGCGGCGAGGAGCTGCGCGATCCGCTGGGCGAGGACAGCCACCGTCCCGCGCCGTGCGTCGTGCACAAGTACCCGGACCGCGCGCTGTTCCTCGTCGTGGATCGCTGTGCGATCTACTGCCGGCACTGCAACCGCCGGCGCCTGGTGGGCGGCGACGACCCGCCGAACGCGAGCGAGATCGAGGCCGGCCTCGCGTACCTGCGCCGGACGCCGCGCATCCGCGACGTGCTGATCTCGGGCGGCGATCCCCTGCTCCTGTCGACGGCCAAGCTCGACGACTTGCTCGGACGCCTGCGGGCGATCCCGCACCTCGAGACGATCCGCATCGGCACGCGCATCCCGGTCGTGTGCCCGATGCGCGTGGACGACGAGCTGGTCGCGGCGCTGCGCAAGCACCACCCGGTCTTCGTCAACACGCACTTCAACCACGCCAAGGAGCTCACGCCCGAGGCGCGCGCCGCGTGCGAGCGGATGGTCGACGCCGGCATCCCGGTCGGGAACCAGACCGTGCTCCTGCGCGGCATCAACTCGTCGGTGCGCTCGCTGCGCGCGCTCTTCCGCGGTCTCCTGCGCTGGCGGGTGAAGCCCTACTACCTCTTCCAGGGCGACACCGTGATCGGCACCGATCACCTGCGCACGCCCGTCGACGCGGCGATCGAGCTGTACGCCGGCCTGCGCGGCTGGATGAACAGCATGGCCGTNNTACATCGTCGAGCGCCGCCCCGACGCCGTCGTCGTGCGCACCTACCGCGGCAAGCTCGTCGAGTACCCCGAGGCGCGGGCCCAGGACTGCACCGTCGCCTACGATCGCGTCTTCTTCGCCGGCGTGCCCGAGGACGACGATCGCGAGGGCTCGGCCGAGGTCCTCGACCTGCCGTGACCGCCGCCGCGGACGACGCGACCGCGCTGCGCGAGCTCGTCGTCGCCTCGGCGCGGCGCCACGGCTTCCACCGCGTCGGCATCGTGCCGGTCGAGCCGAGCCGCCGCGCCGACCTCTACCGCGACTGGCTCACCGCCGGCCGCCATGGCGAGATGACGTACCTGGCGAGCGACGAGCACGTCGCGGGGCGAACCGACGCGCGCGCGCTGCTCGCGTCGGCGCGCACCGTCATCGTCGTCGCCCTCGCCTACGGCAAGGACGCGCCGTCGCCGCCGCCGGGCGCGGTGCGCGGCCTCATCGCGCGTTACGCCCGCGGCACCGACTATCACATGGTCGTGCGCGACCGCCTGCAGCNNGCCGAGCGCGAGCTGGCCGAGCGCGCGGGCCTCGGCTTCACCGCCAAGAACACGATGGTGATCGCGCCCGGCCTCGGCTCGTTCGTCGTGCTCGGCGAGCTGCTCGTCGATCTCGAGCTCGCCGCCACGCCCCCGCCGGCGCGCGACAAGGGCTGCGGCCAGTGCCGGGCCTGCCTCGACGCGTGCCCGACCGGCGCGTTCGTCGACGCCTTCGTCCTCGACGCGCGCCGCTGCATCTCGTACCTGACGATCGAGCACGACGGCCCCATCCCCGTCGAGCTGCGCCCGAAGCTCGGCGCGATGATCTTCGGCTGCGACATCTGCCAGGAGGTGTGCCCTTACAACGCGGCGGCGCCCGATCGCCACGCGCCCGCCGCCGAGCTCACGCCGCGCGACGTCGACCACGCCTTCCCCGACCTGGTCGCGCTGGCCGCCGCCGGCGCCAACCAGCTCCGCCAGTTCGTCAAGCGCACGGCGCTCCGCCGCGTCGATCGCCGCCGGCTCCTCCGCAACGTCGCCGTCGCGCTCGGCAACAGCGGCGAGCCCCGCGCCGCACCCGCCGTGATCTCCTTGCTCGCTCACCCGGAAGCGCTCGTGCGCGGTCACGCCGCGTGGGCGCTGGGCGCGCTCGCCGCCCGCACCGCCGTCGATCCCTCCACCGCCGCCACCGCGCTCGCCCACGCGCTCGCCACCGAGCGCGACGCCTCGACCCGCGCCGAGCTGACCGCCGCGCTCGCGACGCTCACGGCTCCATCGTCAGCACGTACGCCGTGACCGCGTCGATCTGCGCGTCGGTCAGCGCGCCCTGGAACCCGGGCATCCGCCCGTTCGCGGAACCACGCGTCACCTGCCCGTGCACCAGCTCCTTCGTCCGCCGCGCGCGGAACTCGGCGCCGGTCAGATCGCGCACGCCGAGCTGATCCGCCATCGCCTGCGGCGGCTTCCCGCGCTCGCCGTGGCAGCTGGCGCACGCCGCCTTGAACACCTCCGCCCCGTCGGTGCTTCCCCCGGCGACCTTGCGATCACACCCGACCGTCAAACCAAGACTCGAGACGACGATCCAGACGAACACTCGCACCCGCCTCATCTAGCACACCGCGGCCCTCTCCTCCGGGACCTGACGCCTGACGCCTGACGCCTCCTTGCGTAACGGGCGCCTCAGCTCCCCGTCTCTCTTCTCAAGTCGCCAGATGCCCCGGCGTCGCGATGTTGTCGCCGCCGACGACGGGGCCGACCGGCACGTAGGGCGGCGCGAACGACGGCACGGGGCCCTTGCCCAGCACGCCGACGACCATCTGCGACGGCAGCCAGAGCATGAACGCCGCCGAGACCACGGTCGCGATCGCGTCGTGGAGCGCCTCGTGCTGCTTGATCGGGTCCTCGTTCTTGAGGCCGCCGTCGAGCGCGCTGTCCATCTCCGACTTCATCGACATCGGCGTGGCCATCGCGGTCATCATCGCCGACGGGCAGGCGACGAGCGGCGTGGGCACGTTCGGCATCGGCGGCGCCATCGGGCCCGGGAACGCGGCGAACGCCGGATACCACGGTAGCCCCGGCACGGTGACCTTGGACTGCCAGTCCTTGAAGCACTTCGAGACACCCTTGGCCACCGCGTCGCGGTGCTTGGCCTTGCCGTCCTGCCACGAGGCCACCATCGGCGCGTTCTTGATGAGGCTCTCGAGCTCGGGGCCGTCGAGGCATCCCGGCGCGCCGATCGCCGAGACCGACATGATCTTCAGGTCCTTGAACTTGGCCTGCAGCTTCCACATGTTGTGGGCGTAGGCGATCGCGTCGAGGCAGCCGTCGTGGATCTCCTTGTAGATCTTGCCGACGTCGTCGCACGTCTGCTGGTGGTACTTGTTCATGTTGTGCGGCAGGAAGAAGGGCGGGATGAGCTTGGGCACCGCCACCTTCTCCTCCGGCTTGATGGCGTCGCCGTAGTGCTTGCCCGCCGGATCGCCGCTCGGATCCTTCCACTTCGCCGGGAGCTTGAGGCCGTGCGAGAGGAACTTCGCGTGGCCCGCCATCTTGATCATCTGCATCCCGGGCATGGTCAGCCGCCCGTGATCACGTTGTTGGAGCCCTCGATGAGCTGCCCGGGGAAGCTGCCGCAGTGCTTGGTCTTGTCGCCGAGGCGGTGCGCTTCCTTGCCGTTGATGAACACCGTGCCGCTGCCCGCGTCGGCCTCCCACATGTTGGCGCCGCAGCACGCGACCGCGATGCCCAGATCGGTCTTGCGCAGGGCGGGCATCTTGTTCACGAACACGTCGGGCGAGCCCAGGATGGCCGGGCCGACCACGGTGTGCGGCACGCCGCAGCAGTGATCGTGGGGGCCTTGCTTGGCCTTGTCCGCGAGTCGTCCTTGAGGTGGCATGGGTGCTCCGCAATCATATACGGATCGGACGGGGTGAACCTTCCCTTCAGGCCTTTCGCGCCCGGACGTAGTGGACTCGATACGATACGAGCGAGCGACGCTCGCGCCGCAGGATCCACGGGAGCTCGTCCTCGTCCTCGATCGTGTAGGGCCCGCTCAACCGCTCGCCCGTGCGCAGGATCCGGGTCAGCTCGGCCGCCGGATCCTCGCCGCCGAAGCGCTCCTCCTCGAGGGTCGTCCCGCTCTGCCACGCGTACGGCGACGACAGGATGATCTCGCCGCCGGGCGCGCAGAGCCCGTCGCACACCGCGAGCAGCTGCCGGGGATGGCTGACCTGATCGATCAGGTTGAGCGCCACCACGCGATCGAACCAGCCGTGGAGCAGCGGCGGATCGAGCGCGTCCGCGCACGCGAGCACGACGCGCCCCGGCCCGACGGCGAGCTCGCCGGCGTGCGCCGTCGCCGGCGCGTAGTGGCGCCCCACGATGCGCCGCGCGTAGCTCACGGGCTCGCCGGCCAGGAGCCGGCGCGCGCGCCGCAGGGCGCCGTGCTTGAGGTCGACGCCGACGACGTGGTCGGCCCCGGCGGCGAGCTCCGCGAGCATGCGCCCGACGCTGCAGCCGAGCTCGACCGCGAGCGCGACCCGGGCCTCGCGGCGCGCCGCGAGCTTGGCGACGAGCGCCGCCGCACCCTGCGCGGCGCCCGCGCCATCCGGCGGCGGCGACGCGCGCTCGCCCCAGTGCGCGTCCATGTAGACCGAGAGCACCTCGAGCCAGCGGGTGTAGCGCGCGTCGTCGGGCCCGCCCTCGGCGAGGAGCGCGGCGACCTCGGGCTCGACGTCGCGCTCGAGCACCATCGCCGCCTCGTCGCGCAGCATCGGGCCCGGATCGGCGAGCACCAGCGGCACGCCATCGACGATCGGATAGCGCCGGCCGCAGGCGCACGCGAGGACCTCGCCGGCGCGCTCGAGCGTGCGCACGTCGATACGCTCGGGCGTGCGCGTCCGGCACGCGGGACAGACGAGCACGGGCTCCATCGGCCGAGTATCCTACGCCGACACCGTGGACGTCTTCGGCAACCCGGTCGCGGTCGGCGGCGACTTCCTGCGAGCCGCCGCGATCGACGCGGCGCACGAGCTCGGGATCTTCGCGCGCCTCGCCGCGGCTCCCGCCACGCTCGACGAGCTCGCCCGCGCGGCCGGCGTCGGAACCGGTCACCGCCGGCTACGCGCCCTGTGCGACGTGCTGGCCGCGATCGGCGCCATCACGCGTCCCGCGCCACGCGTCGCGCGCTTCGCCGCCGCCTCGTCGACGCCGCCGCGTGCCGGCGTGCCGCGCGCCGGGTGGGGACAGCTCGCCGACGTGATCCGCGCCGACCGCGCGCTGCCGCCCGAGGAGGGCGACGTCGCCCTGCGCTACCAGCGGCACCTCGCCGTCGCCGGCGCCGACGCGGCGCGCGAGCTGGCGCCGCTGCTGGGCCGCGGCCCGCTCCTCGATCTCGGCTGCGGCCTCGGCACCTACAGCGCCGCGTTCCTCGACGCGACGCCGGGCGCGTCCGCGACCCTCTGCGATCGACCCGACATCGTCGCGCTGGCCGGCGCCGAGCTGGCGCGTCACCGTGACCGCGTGCGCCTCGTCGCCGGCGACGCGCGCACGGCGCCCGTCGGCGCCGGCCACGGCGCGGTGCTGCTCGCCAACGTCCTCCACCTGCACGACGAGCGCGTCGGCGCCGAGCTGTGCCTGACCGCGGCCCGGGCCGTCGCCGACGACGGCGTGGTCGTGATCAAGGACCTGCGCGTCGACGAGGATCGCGGCGGCCCGCTCGAGGGGCTCCTCTTCGCGCTCAACATGGCGGTCTACACCGACGGCGGCGACGTCTACCCGGTGACGCAGCTGCGGACGTGGCTGACCTCGGCCGGGCTCCCGGCGATCGAGGAGCGCCGCCTGGCCGCCGCCCCCGACGGCGTCGTCCTGTTCGCGCGCCGGGGGAGCCGGACGGCGGTTCCAGCGTAAGATGGATCGTCATGGCGCGCGTCTTCCTGGTGAACCCGCCGTCGCCGGAGCCGGTGCGCTCGCCGCTGCTCTCGTTCTGCCACCTCGCCGCGTCGCTGCGCGCCGCCGGACACCGGGTCGCCCTGCTCGACGCCTCGGCGCCGCACGCGCCCCACGATCACGAGACGATCCGCGCGCGGGTCGCCGCGTTCGCGCCCGACCTCGTCGGGCTGCACCTCAAGACGTTGCACGTGCAGCCGGCGTACGCGCTCGCCGCCGCGCTCGCCGACGCCTTCCCGCTCGTCGCCGGCGGCCCGCACGCGACCATCGTCCCCGACGAGCCGCTCGGCCGCGGCTTCCGCTGGGCCATCCGCGGTGAAGGCGAGGAGGCGCTGGTCGAGCTCGCCGACGCGATCGACGGCCGGCGCCCGTTCGACGCCATCGCCGGGCTGTCGTGGCGCGATCGCGGCATGGTCCGCCACAACCCGACGCGGCCGTTCCTCGCCGAGCTCGATCGGCTGCCGGCGCCGCTCTCGGCGCTCGACCTGTTCGATCCGGCCTGGTACGACGCGCTCGTCCCCGGGGTCCGCATCGCACCGGCGGGGCTCCTGTCGAGCCGCGGCTGCCCCGCGGCCTGCACGTTCTGCTCGAACGACGTCACCGGCCGCCGGTTTCGCTATCGCAGCGCGTCCGCCGTCGCCGCCGAGGTCGCGCACCTGCACCGCGTGCACGGGCTGACGGCGTTCTCCTTCTTCGACGACTCGTTCGCCGTCGGCAAGCGCCGCGTCCGCGAGCTCTGCGACGCGCTCGCGGGGCTCGACGAGCGCGTGTACTGGACGTGCACGGCGCACCCCGCGCACCTCGACCGCGACGTGCTCGCCGACATGAAGCGCGCCGGCTGCACCGGCGTCGACATCGGCATGGAGAGCGCCGACCCCGGCATGCTCCTGCGCATCGGCAAGGGCGTGACCGTCGAGCGCGTGCTCGACGTCCTGGGCTGGGCGCGCGAGCTCGGCCTCCACACGGTGGTCAACCTGATGTTCGGCTGGCCCGACGAGACCGACGCCGAGCTCGACGCGACCCTCGCGTTCCTCGAGCGCGCCGCGCCGCTGACCGGCGGCTTCAACGCGCGCGGCATCGTCGTGCCCTACCCCGGCACCCGGATCTACGAAGAACACCACGCACGATTCGGCTTCACCGGCTGGTGGATCCGCGAGCCGCCGCTGCTCTACGCCGCGTTCCCGACCCGGTGGGACGAGGCCGAGATCGTGCGCGCCTACGGCGACGATCCGGCCCTCGATCGCAACTTCTTCCGTCACCCACCCGAGCGCGTCGAGCGGATGCGTCGCGCGCTCGCGATGAAGGCCGAGGTCACGATGGCGATCACGCTGCGGCAGACGCCGAGCGTGCCGGCAGCCGGCGCCCGCTGATGCTACCTTTCGCCGCATGACACGCGCGCTGGGGCTGGTCCTGCTCGTTCTCCTCGTGGCGTGTGGCGGCCCGCAGGCGCCGACGCACAACGGCTACAAGGGGAAGAAACCGCGGCCGTGGGAGAAGCCCAAGGTCGTGAAGCTCGAGAAGAACGCGGGCAAGAGCGGCTTCGAGCTCCACTACGGCAAGTACAAGCGGGCCCGCTGGCTGGCGGTCGATCTGCCGGGCCCGGGCAACCTCACGGCGCAGATCGACGTGACGCCGTCCTCCGGCACCGGCGGTCCCGACGAGGAGGGCGAGGAGCGCGACATCGACGTCGGCTTCGAGATCCTCGACGGCAAGTCGTTCAACGTGCTCGCCGCGAGCGGCCTCGAGTCCGACGACGCGCACGATCTGAAGAAGGAGCACAAGCTCGAGAACCTGCCCCAGGGCCGGTACCTCATCCACGTCTACTTGCAGGGGCGCTTCCACGTCGCCGACATCGACCTGAAGGTCAGCTTCGAGCGGGGCGAGATCCCGTGGAAGTCGGACTTCCCCAACCAGGTCGCCTTCGTGGGGCCGCTCGCCGCCATCCCGCCGCTCGACGACACGCCGGAGAAGGTGGAGAGGAAGCGGGTCACGCGGGTGAGCGTCAAGAAGCGACGCGGCAAGGAGGAGGTCAAGGAGGTCGATCCCGGCGGCGGCGGCGGCTCGGTGATGGCCGAGATCAGCGACACGCAGCCCGAGGGCTCGGGCGGCACGATCATCACGATCGCCGCCGGCACGGGTGACGGTCTCGAGAACGGGCTCTCGGGCTCGATCCGCGGCGTGCGCAACTCGGGCTTCAAGCTGACCGGCTGCGGCCCGACGACCTGCCGCGCCAAGGTGAAGGCGCCGATCGACGACGTGCGCGGCGCGGGCGCCGTGCTCATCAAGCTGCGCGCGCAGTAGTGGTAGTCTCCATGTCATGACGCGCGCGTTGGGTACGTGCATGGTCGTGCTCGGGCTCCTCGTCCCCGCCGCCGCCGGGTGCGGCGGCACGCAGGTGCCACAGCACTCGGGCTACAAGAAACCGAAGAGCAAGCCCTGGGAGAAGCCCAAGGTCCTCAAGCTCGAGCAGAACGCCGCCAAGCTCGGCTTCGATCTGGACTACGCCCGCTACAAGCGCGCCCGCTGGCTCGCCGTGGACCTGCCCGGCCCCGGCACGCTCGAGGTGCAGCTGGAGGTCACGCCGACCAGCGGCAGCGGCGGACAGACCGAGGAAGGCGAGGAGCTCGATCTCGACGTCGCCTTCGAGATCCTCGACGGCGCGTCGTTCAACGTGCTGGCGTCGAGTGATCGCGAGGCCGACGACGCCAACGAGCTGAAGAAGCAGCGCACGCTGAAGGCGCTGCCCGAGGGGCGGTACCTCATCCACGTGTACCTGCAGGGCCGGCTCGACGCCGCCGACATCGACCTGAAGCTCGGCTTCGCGCGCGGCGAGGTCGCGTGGAAGTCGGACTTCCCCAACCAGGTCGCGTTCGTCGGTCCGCTCGCGGCGATCCCGCCGCTCGACGACGCGCCGGAGGAGAAGAAGCCGCCGGGCCGCCCTCCCGGTCCGCGCCCGCCCCGGCCGCCCAGGCCGCCCACGACGCCGGATCCGCCGTCGGGTGGTGGCGGCGCGATCATGGCGGAGATCAGCGACATCCAGCCCGACGCCTCGGGTGGCACGAAGATCACGATCGCGGGCGGCACCGCGGATGGCCTCGAGAACGGCCTCAAGGGGTCGATCAAGGGCGTGCGCAACTCGAGCTTCACCCTCGGCGGCTGCGGCGCCTCCACGTGCCGCGCCACGGTCAAGGCCGCGATCGACGACGTGCGCGGCGCGGACGGCGTCATCATCAAGCTGAAGTAGCCCGCAAGTATCCCGGCGCCGGCTCTTGCACCGTCCCGTGCTTCGCCGCAAGATCCCGTCATGGCTCGGGTTCTAGGGGTATCGCTCGCGCTCATCCTCGCGCTCGCCGTCGTCGCGGCCTGCGCGCGGAACGTCAAGCAGGACGCCAAGACCGGCGAGGACGGCAAGTCCGATGGCGCGGTCGAGCTCACGATGACCAACAACGAGGTCATCGCCAAGGGCATCGTCACGTATCCCGGCGGCGACCGCGTCGACTGGCGCACGTTCGAGCTGCCCAAGGACCAGGTCGGCACGATGACCGTCAAGGTCGTGTGGACGCCGCCGCGACCGGGCCTGGATCTGCAGGTGGCCGTCCTGAACCAGTGGAACCACGTGGTGCAGGAGACCAAGCCGCTCCCCAGGCGCTCGAAGAAGCGCAAGAAGGAGATCACGATCGAGAACGCGAAGGGGAAGTACTTCCTGCAGATCTACGCGCCCAAGCGCGGCGACGCCGGGAAGTACTCGATCACCGTCACGTTCGCGACCGCGGCGCCCGTCGACTCGTTCGACTGGCTGAAGGAGCCGATCGCCGATCCGCCCAAGCTCGCCGCCGTCCCGCCGCCGCCGGTCGATTGCACCCCGACCCAGTTCGACAAGAAGAACCCGGCCTGCGCGACGGTGTGTCCGATGCCCGCCGACCCGGCGTGGCCGGCGTGCGCCGGCGTGTGCCCGACCCCGCCGGATCCCGCGATCCCCTCGTGCCTCGAGTCGATGCCGTGTCCCAACCCGCCCGATCGCAAGTTCAAGAAGTGCACGGCGGCGGACTTCCCGCCGTGCAAGGCGGCGATGCCGCCCGACGAGAAGAAGAAGAACCCGAACTGCGACCGGTACTGTCCGCCCGACGTGATCGCCGAGCTCACCAACAAGGTGCCCGAGGGCGACAACACGACCGTGACGATCAACGCCGGCAAGGCCGACGGCGTCGACAAAGGATGGTCGGGTGAGCTCCTGAACGACAGCGATCAGCCGATCCGGAACTCCAAGTTCACGGTGACGGTCGTGACCAACCAGGCGGCGGTCGCCAAGGTGAAGGTGCCGACCGGCAGCATCCCCGAGGGCGCACGCGTGCGGCTGCGCGCCCCGTGCGTCAACCGCTAGCGCGCGCACCGAGGACGACGCCCGAGTGCAAGACCCTTTCATCGGCAAGGTATTCGACGGCCGTTACGAGATCCTGGCCCGCATCGGCGAAGGCGGGATGGGCGTCGTCTACAAGGCGAAGCAGGTCTCGATCGATCGCGTCATCGCCATCAAGGTGCTGAACCCGCAGATGGCGGCGGATCAGCAATGGGTGCAGCGCTTCGCCAACGAGGCGCGCGCATGCTCGCGGCTCCAGCACCCGAACACGATCCGCATGTTCGACTTCGGTCAGTCGCAGGACGGCCGGTACTTCCTGACCATGGAGTTCCTCGACGGTCAGGTGCTGCGCTCGGCGATCCAGCAAGGACCGATGGCGCCGAACCGGGTCGCCAAGATCCTCATCCAGTGCTGCGCGTCGCTCGCCGAGGCGCACGCGATCGGCATCATCCACCGCGACATCAAGCCCGACAACGTGTTCCTCCTGAACATGGCCGGCTCGCCCGACTTCGTGAAGCTGCTCGACTTCTCGGTCGCCAAGCTCCTGCAGGAGAACGACCGCATGAAGACGCAGGCGGGCGTCGTCTTCGGGACGCCGCAGTACATGTCGCCCGAGCAGGGGCGCGGGCTGCCGCTCGACGCGCGTAGCGACCTCTACGCGCTCGGCATCCTCGGCTACGAGATGCTGACCGGCCGCGTGCCGTTCAACGACGACAACCCGATGACGGTGCTGCAGATGCACCTGCGCTCCGAGCTGCCGCCGCTGCCGCCCAACGTCTCGCAGGGCATCGCCAGCGTCGTGCGCAAAGCGCTCGAGAAGGACCCGTCGCGCCGCTACCAGTCGGCGGGCGAGATGATGCAGCACTGCCAGCAGGTGTTCGCCGAGCTCAACCAGGGACAGAGCATCGGCGGTGGTGGCGTGCCGAAGACGATGATCGCGCAGGGACCGTTCGGCGGCGCGCCGCCGCCGGCTGCCGGAGGACCGCCGCCGGGCTTCGGTCCGCCACCTGGCATGGGTGGACCGCCGCCGGCGATGGGTGGACCGCCGCCCGGTTACCAGCAGGCAGGCTCGGCGCAGAAGACGATGATCGCCGGGATGGCCCCGCCTGGCCTCGGCATGCCTCCGCCCGCGGCGGGCATGGCTCCGCAGGCAGCGCCTGCGCCCGGCCCCGGCGGCTACGTCGCCGCCGGCGCGCAGCAGAAGACGATGATGGCGATGTCGCCGCTCGCCGCCGGCGTGGGCGGGCTCGGAGGTCCGCCGCCTGGCGCCGGTGGGCCACCGCCGCCGATGGGCGGACCACCGCCGCCGATGGGCGGACCACCGCCGCCGATGGGCGGACCACCGCCGCCGATGGGCGGACCGCCGGGCATGGCACCGGGCCTCGGAATGCCGCCGGGCGGACCACCGCCGGGCATGGGCGGGCCTCCGCCGGGCATGGGCGGGCCGGCACCGCAGAAGACGATGATGCTCCAGGACAGCTCGGGCATCGTCTCCGTCGCGCAGCGCGGCGGCGCACCCCTTCCGCCCGTGGGCATCGAGCCGGCCGGCGCGTCGACGACGTTCTGGATCGTGAGCATCCTCGTCGGCGTCGCGGTCGGCGCGATGGCCTACATCGTGGTGTTGCAGCTCTAGCCGCGAGAGAAGACGAGGCGTGTCGACCGACGACCCCGACCCCAAGCCAGGCCGCGACGAACCTCGCGCCAAGGATCTCCTCACGCGTCCGCGCGAGGAGCTCGCGGAGGCGATGGATCCGGCGACGCTCGCGCAGCTCGCGAGCTGGTTCGACATGCCGAACCTCGCGCTCGTCGAGGAGGAGGCCGAGGCGGCGGAGGTCGCGAGCGCGGCGGACAGGGAGCTCGAGGCGCTGCGCCGGCGCAAGGAGGCGGCCTGCGCGGCGGCGGATCCGGCGTTCGTGCGGCACATCGAGCGCCACGAGCGCACCCGCATCAACGTGATGCCCGAGTTCCAGCTCGACCCGATCGTCGACGAGCGCATCGTCAATCGGGCGGTGCGAGCGCAGCTCGAACGCCAGTCCGCCGAGGAGCCCATCGCCGAGCTCCGCGACTACCAGCAGCCGCGCGACATCTACAGCATCCTCATCAAGCACAACGCGCCGCAGGCGATCCTGCGCGACCTCTACCGCCCGGTCAGCGAGTACCAGGCGCGCTACGAGAGCCCGTTCGACGAGCTCCCGGAGCTGGATCCGGCGCGCGAGGTGCGCGAGGCCCTGCGCGAGCGCCTGACCGTCGTCTGGCCCGAGGCCACGTTCCGGCTGGGCGTCACGGCCCGCGCAGCCGGCAAGACCATCATGCGCGAGCCATGGCCCGCGCACCTGGAGGCCGTCCAGGAGCTCAAGAGGACCCGCGGCTACTAGCCAGGGAAGGTTCGACCCGTGCCCTCCGTACTATCGATGCAGCCGATGCGCACCACGAGGTTCAGGTGACGCACCCAGCCGAACCGAGAGTGATTCCACTCGATCGCTTCGTGTTGCGAGGGGTCGGCCGCACCGATGTAGGCGTCCAGCGTACCCAGAACGAGGACGCGATGTACTTCGACGACTTCCTCGGGGTGTACGTCGTGTGCGACGGCATGGGTGGCCACGCGTCGGGGCAGGTCGCCTCCGACCTGGCGATCCGGACGATCGTCCACGCGCTCAAGACCGGCGAGCCGATGCCGGCGCCCGGACAGGACCCGCTCGTCGCGGCGATGAAGGCGGCCAACGCGGCGGTGTTCCAGCGCGCGCAGATGGATCCGTCGTGCCATGGCATGGGGACCACCGCGGTCGGCTGCCGCACCGAAGGGCCGACGCTCCACATCTGCCACTGCGGCGACTCGCGCGCGTACCTCCTGCGCCACGGCCAGTTTCATCCGCTCACGCGTGATCACTCGCTGCGCAACCTCTACCAGGATCGCCCGGACCTGATCGGGCAGCTCGGCCCCGCGACGTCGAACGTCATCATCCGCGCCGTCGGGCTCGACGCCGCGGTCGAGATCGAGCACAACACGCTGCCGATGGAGCACGGCGACATCTACCTGCTCTGCTGCGACGGCCTCTCCGATCTCGTCGACGACTGGATGATCCGCGAGATCATGACCGCCGGCGATCCGCTCGAAGTCACCGCCGACAACCTGATCCGCGCCGCCAACAACAACGGCGGCAGCGACAACATCACGGTCGTGCTGGCGCAGGCGTTCGTCGACACGCTGTGGGCGGCGCCGTCGCCGCAGTACGGCTACCACCAGCAGGCGTACTGACGCGGCGGGCTACGCCNNGCCTCGGGCCTCGGGCCTCAGCCCTGATCCCGGCGCGCGGCATGGTGCCGTTCCGACCACACAGCCAGTGCGTGAGACGTCGAGAGATCGTACACGCAGCGAACCCCGATGTGGGATCTGTGCCCGAGGC
>DDTA01000005.1 GCA_002344285.1 Myxococcales bacterium UBA2376
CGGTGGCGGTGGCGGTGGTGGCGGTGGTGCTGCTGGTGGCGGCGGCAACCCGACGGAGCTCCTGGCCGACGCCGAGGCCGCGGCCAAGACGTCGCAGTGGGCGCGCGCGATGAAGCTCGCCGAGCAAGCGATCGGCGCCAAGCCCGACGGCGCGACCAAGGCGCGCGCGGCCATGGTCGCCGCCCTGGCCGCCTGCAACCTCAAGAACCAGGCGAAGGCCAAGTCCTACTACGCGATGGCGACCCCCAGCAGCAAGACGCTCGTGCGCCAGCGCTGCCTGTCGAACGGCATCGAGGTCCAGTAGGTGTAACCGGACCGAGGGGGCCCGCCACTGTCCCGGCGGCGCCCCCTGTCATCCGCATTGGGAGGCCGGATGTTTGACCCCCCGGCCCGACCTGGTGTAACTCAAGGCATCCCTTGGGGAAGGTGGAAGGGCGCGCCCTCACTTCCTCGCTCTCCCGGAGGCCTCGATGTCGCGTTGGGTCCTGTCTCTTCTGGCTGCCGCACTCGTGGCGGCGCCGTCGTCCGCGAATGCGCAGGGCGCTGACGTCAACATCAACCCCTTCCACCACGCGATGGACTCGCGCGGCTACCTCACGCTCAACGCGTCGCAGGTGCTGGGCCACAAGGAGTTCTCGTTCGGGCTCGTCACCGACTGGGGCTACAAGCTCCTCGAGTTCGAGAACGGCGCGAACACCACGTCGATCGACAACATCATCACGCCGACGCTCATCGCCGCCGCGGGCTTCAAGCTCGGACCGGCGGAGCTCGAGCTCGGCGTCGGCATGCCGTTCGTCGTCGTCGCCGGTGATCGCGACCCCGACTCCGACGGCGGCACGCCCGGCAACCCCAACGACGATCAGCGCTTCAAGATCGACGGCCAGGGCCTCGGCAACGTCGCGCTGCACCTGAAGACGCGCTTCCTCAAGACGACGCGCGGGCCGAAGATCGGCCTCGGCGTCGTCGCCAGCCTCTACCTGCCGACGGCGAGCGAGAAGTCGAAGTTCCTCGGCGAGGACAAGCTCACGCCGCAGGTGATGGGCATCCTCGAGAAGGAGCTCGGCAAGGACCGCCGGCTGCGCCTGGCGCTGAACGGCGGCGTGCGCATCCGCACCGGCAGCAAGACGTACACCGACAACGGCGACCCCAACAACGCCGCGGCGCCGTCCACCGGCGAGAGCTTCGACACCGGCACCGAGCTCCCCGTGGGCGTGGCGCTCGCGTACGCGGTGACGCCGCAGAAGTTCGACGTGCTGGCCGAGGTCTACGGCGGCGTGCCGCTCAGCGGCGACAACTACTTTCCGCTCGAGGCGATCGGCGGCATCAAGGTCTACCTCGCGCGCAACTCGTTCCTCACCCTCGGCGGTGGCGCCGGCGTCATGCCGGGCAACGTCGGCAGCGCCAAGGCGCGCGCGTTCATCGGCATCGTGTTCGAGCCCAACATCGGCGACCGCGACGGCGACGGCCTGAAGGACGACGTCGACGACTGCCCCGACGATCCCGAGGACTACGACGACTTCGAGGACGAGGATGGCTGCCCCGAGCCCGACAACGACAAGGACGGCATCCTCGACGAGGACGACAAGTGCCCGCTCAACCCCGAGGACAAGGACGACTTCGAGGACGAGGACGGCTGCCCCGAGGGTAACCAGAACGACCGCGACGGCGACGGCCTGCTCGACGACGTCGATCAGTGCCCGGACGACCCCGAGGACTTCGACAAGTTCGAGGACGAGGACGGCTGCCCCGATCCCGACAACGATCAGGACGGCATCCTCGACGTCGACGACCTGTGCCCCAACGATCCCGAGGACAAGGACGGCTGGGAGGACGAGGACGGCTGCCCGGATCCGGACAACGACAAGGACAAGATCCTCGACAACGACGACCGCTGCCCCAACGAGCCCGAGACCAAGAACGGCTTCGAGGACGAGGACGGCTGTCCAGATCGCGGACGCGTCGTCGTGACCGACACCAAGATCGAGATCCTCGACAAGGTGTACTTCGAGTACAACAAGGCGGTCATCAAGTCGGAGTCGTTCCCGATCCTCGACGCCGTCGCGGCGACGCTCGAGGGCAACCCCGACATCCAGCTGGTCGAGGTCCAGGGCCATACCGACGAGCGCGGCAACGACGCGTACAACCTGTC
The DNA here is from genome assembly GCA_002344285.1 of Myxococcales bacterium UBA2376. GTDB lineage: Bacteria > Myxococcota_A > Polyangia > Haliangiales > Haliangiaceae > UBA2376. The sequence continues at coordinate 2,150 of DDTA01000005.1, forward strand.
GCTGTCCGACAAGCGCGCCAAGGCGGTCGTGAAGTACCTGGTCGACAAGGGCATCGACGCGAGCCGCCTCGAGGGGCAGGGCTACGGTGAGACCCAGCCGATCGAGCGCAAGTCGAACGAGGCGGCGTGGGCCAAGAACCGCCGCGTCGAGTTCCTCATCCTGAAGCGCTCGAACGACAACTGAGGCGCGCTGCGCGCGCTGGCCTCGGGCCTCGGGCCTCGGGCCTCGGGAAGAGGGCCTCGGGCGAAAGCCCGGGGCCTTCGCGTTACAATGGGGAGCCGTGCGCCGTCTCCTCCGCTGGCCCGGGAACGTCGTCCACTTCCTGCACCTCTTGCTGGTGCTGGTGCTGGGCGGCCTCTTGTACCTGTTCGGGCGGCTGGGCACGCTCTTCATCTTCCCGAAGTCGCGGCGGGTGCGCGCCGTCGGCCGCCTGCGCGGCTGGTTGCTCGTCCAGGGGATGACGTCGCTCGGCGCGACGTTCATCAAGATGGGCCAGGTGATGAGCACGCGTCCGGATCTGTTCTCGCCGGAGGTCATCGCCAAGCTGCGCCACCTGCAGGACCGGCTGCCGCCGTTCTCGTTCGCCAAGGTGAAGCAGGTGATCGAGGCCGAGCTGGGCAAGCCGGTGCGCGAGCTCTACGCCGAGCTCGACGAGCGGCCGGTGGCGGCGGCGTCCGTGGCGCAGGTGCACCGCGCGCGGCTCCACGACGGCCGCGAGGTCGCGGTCAAGGTGCTGCGCCCCGACGTGCGCCGCCAGGTCGAGCGCGACGCCGGCATCCTGCTCTTCGGCGCCAGGGTGCTCGCGCTCCATCCCCGCGCGCGCATGTCCGATCCGGTCGGCCACCTGCGGCACTTCGTCGACGCGATCCACGACCAGACCGACCTGCGCATCGAGGCCGGCAACTACCGCCGCTTCCACGCCAACTTCGCCGGCGCGAGCTGGCAGGAGCGCGTCACCTTCCCCGAGGTGATCGAGTCGCACTGCGGCGAGCGCGTCCTCACGATGGAGTTCGTGCGCGGCACCAAGGTCGATGCGCTACCGCCGGGCCGCCACTCGAAGGTCGCCGAGTCGGTCCGCCTCGCGATGTTCAAGATGTGCTTCGACGACGGGTTCCTGCACGCCGACCTCCATCCCGGCAACATGTTCGTCCGCGACGACGATCGCCTGGTGATCATCGACGTCGGCCTGTGCAAGCTGCTGCAGGAGGACGTCCTCATCCAGTTCATCGACATGACCAAGTGCCTGTCGATGGGCAAGCCCGACGACCTCGTCGATCACCTGCGGCGCTTCCACGTCTACCTCGACGGCGTCGACTGGGACTCGCTGCGCAAGGACGTCGACGAGTTCGCGACGCGCTTCCGCGCGCAGGACATCGGCCAGCTCGACTACGGCGTCCTCATCAACGACATGTTCGCGCTCGGCCGCCGCTACCACGTCCGTCCCGTGACCGACATGACCCTCATCTTCGTCGGCATGATCACCGCGCAGGGCATCGGCAAGCAGCTCGAGCCCGACGTCAACGTCTTCAACGAGCTGGCGCGCTACATCATGCCGGTGCTCATGCGCCGCAACGAGCGCATCCCCGACACCGACGAGGCCCGCGCCGCGCGGGGGTGATCGGAAAACGGGCGCCACGTACGCCGCCGCGCTATCTTCTCGCCGTGATCCGCTCCCTGACCATCCTCATCGTCCTCGTGGCGCTGATCGTGGCCGGCGCGACCGTCAAGCTGGGCAAGCGCACCTTCTTCGGCCACGTCTCCGCCATCTGGAAGACGGACGAGGCCCAGGACATGAAGGAAGGCATCAAGGAGAAGGCCGGCCCCGCCGCCGAGAAGCTCGAGCGAGGCGTCAAGGCCGGCTACCGCGAGGCCACCCGCGAGCCCGGCTCCGGCTCCGCCTCGGGTTCCGGTACCGCGAAGTAGCTACTTCGGCGTCGACTCGACCTTCTGCAGGTTGACGAGCAGGAGCTCGCCCGACTCCGTGTTGAGCCGCACACACGCGAAGTCCGATCGCTCCGCCATGTTCACCGCGACGCACTCGGTGACGTAGCGCCCCGGCGGCCCGGCCGCCGCGCCAACCGGCCCGTTCGAGATGGCCAGCTTGCTCATGTCGACCTTGAGCACGTCACCCGTCCGCGTGTCCGTCCGCACGCAATAGACCTGCCCGGACGTATCGGTCGCGGAGCCTTCGCAGTCGAGCTCGAACGCTGCGGCCTCCGCCCTCGCGGCGCCGGGCCCCCCGGCACTGGATCCAGATCCACCTCCGGTGCACGCACCGAGGCCGAGCGCCACGCTCGCGACGAGACCGACCGGACGAACCATGCCCCGACGATAGCGCAAGACCATAACCATCTCCACGACTTGTGAGATTTCACGGGGCCGCACGCAACTCTGCGCGCGCCCCCCGATAATGCTGAGCATGAACGCGACTGGCTCTCAGAGACGCTGTTGCATCGGCGTAGCCATCCTTGTCGTGACTGGCTCTGTCTCCTCGGCACGTGCCCAGCCCGCGAGCGTCCAGGCCGAGCAGCTCTTCCGCCAGGGCAAGAAGCTCATGGGCGAGGGCAAGCTCGCCGAGGCGTGCAAGGCCTTCGAGGGCAGCTTTCGCAAGGACGAGGCCGTCACGACGCTGCTCAACCTCGCCGACTGCCGCGAGAAGAACCAGCAGTACGCGAGCGCTTGGGGCTACTTCCTCGACGCCGAGCGCAAGACGCGCGGCGACGCCTCACAGGCGTCCTTCAATCGCACCGCCCGCGAGCGCGCCAAGGCGCTCGAGGCGAAGCTCTCGTACCTCATCATCAACGTGCCCGCCGAGTCGAACATCGAGGGCCTGGCGATCACGCGCAATGGCCTGCCGGTCGACGAGGCCGAGTGGAACACCGACATCCCGGTCGACGGCGGCGAGTACGTCATCGAGGGCAAGGCCCCCGGCTACGAGGCCTGGTCCACCAAGATCTCCGTGAGCGAGTCGGGCGACAAGGAGTCGGTGAACGTCCCGAAGTTCCGCCAGCGCCCCACGGCCCCGGCGGACAAGCCGCCCGCCAACGTCGTGCCACCGCGTGTGGACCGCGCGACCGATCCCGCGCCCGTCTCGTCGTCACGCAAGACGATGGGCAAGATCGCCGTCGCCAGCGGTGGCGTCCTCGTCCTCGGCGGCCTCGCCGTCGGCTACATGGCCCAGCAGAAGTGGTCCGAGGCCAAGGACCTCTGCGGCGCCGACCTCGTCTGCGACTCGGACGCCGACCGCGCCGAAGGTCAGGCACTGGTCGATGCCGCGCGGACTCGCGGCAACATCTCCACGATCGTCACCGGGGCTGGAGTCGCCGCGGTCGGGGTTGGAGCGGCGCTCTGGCTGACGGCACCCTCCGCGGAGGCGCGGCCGAAGGGAAAGACGGCCGGCCTGGCAAGCCTGGTCGTGGGCGGTGGGGCACTTACCGGCGGATTGTTGCTTGGCTACTCCGCTCGTGAGCGCTGGCGTGAAGCACAGGCGCTCTGTGGCTCCGACAACTTCTGCGACGGTCCGGACAACTTCGCCCGAGGTCAGGAGCTCGCCGACTCGGCGCGTTTCCGCGGAAACCTCTCGACCGTGCTAACCGGTGCCGGCGTCGTCGGGGTCGGCCTCGGCGCGACGCTCTGGTTCACGTCGACGTCGAACCGCACCGAGTCGTCGAGCGCATCCCTCCGTCTTGTTCCTTCCGTCACCAATGACGCTGTCTCGTTTGTTCTTGGAGGTTCGCTGTGAGGACTTCGCTTCGCTTCCATATCCTGGGGCTCATCTCTGCAGCGACAATCGCGTCGACGACCGGCTGCAACCTCCTCTTGGGCGTGGAGGACCTGACCCAGAGCGATCCGGACGCCGCCGTCGACATCGATGCACCGCCAGGTACGGTCACGATCCGGTTTGTGAACGTCGTCCGCGACTTCCCCGGCAGCGGTACCATCGACGTGTACATCGGCGACGAGCCCACGGCGAGAGTCACTGCGCTGCGCCAGGTTAGCTCGTACGTCGTGGTCGATCCGTCGGTAACGAGGATCTCGCTCCGTCAGCAAGGGCAGAGCGGGGGGGCGCCTCTGCACGAGTTCACGGGGCTGACCCTGGCCGGGGACACGAAAGTCACGGCGGTCATCGCCGGTGTCAACGCGTCACAGTCTGCCGATGACCGCGTCCGCCTACTCCCCTTCGTCGAGGAGTTCGCCCAAGCGGGCACCGGGCAGGCTCAGGTCCGCTTCGTCCACGCGATCACCGACGTCACGGATGTTGCGATCGATGTGGGCCTCAACAACGCCGCCGCACCCGAAGTGGTCGGTTTGCCCCGGTTCGGCGCGAGCGCGGCCGCCGGGATGCAGGCGGAGGCAGGCCGAACGCTTCGGTTGGGACTCGTGGAGGGCGGGACCACGTTCACAGCCTTCGCGGCGAACGGTCTGGAATTAGGCAAGGGATGCTTCGTGATCTTCAGCGGTCAGCGGAGCGCAGCCTTCAACTCACTGGGCGTCATGACGTCGACCACCGTCTGCACGTCCCAGACGCCTGTCATCGGCTCGATGGGCGCTCGAGTCGCCGTTGGGCACGTGATCTCGGACGCAACCGCCTGCGACCTGCGGACCATCGACGGGAATCCGCTCATTGAGTCGCTAGAGGCGCGGGAACTGGGCACGCTCTGGCTGCTGGCAGAGGACGAGAACTTCGTCGGCGTCACCCTCATCTGTGCCATGCAGTCCGTCAGCGTCGATCTCAACTCGGATTTCGCGCTGGAGTCTCCGAGGCATATGATTCTCGCAGGTGGTTCTTTGTCACCGGACTTCACAAACCAGGCACGACTCATGGACGTCAGCATACCGTCCACGGGATTGCGCCACGCCTACTTCGTGAACCTATCCGCAGGCGTGGGGGATGGCATCCTCCGAATCGATGGCAGCGACGTCGTCGGCAATCAGGTGTTTGGTGCCTCGATCATCGGGCCAGCATTTGGACACGCAGCCTCTGTGCTCTCCTCCGGAGGTCACACTCTATCGTACGAGGACGTAGGCCAGTCCGTTACGATGAGCTTCACGGTCACTGGCGGCACCGGCGGAGCCACGCTCTTCGTCCTCGAAGGAGCGCGCGTGCCACAAGGCGCGCAGCGGCCGCTTCGTCTCACGCCGTTCGATCTTGGTGCGTTCCCACCCGCGGTGGGGACACCAATTGCGCCCAACTAACCCGTGCCGAAACGCCCACGAGCGGTCAGCGAGCGCTCCGGCTCACAGCACCGCGCCGCCGACGGTAGGTGCGCCGATCGCGCCGTCTAACCGCGTGACCCCTGGCTATCGGATTTCGTCAGTTTGGAATGAAGAACAACGACAAGTTGTGGTTGTACATGTCCGCGTTATCACCCGTCTGGTTGACCCGGCCGCGTGCGTAGATCGTTGTCGTCCCGGCAGCGACGGGGAAGACGTTGGTCGTGCTGCTGCGCGCGTACTCCGTCGCTTGGCCACCGTACGTAGCACCTAGAATGACTGCCGGGTTCGGATCAGCGGTCGATGAGGTCGTGAGCCCAACCACGTAGAAGACGGTAGTATTCGTGGAACTCAACGAGTTCGCCCGGAACATTCCATCGTACATGGCGACAACATAACCAGCCGAAGGCGTTGTGATGGACGCGCTCGACAGTGTGGTGAAGGTCGTGGCCGAAGTCGAGTTCACGAGGGTGTTGCTGAATACGGAGACGGCCGGTACGGACCCATTGAAGTCAGTTGGATCGATCGATAGCGTGCATGTGCCGGTGGTGCAGCCTCCATCGAGGCCGGAACCGCTGTTGGTGGTGATGCCCGTGATGTCGCCACCCGTGTCGTTGTCGGCGGCGCAGCCCCAGGTGCCGGCGCCGGTCGACTTCAGCACCTGTCCGATGGTGCAGGTCGTGAGGCCGATCTGGGTACCGTTGAACGAGAGGCCGCCGTTCGCCGTCGCGCTGTAGGTCGTGTTGTCGTTGTTGTCTGTGGCGCACTGCCACTGGCCGGCGGTCGCGGTCGCCTTGAGCACCTGGCCGTTGGTGCACGTCGTGAGGCCGAAGGCGGTGCCAACGAGTGAGAGGCCGCCGTTGGCGGCCGCCGAGTATGTAGTGTTGGTGTCGGCGTCTGCGGCGCACGCCCAGCTGCCACCGACCATCTTGTAGATCTGGTTCGCGCCGCAGGTCACGAGTCCAACGGTGCCGCCGGCCACCGAGATCGGCGCGTTGCCCGTCACCGTCGTGCCGGTGAGGGTGACCGTGTTCCCGGAGCGGTTCGCCGAGATGCCGCCGCTCGCGTTCACCGTGGTGACGACGTCGCCGGGAGCGATCGTGCCGAGGGTCTCGGCGGTGTTCGCGACCTCGGAGCGGATCGCGTACGGCACCGACTGCAGCGGCAGGCGGGGCGTCAGGATCTCGGCGCCGATGTGGATCTCGAGGTAGAGGGGCGAGTTGTCGAGCACGCTCGAGTCGAGCGTCGTCATGGCGCCGAGGTCGGCGTAGACGAGGCCGGTGGAGGTGGCGGTGAGGCTGCGCGTCTCCGACCACTGCTCCGTGCCGTTCATCGCCAGGTCGAACAGCTTGAAGGTGACGGTGACCGAGCCCGAGACCGGACCGGTCGACGTGCTCAGGCGTCCGGTGAAGGACACGGTCGAGGGAACGGCCTGGGCCTCCGCGAACAGGCAGAGGACGGCGAGCCCGAGGATTGTGCTGATGCGGCGCTTCATCTGGTTTGCCTCCTGATCGCGATCAAGGCTTGACGGGCGTGTTCGCCTCGAGGCGGAACGTGCTGCCCTGGATCTGTTCCTGTCCGTGCGGGTGACCGAGCTGGACGTCCATCGTGAACGTCGGGCCGCCGACGCGGCCGGCAGCGCCGGTGAACTCCTGCCCGGGCGATGGCGGTGCCGAATCGACGGCGGCGTCGATCGGCGGCATCGCGTCGACCGCGGCGTCGGTCGTGTCCGCGTCGACGGCAGCGTCGGCCGGCGGCGGTGGAGCGTCGGGATTGTTCTTCACGTTGCCGCACGCTGCGAGCGCAGCGATGGCGAGCGTGAGCGCAAACGTGGTGCGGCTCATGGTCCCCCCAAGGACGAAGCCGAGGATACGGCGCGGGCGGATGTGGGTGCAAGCAGACGGAAGGTCGAGGACGGCTGGGACCCGCTCCCGGAGCGGAAACACTTCTTCACCGGGCGCCGGCCTCCCGCGAAACAGAGGGGCCTCAGGCTGGGATGTGAAGCCAAGGAGGCAAGTGATGCTGGGATTTCTCGTCGGAGCGGCGGCCGTGGCCGGGTTCCTCATGATCAGGCGGCACCATCGGTTTCACCACCAGGCGATGGCGGCGTGTGGCGACTCGTGGTCCGGCGGCTGGCACGGTGCTGCAGGGCACGGCAGGCACTGGCATGGGCCGGGGCACGGGCACGGGCCGAGCTGGCGCCGCGGATGGGGGCGGCGCGGGGTCGAGTACCGGCTCCTGGCCGAGCTCGACTGCTCGCCGGCGCAGGAGAAGCTGGTCCGCGAGGAGCTGCGCGGGCTCGTCGCGATCGCGCGCGGGATGCGCGACGAGCGCGAGCAGTCACGCGAGGATCTGGCGCGTGCGATCGCCGGGCACGAGCTCGATCGCGCCGCGCTCGTGGAGATGTTCACGCGCCACGACAGGCGGCTCGTGGAGCTGCGCGCCGCGCTGACGGCGTCGCTCGAGCGCGTGCACGCGGCGCTCGACGAGCGGCAGCGCGAGCGGCTGGCCGAGCTCGTGCGCGGCGGGCTCGGCGGGCGCTGGGTGGGCGGCGGCGGAGGCGGCCCGTATCGCGTATGACGCGGGCCGTGCGCGCGCAGGCTACAGTTGCCCCCGTGGCCGCCATCCGGCTCCTCCTGATCGACGACGACCTGCGCCTCGGCGAGCTCCTGCGCGGCTACCTGACGCCGCAGGGCGTGGCGCTGGAGCAGGCGTCGAGCGGTGAGGCCGGGCTGGCGGCCGCGGGGGGCGGCTTCGACGCGGTGCTGCTCGACGTGATGATGCCCGGCATCGACGGGCTCGAGACGCTGCGGCGGCTGCGCGCGAAGCACCAGCTGCCGGTGATCATGCTGACCGCGCGCGGCGACGAGGCCGATCGCGTGGTCGGGCTCGAGCTCGGCGCCGATGACTACGTGGCCAAGCCGTTCTCGCCGCGCGNNCGCGCGCGTGCGCGCGGTGCTGCGGCGGGCGCAGCCGCAGGCGGCGAGCGAGCGCGTGACGGCGGCCGGGATCGAGGTCGACGTCGGCGCGCGGCAGGCGTGGGTCGACGGGCGTGCGATCGAGCTGACCGGGCTCGAGCTCGACGTGCTNNTGCACGGCGCTGCTCGAGCTCGCCGGGCGCGACGACACGGTGGTCAGCGAGCGGGCCGTCGACGTGCACATCTCGCGGTTGCGCAAGAAGCTCGGCGACGACGACGGTCAGCGCATCAAGACGGTGCGGGGCGT
>DDTA01000026.1:0-382 GCA_002344285.1 Myxococcales bacterium UBA2376
GAGCAAGCTCACGCCGCCGCCGCGCCCTCCCGTCGGCTCCAGCCCGCCGCCGTTCGCGCGCGCGGGCTCGCCTGCCGCGCCGACCGTCGCCGCCCGCGGGACGTCGTCGGAGCCCGTCGCGACGCTCCCGCCGCCGCCGGTGCCGCCACCGCTGGTGCCAGCGCTCGGCTCCTCGGCCGCGCCCATGCCCACGCCGCCGGCGACCCTGCCGATGGCCTCACCCATGCCGGGCGCGCCGCTCCCACGCGCGGCGACCTCGCGTCCCGTGACGGCGCCCCCGTCGCCGATCGGCATGCGCACCGAGGAGGTGATGGCCTTCTCGACCTTCGAGGCGCGCGCCCGCCGCAACCGCCTGCTCCTGCCGCTCGCCGCCGGCGCCGCC
>DDTA01000026.1:433-15755 GCA_002344285.1 Myxococcales bacterium UBA2376
GGCGCCCTCGACGCAGCCGCCCGACAGCACGGCCCCCGCGCCCGCTCCCGTCAAGCCCGTCGAGACCACGACCGTCAAGGTCCGCATCACCAGCACCCCCGACGACGCCACCGTCGTCCTCGACGGCGAGCGCCTCGGCCGCACCCCGCTCCTGATCGAGCGCCCGCGCCAGCCCGGCGCGGTCTGGGTCAAGGTCCGCAAGAAGGGCTACAAGACCCGCAAGCTCGAGGTCGACCTCGGCGCCGACGTGACCTGGGACATCACGCTCCCCCCGTCGCGCTGACGCTCTCGGCGACGCAGTAGCTCGCAGATTTCGGACGCAACGAAACCGAGGTTGGGGTGTCACCGACAACCCCGGCATGACGGACATCAAGCCGCCCGACGGTAATCTCCTCACCGATCGCGACGTCGACTACGCGCTGTTTCGGTGCTGCGGCGACGAGGATCTGATCTTCCTGCGTTGCCCGAAGTGCGGCCACATCTGGGTCGAGTGTTACGAGTGCTCGAACTGGTTCGTCGATCTGGAGACGAGTCTCGATCGGCTGGTCGACGAGCTGCGCGTTGCCGGATGGTTCGTGTACCGGCTGCCGCCCGATACTCGTGAGCCGGCGGCGTTCTCGGATGGCCGACCCAAGCAGGTCCTGGTCCTGACCACAGGGCACATCGCGATGTGGTGGGGCGACGACTGAGTAGGTGACCGCGGCTGGTCCTTCGACTCGCCCGCGCTGACGCTCGGGCTCGCTCAGGATCAGCGAGGGGCTCGGTCAAGATGAGCGGGGGGCGTCGGGCTTGTTCTCGACCATCGACGCGAGCTTCACGGTGTCGGCGTTGGCGGGGACGCGGGTGAGGAAGCTCTCGCTCCAGCTCGCGTCGCCGAGGCGCGCGGCGCGGGTGCGGAGGCGCTGGAGCGCGACCCAGGCGACGGCGGCGGCTTCTTCGTGCGCGCCTGCGGCGACGAGGGCCTCGAGGTGCGCGAGGCGGATGAGGGCCTCGCGCTCCTCGCTCGGGCCGCCGCTCTCGATGAGCTCGTGAGCGGGGCGCGTGAGGGCGAGGGCCTCGTCGACGGCGCCGCGCGCGAGGAGGAGGCGCGCGAGCTGGGCGGAGAGGGCGGCGCGCATCGGCGGGTGGTGCTCGACCATCGCGATCGCCTGGCGCAGGAGGGCCTCGGCCTCGAGCGGGCGCGCGGCTGCGGCGTCGGCGAGCTCGCCGCAGGTGGCGGCCTCGGAGCGCTGATCGTGCTGGGCGGCGAACGCGCGCCGCGCCGCCGAGAGGAGGACGACGGCCTCGTCGCGGCGGCCGAGGAGGAGGAGCGCGTGGCCCAGGTGATGGCGGGCGCGCGCCGCGGTGTACTCGGCGCCGAGGCGCTCGGCGTCGGTGAGGGCGCCGCGGAGCGCGTCGGCGGCGGAGGTCAGCTGGCCGAGCTGGGCCAGGCACGCGCCCAGGCGCATGCGCTGGAGGCACGCGTTGCGCAGGTCGCCGGCGGCGCCGTACGCGGCGATCGAGCGCTCGACCGAGCGCGTGGCGCGGCCGAGGTCGCCGTCGCGCATCGCGTGCTGGTGGCGCAGCGCTTCGACCCAGCCCCACGCCGGATCGCTCGGCGGTAGCTGCGCGGCGTTGCCCTGCACGAAGCCGAGCAGCTTGCGCAGGCGGCCGGTGTCGCCGGCGGCGACGAAGAACGCGGCGAGCTGCGCGCCGGCGATGACCGCGGCGGCGCGCGCCTCGGGCTCCGGTGGCTGCGCGAGCAGGCGGGCGGTGAGATCCTCGAGGTCGCCGTGGCTGCCGAGCGCGCCGGCCGCGCGCGCGGTCACGCCGAGCACCGCGTACCAGCGCGGGCTGCGCTCGGTGACGAGCCGCATCGCCGCCGCGCCCGCGGCGATCGCGCGCGGGTGCTCGCCGCGCCACCACGCCGCCTCGGCCTCGAGCGCGCGCAGCGTGCCGAGCTCCGCGCCGCCGGCGCCGGCCGCGACGCCGCGCTCACACAGCCCGAGCGCGCCGGCCACGTCGTTGCCGATGAGCGCCGCCTCGATGGCGCGCACGTAGTAGGGCACCGCCGTCGCCGGCTCGTCGGCGCGCTCGAGGTGCTGGGCGATGACCGCGGGCGCCTCGCCGGCGCGATCGAGCCACTCGGCGGCGAGGCGGTGGGCGAGGAAGCGATCCTCGTCGGGCAACGTGCCGTAGGCGGCGTCGCGGATGAGGCCGTGGCGGAACGCGAGCTGGCGCTCGCCCGGGAAGCGGCTGCCCTCGGTGGGCACGACGAACTCGCGCTCGACCAGCGTCGCCAGGCGGTTCGACACCATCGACGAGTAGGGCGCGCCGCCGACGAGGTGGATGATCGCGCCCGGCCAGAAGACCGAGCCGATGACGCTGGCCGCGCGCAGGACGCGTCGCGCGTCGCCGTCGAGCCGGGCCAGGCGCGCCTCGACGGTGGCGAGCACCGTGTCGGGCCAGTCGCCCGAGTCCTTGTCGGCGCGCACCCGCGCCAGCTCCTCGAGGAAGAACGGGTTGCCGGCGCTCTTCTCGGCCAGCGTGCGGATCGCCTGCGTCGTCGCGCCGTCGCCGAGCACGGCGCGCGCGAGCTGCGCGGCCGCCTGCGGGGCGAGCGCGCTCAGCTCGATCTTGGTGAGCCCGCGATCGCTCCACAGGCGCGGAAAGCGCTCGTGGATCTCGGGGCGCGCGCCGCACAGGACGAACACCGGGCCGACGACGTTGCGCAGGACGCCGTCGACGAGCGCGACCGTGCCCGGGTCGAGCCAGTGCGCGTCGTCGAGCACGATGACCAGCGGCGCCCGCTTCACCTCGCCCGCGATCCAGTCCTCGACGGCGCGGCGGATCTGGTCGCCGCGCGCGACCGGGTCGACGACCTGCGCGTCGGCGCTCGGATCGAGCAGCTCGGCGACGGCAGTGACGATGCGCGTGACCGCCTCGCCGGCGACCACCTGGCGCACGCGGTGCTCGATCGTCTCGTGGCGCGCCGGCACCGCCGCGGCGAGGGTGAGGCCGAGCGCGCGCCGCAAGATCTGGGCGAACGGCCCGAACGGCGCGCTCGAAGCCAGTGGATCGCCGTAGCCGCGCCAGATGACGGCGCCCTCGCCCTCGAGCTGCGTGACCAGCTCGCCGACGAGGCGCGACTTGCCGCTGCCCGGCGAGCCGACGACGAGCATGGCCGCAGCCTGCCCGTCCTCGACGCAGCCGTCGTACGCGCCGCGCAGGAGGCGCAGCTCGCGGCCGCGGCCGACGAACGGCGTCACCACGCCGCGCACCTGCCGGCCGAGCTCGGCCTCGCCGACGAGGATCGTCCCGACCGCGCGGCGCTCGACCTCGTGGCGGCCCGAGAGCAACGCCGCCGTCGCGTCGTCGAGGAGCACCGCGCCCGGCGGCGCCGCGGTGACCAGGCGCGCCGCGGCGTCGAACGCGCCGGTGGCGGCGGTGGTGTTGCCGCGCCGGCGGCCGGTGGCGACCGCGATCTGCGCGCCGGGGAAGCGCTCGCGGATGAACAGCGCGAACTTCGCGGCGCGCGCCGACATCTCGGTCGCGCCCTCGCCGGAGAAGACCGTGGCCCAGGTGCCGTCGGCGAGGCGCTCGAACGTGCCGCGCATCGCGGCGGCCTGCCTCATCGCCACCATCACCTCGGGCTCGTGGGTGAGCGCGACCGTCGCCGTCGTGCCCGGCGCCTTGCTCTCGGGCTCGGGCTCCGGCGGCTGCTGGTGCGGGCGGCGCACGAGCACCGCGGCGAGGATGCGCTCCTCACCGCCGGTGATGCCACCGGCGATGACCGACGGCGGCGCCGCGCTCGCGACGTCGGGCGCGATGTCGAGCAGCGCGCGCGCCAGCTCGGCGCCGTCGCCGAAGCGATGGTCCCGCGGCTTGGCCAGCGCCTTGGCCACCAGCTCGTGCACGCTCGCCGGCAGATCGGGACGCACCATCCAGAGCGGCGGCGGCTCCTCGAAGAGCACGCGCGTGAGCACGGCGATCGTGTTGCCGGCGTCGAACGGCGCCGAGCCGGCGAGGCAGCGGAAGAGCACGGCGCCGAGGGCGAACACGTCGACGCGCGCGTCGAGGTCGCGCTCGCCGCGCGCCTGCTCGGGCGCCATGTAGCCGGGGGTGCCGAGCGCCGTGCCCGCCTGCGTCATCGGGCGATCGCCGATCGTCGAGCGCGCGACGCCGAAGTCGAGGAGCTTCGCCCGCGACGGGTCGCCCCCGGGCAGGAAGATGTTCGACGGCTTCACGTCGCGGTGCACGATGCCGCGCGCGTGCGCCATGCCCAGCGCCTCGGCGATGCGCGCCAGCATCTCGATCGCCTCGGCCGGCGCGAGCGGCACGCGGTCGAGGCGCTCGGAGAGATCGACGCCCTCGAGCCACTCCATGGCCAGGAACATGCCGTCGGCGGTCCGACCATGCGCGACGTAGCGCACGATGGCGTCGTGCTGCAGCGTGGCGAGCACCTCGGCCTCGTGCTCGAAGCGATCGACCTCCGAGGTCCGATCCTCGCGCAGGAGCTTGAGCGCGACGGTGTGACCGGTGACACGGTCGAGCGCGCGGAAGACCGCGCCCATGCCGCCGGCCCCGCGCCGCTCCCCGAGGTCGAAGCGGGCGGCGACGAGCTCCCCCGCGCTGCGTGAAACCTCCACGATCACAGTGTCTCGCGACATCAGTGCGACATCAACCCGGGGTGAGACGACCGGGAGCCCCGATCGCGTGCTTGACGGGAGGTGCACACTGGATTCCCATACGCTCGCGCCCGCATGCGGGTGGGGGAGACCATGACAACCAGCGCCACTCGTCGTCGGGGGATCACCCCGGTCTTGTACGTCTTCGCGGCCATCCTGGCGGGATGTAGCGGCGACGGCTGCTCGTGTATGCAACCCATCCCGGGCGGCTTCCCCGCCGCGCAGCGCACCGCCAACGCGGCGCAGATCCGCGTGTCGCAGACCGGCCTCGCCGCGGTCACCGCCGATCCGGCGGCGCTCATCGAGGGGGTCACCGGCGGCCCCCTCCAGTTCGACGTGCCCGCCAACTGCAGCGGCTCGCCGTCGACGTGCTGCCCCGGCGGCAACCCGGTGTCGCCGTGCGGGCCGATCGTCATCGATCTCGTGCGGCAGGCCGGCGATCAGCCGCGCCTCGTGGTCACGCCGGTGCAGGGCGCGTCGCGCCTCGACGTCCGGCTGCGCGCACGCGTGCGCACCATGATGGACGTGCCGGTCAACGTCCCGCTCGTCGGAGACTGCGGCTTGCACATCAACACCGAGGACGCCGGCGCCGACGACCTCATCGTCGACCTGCCGATCAACTTCACGCAGGACGCGATGGCCGGCACCACGCGCATCCAGGCCGGGACCGCGGCGATCTCGCAGCTCGACAACGGCGACGTCGCCCTGCGCGGCAGCTTCGGGTGCCAGTTCGCCAGCCTCGGCATCGGCTTCTTCATCGGCACGCTCACCGACACGTTCGCCGGCGCGATCAGCGACGCGGTCAACGACCAGACCTGCAAGGCGTGCCCGTCGGGCAACGTGGCGGAGTGCGGCTCGTTCGCGACGGCATGCACCGACAACGTGTGCATGAAGGACGCGAACACGTGCCTGCAGGAGCTCGGCGTCACCGGCCGGCTCGCCGGCTCGGGGCTCCTGCCCGGTGGCGCGGGCGCGCTCGATCTCTACGAGGTGCTCGGCGGCTACGGGACGACCAACTCGAACGGCATCGCGCTCGGCATGCTCGGCGGCATGCTGCCGGGTGGCACCATCCGCGACCGCTGCGGTCCGCCGGCGACGGCGCCGGCCCGCGTGACGATCCCGCAGTCGACCTTCTTCCAGGGCAACACGCGGCCCGACACCGGCGCGGCCTTCGACATCGGCATCGGCGTCCACGAGAGCCAGCTCGATCAGTTCGCGTACGCCGGCTACGAGGGTGGCCTCCTGTGCATGACGATCGGCCACTCGACGGTCGACCTGCTGACGACCGACACCTTCGCGCTGTTCCTCCAGTCGCTCCCCAACCTGGCCGGCGGCTCGCGTCCGCTCGCGCTCGGGCTCCGACCGCAGAGCCCGCCGACGATCGTGCTCGGCGCCAACACCTTCGTCGACGATGGCAACGGCAACATGGTCGTCGACGAGCCGCTGCTCGATCTCTCGTTCCAGCAGCTCGAGATCGACTTCTTCGCCCAGATCGAGGACCAGTACATCCGCATCTTCACGCTGGTCGCCGACGTGCACCTGCCCATCGGGCTCGAGGTCGGCGCCACCGGCGAGCTGACGCCGGTGCTCGGCCAGGTGGAGAACGCGTTCTCCAACCTGAGCGTCAAGAACAGCGAGCCGCTGGTCGAATCGCCGGCGCAGCTCGCCGCGATCTTCCCGATGATCCTCGACCTCGCGCTGCCCCAGCTCATCGGCGGGCTCGGCGCGTTCCAGGTGCCCGAGCTGGTCGGGCTGCAGATCGACGTCACCGCGATCACCGCGGTCGACAACAAGGCGTTCCTCGCCATCTACGGCGAGCTGACGCCGGCCGGCGCGATGGCGCGACCCACGCGGGTCGAGACCACGGCCGTCATCCTCGGTCAGGACATCCCCGGGACCGAGACCTTCGACGACCCCGAGCGCTGGTCGCGCGCGCGGCGCCCGAAGTTCGAGCTGGCGCTCGGCGGCAGCGAGGACGACCTCGAGTGGTCGGTGCGTGTGGGCAACGGCACGTGGTCGGCGTGGAGCACGGCGACGCGCCGCACGCTGTCGTCGAACCTGTTCTGGCTGCAGGGCAAGCACCAGGTCGAGGTGCGGGCGCGGCGTCGCGGCGAGCCGCGCAGCGCCGACCTGTCGCCGGTGGTGCTGAACCCCGTGATCGACACGATGGCGCCGGTGCCGACGCTCGAGACCGACGGCTCGATCGTACGCATCCTCGGCACCGACACGGTGTCCGGCGACAAGCTCACGGCGCGCTGGCGGCTGCGCAAGGGCGTCTGGCACGACGTCGAGCTGCCGGCCGAGGTGAAGCTCGGCAAGGCGCAGCCCATCGAGCTCGAGGTCGAGGTCTACGACGAGGCCGGCAACATGGCGCCGACCCGTGGCTCGCAGGCCGTCTTCCGCGCCGACTTCCACGGCGCGCCCGGCGAGAGCGGGTGTAGCTGCGGCGCCGGCGGTGATCCGCGCGGCGCGGCGATCTTGTTCGTCATCGTCGCGCTCGTGCTCATGCGTCGCCGGACCCGCCGGCGCTGGGGGGCGCGGCTCGCGGTGCTGCTCGTCGGCGCCGTGCTGCCCGCGTGCAGCTGCGGCAACGACAAGCCGTGCGGTGACGTCGAGTGCCTGCCCGGCGAGGTGCTGCAGGGCCCGATCGGGCGGTGGAACGCGATCGCCGGCGACGGCACGCGCACCGTCATCACCACGTACGACGTGACGCTCGGCGACCTCGTGCTCGCCGACGTGAGCTCGAGCGGCGAGCTGAGCTACCGCGTGATCGACGGCGTGCCCGACGAGACCCCGATCTACGACCCGGGCGGCTACCGCGGCGGCATCGAGTCGCCCGGACCGGACGTCGGTGCGTGGACCGCGGTCGGGCTCGCCGGTGGCCTGGTGCGCGCGGCGTACCAGGACCGCGAGCGCCGGGCCCTGCGCTTCGTCGTCGAGACCCAGCGCGATCGCTTCGCCGCGCACGACATCGACGTCCCCGACGGCAGCGAGGTCATCGGCCTCCACACGTCGATGGTCGTCGGCGCGGCGCCGTACGTCGCGTACGTCGTCACCGGCGTCCCCGCCGCCGACGGCACGCGCCACACCGAGCTGCGCCTCGCGCGCGCCTCGTCGCCGCAGCCCAACAACCCCGGCGACTGGAACATCTCGACGCTCGCGACGGCGCCGGCGAGCTGCGCCGGCCTGTGCGGCAGCGACGCGTGCGTGGTGCCCGCCGCCGACGGCGATCCCCAGACGTGCGTGTCGCCGTCGGGCACGTGCAACCCGGCGTGCGCCGACACCGACGTGTGCGTCGCCGGCGCGTGCCGCGCGGAGGTGCCCGACCCGAAGGTGGAGGACATCCCCGGTGGCACCGGCCTCTTCCCGACGCTCCTCCTGATGCCCGACGGTCGCCTCGTCGTCGTCTTCTACGACCGCGTGCGCACCGCGCTCGTCGCGCTCACCGAGTCCGCCGCCGGCAGCGGCTCGTTCGCCGAGACGATCCTCGACGGCGCCGACGACGCCGACAAGGGCATGTGGGCGAGCGCCGTCGTCGACGCCTCGGGCACGATCCACGTCGCCTACCAGGAAGCGCTCGGCGATCAGCTCATGTACACGACGCTCGGGTCGTCACCGGGCACGCCGGTCGTCGTCGACGACGGCGTGCGCCAGGGCGACCGCACGCACGCGGTCGGCGCCGGCGCGGCGATCTGGCTCTCGGGCGGCACGCCGTACATCGCGTACCAGGACGCGGCCACCGCGAACCTCGTCGTCGCGTCGCTCTCGGGCACGACGTGGACCCACTCCGACATGGCGACCGGCGACCTGCTCGACGGCTTCCACATCGCCGCGCTCCCGGGCGGCGGCCGCCTCGTCTGGGATCAGCTCGACAAGACGCATTCGCCCCCACACGTCTTGCAGACGCAGACCGCGCCGTAGCCCGCCTGAACTGGCGTCGCGTTGCGCCGCGATCCGCGCGGTGGCAACGTGCGTCCATGCAGCACGCGCTCGTCGTCGCGATCGCGGTGCTGTGTCTGCAGGCGCTGGTCGTCGCCGCGTGGCTCGCGTTCCGCTGGGCGCAGCGCGCGGCGCCGCCGGCGCCTCGACTGCGGTCGCTGCCGCCGAGGCGCGACGCCCCGCCGCTCGCGTTGCCCGCGGCGTCCGGGTCGACGGACCCCGCCGACGCGGCCCCGCACACGACACCGGGCACCGCCGTCGTGCTCGTGCACGGCTTCCTCGGCTTCGGCTCGATCGGCTTCGGCCGCGCGCGCATCCACTACTTCCGGCGCGTGGCCCGCGCCCTCGAGCGCCGTGGCGTCGAGGTCCACGTCGCGGTGCTTCCCCCACTCGGCAGCACGCCCGCGCGCGCGCAGGCGCTCCTCGACCAGCTCGCCCGCGTGAAGAGCACACATGTCGTCATCGTCGCCCACAGCCTCGGCGGCCTCGACGCGCGCTGGGCGCTCGCCCGCGGCGGCTGCGACCGCGTGCGCGCGCTCGTGACCATCGGCACCCCGCACCGCGGCTCGCCCATCGCCGACGCCTTTGCCCGCGGCCCTGGCGGCCGCCTGCGCAGCGCGCTCGCGCGCATGGGCCTCGGCAGCGAGGCCGTCGACTGGCTCACCACGGAGCGCCTGGCGCGCTTCAACGAGGAGATCGCCGACGTCCCCGGCGTGCGCTACGCGTGCGTCGTCGGCGCCACCGCCGACGCGCGCAAGGTGCACCCGCTGCTCCGCGTCACCCACACGTTCCTGCGCGCGCACGGCCCCAGCGACGGCCTGGTGACCGCCGCGTCGCAGGCCTGGGGCGAGGTGATCGCCGAGGCCGAGCTCGACCACTGGGCCCAGGTCGGCTGGGCCGGCGGCCACGACGCCGCCGCGCTCGTCGAGCGCGTCCTCGACCACCTCGGCGCGCTGCCGCCGCGCGCGCCCCTGCGCCAGCTCCTCGCCGGCTGAGCCCGGCTACTGGTACTTGAGCCAGTAGATGAGCGCGGACTTGAGCCCCGGCGACAGCTCGGCGCCGTAGGTGTGGCCCTTGTTCTCGACGAGGTCGGTGCAGAGCACCTGCCCGGTGGCCGGGTCGCGCGAGAAGATGTAGTGGAGCGGCGTGCCCGCGGGGAGCGTCGGGGAGAGCGGGAACGGCAGCACGTGGACCTTGGGCACACGCGAGTTGCTCATCATCTCGTACATCGCCGCCTCGTACGATGCGGCGCGATCGGCCGGCGACGCGCCCGCCGCGGCCCACGGACCGATCGACTGGTTGTGGAAGAACGGCGCCGTCGACCAGATGCCGGTGAGCGGCATCGTCCGGTAGCCCTTGTACCCGCGGTTCTTGTACACGTCCGACGAGAACGCGGCCCAGAGCTTGCCGGTGTCCCAGTTGGTGGTGAGCGCGCGGCACGCGTTGGTCGCCTGCGCGTCGAGCGGGTTCACCTCGTCGTCGGAGAGGACCTTGCGACCCTCACCGGTCACCGAGTGGCAGTTGCCGCAGCCCACCGCGAACGTGAGGCCGCCGGCGATGTACTTCAGCACGTTCCGCGGGTGACCCGGGTAATCGGGGCTCTTCACCGAGCCGAGGAACGCGACCATGTCGTCGAGATCCTGGTCGGGCGGGAAGTTGGCGCAGTCGCGCTCGCACTGCGCCAGGTCGATCGGCGCGTTCGGATCGGGGCGATCCGGGCGCGGCGCGACGCACTCGGCGAAGCAGACGCCGATGTTGGTGTAGACGCGTACCGCCGCCAGCTTGCCGCCCACGTCGTCCTCGCCGCCCTGGCCGTTGCGCATCTCGTCGTGGCCGGTCCCGATGTCGAACGTGGGCCGCTTCTTGTGATCCCAGAACGCCGTCACGACGCCGGGGTTCATGATGTTGTCGTTGAACAGCGCGGTGGTGTCGACCGCGCCGTCCGGCCACGAGTCGAACATCAACCGGCGGACATCGGTCGGCGCCAGGTTGTGGCCGAAGATCTTGCCGAACTTCGCGTACTGGTTGCCGATGGTCGGGTGGACGTTCGCCCACGTCGGCTCGGCCGGGTCCGTCGGCGGGTGGAGCGGGTCGAAGCCAGCGTGGCAGGAGGCGCACGTGACCCCGAAGAACGTCGTCCCGCCCGGGCCGGGCTCCTTGCGGATGCCGAGCACACCGGTGCCGGCCGGGTCATCGCAGAGGTCCGGGCCCCCTGCCGGGTTGGCCCAGCAGTCGGGGTCGTTGATGAGACCCCACTGGGCGAAGCGTTGTGAACGCGGCGTGTTCAGCACCTCGTTGAACGCGATGCGGATCCGCTTCGATGGATCCGGATGATTCGCCAAAAAGGCGAAGAAGGCGCCACCGCCGTACGTGTTCTCGAACCAGACATCGCGACCCCGTCGTTCCGCCGTGTTGAGCTCGTGCTCGGTGATGCTCGTGCGGTCGAGGTCGTCGATCGTGCTCTGTTCGGTACAGCCTGTGGCACCGACGCCAAAGATGGCCATCGCGGACGTAGCTAGCGCCGTGCGTTGGGAGATACGCATGGTTCCCTCCGGTCGTAAGTGACCCAGCGTCACCATGCGTAAGGCGTCAGGGAGGACGCAATACATTCGTGAAAAAAATCTGTATGGCCTGCAACCGATGCAAGCCGCCTCACCGGAGCGTGTAGGTCACGCGGGGGTGGACTTCTCGCGCTTCCTCACCACCACCCACGCGACGACGATGCTCAGGTTGTAGAGCACGATCATCGGCACCGCCATCATCACCTGTGTAGGTACATCGGGGGACGGCGTGAGGATCGCGCCGATCACGAACGCGATGACGACGAACCACCGGTTGAAGCGCCACAGGCCGCGGTGCGTGACCAGCCCGATCTTTGCCAGGAAGTAGATGAGCAGCGGCAGCTCGAACACCGCCCCGAACGCGAGCATCATGTTGCGCGTCAGGTCGAAGTACTCGCGCAGCATGAGCACCGGCTGCGTCTTCTTGTCGGCGTAGCCGAGCAAGAACGTGAACAGCTGCTCGAGGACGAAGTAGTAACAGAAGGCCGCGCCGCTCACGAAGAACACCGCGGAGAAGATCGAGAACCACACGCCGGTCTGGCGCTCGGTCTTGTAGAGCCCGGGCGCCACGAAGCGCCACAGCTGGAAGAAGATGAACGGGCTCGACAGAAAGATGCCGGCCCACAGCGCCACCGACATGTCGACCCAGAACGGCTCGACGATCGACGCGAACGCCATCCGGGTCTCGGGGCCGAGCACGTCGGGGTACTTGGCCCAGGCGCGCTCGAGCGGCTGGCGGAGCCAGTCGTAGATGTCGCCGGCGAACGCCCACGAGCCGGCGACGCCGATGAGGAAGAAGATGGCGGCGTTGCGCAGCCGCAGGCGCAGCTCGCGCAGGTGCTCGACGAACGGCATGCGTCCGTCGTCGAGGTCGGCCTCGCGTGGATCGCTCGTCTCGGCCGGCTCAGCCATGTTCGCGCTTGGCGGTGCCGGTCGCCGGACGGATGAGCTTCATGGGGTCGTCCGCAACGTCCGCGTCGGCTGCCGCCGCCGTCGCGGTCTCTGCCGGGCTCGCGGGGCTAGCCGGGCTCGCGGGGCTCGCGTTCGGCGCGGCGGCGGTCGTGGTCTCCTCGACCGCGGGGACCGGCGGCGTCTCCGCCGGCGGCGCGTCTGCCGCCGGGGTCTCCGCCGCCAGGGCCTCCGCCGGAGGCTGCTTGCGCACCGGCGGCCGCCGGATGTCGTCGCCGCGGAGCGCGCTCTTGAGATCACGGATGGCGCCGCCGAGCTCGGTGTCGTTCTCGATCGTCTGCGTCAGCTCGCGCTGCTGCTTGCGGATGTCGCGGATGCCCTTGGAGATCTTGGCCGCCGCCTCGGGCAGCTTCTCCGGGCCGAGGAAGATCATGGCGATCACGAGGATCACCAGGATTTCCGTGCCGCCCATGCCGAACATGTCGGGCGCAGCATAGCACCGGGCTCGCTCAGAGGACGCTGGCTCGCTTCAGATCCGCCAGGTCCACCGCGGCGCCGGCGAGCTTCGCCTCGAGCGCCTGATCGCCGTGGGTCTTCCAGTACTGGTACTCGGCCTCGCTGACCGGCACGACCATCGTGAGCGTGATCGCCGGCGGCCCCTCGTCGAGGGGCAGGCGCAGCCGCCAGCGTCGGGGCACGCTGAAGTACGCGTGAGGCAGCCGCTGCGAGAGCTCGCCCGCGTTGATGACGGCGACCAGGTCGCGCACCATCGTCCCCGGCGCCGGGTAGAAGCCGGAGTCCATGACGTGGAACACCGCGTTGGCGACGATCCATGGCGCCGCCGCGGTGTCCTGCGCGGTCGCGAGCAGCACCTCGATGCGCGGCCGCCCGTCGGGCCACTCCCTGTTGGAGAGCCCGAGCGAGCCGTAGGTGACGAGCCCCTTCTCGGGGCGGTCGGCGAAGCGCGCCACGTCGATCGACCGCGACGCGTCGCTCGCGTGGCGGTACGCGCGCGCGCTGTAGGCGCCCAGCGCGACGCGCATGAGCTCGCCGGCGCGCGCCGACATCTGCAGGAACGCCGCGAGCGCCGGCACCGAGAGGGCCAGCTCGATCCAGGTCGGCTGGACCGCGAGCACGCGCTTCAGGTAGTTCTGGGCCACGATCCGATGCCCGAGGTCAGCATGGGCAAGTGCTCCACCCCACAGGGCCGTGGCGCTGTCGGGGCGCAGGCCGATGGCCTTGTCGAACGCTCGTGCGGCCTCTCCGGGCCGGCCCAGGCAGAGGAGGCAGTGGCCAAGTCCTTTCCACGCCTGGTGATGCGACGGGTAGATCGCCGTCGCCCGCTCGAACCGGGCCATGGCCGCGACGTACTCGTGCTGCTGGAAGAGCGCGTTGCCCTCCGCCGTCATCTGGTCAGCAGCTGCCAGAGCCACGCGCGGAGCCTAGCAAACCTTCGCGCGGCAAGACCAAACCGGATCGTGCGAGGATGCCCCGATGAAGTACCGGGGTGTGTCGCTCGTCGTGCTCGGCCTCGCGCTCGGGCTGTATGGCTCGTGTGCCAGCTCGCGTCCCGAAGGCGCAGGGATCGACGCGGCGGATGACACGACCGACGCGGCGGACGACACGACCGACGCGGCGGACGACACGACCGACGCCGCCGACACGATCGACGGCGCCACGACGATCGACGCGAGCACGATCGACGGCGCGACGATCGACGGCGCGACGATCGACGGCAGCATGGCGATCGACGCCGCCGTCGACGCCAACACGTGCCCGACCCAGCCGTGCGATCTGTACCAGCAGTGCGGCTGCACCTCGCCGCTGGTCTGCGACCTCGACTTCACCGACCTCATGGGCACCTCGTGCCGCGCGGTCAACATGGCCGGCACCGAGACCAGCACCTGCTACAGCGGCAACCCCGCCACCGCGCAGCCGAGCTACTGCGCCGGCGGCTACGTCTGCCTCGGCAGCGGCACCAGCGCGGCGTGCGAGCGCTACTGCGACGAGAACGCCGACTGCGGCCAGCCGCGCGGTCAGTGCGTCATCCAGGTGACCAACGCCGGCACGCCGATCCCGAACGTGCAGGTCTGCTCGTCGAACTGCAACCCGGCCAACAGCGCCGCCGGGCCATGTCCGCCCAACCAGACCAAGTGTGGGTTCTTCACCGTGAACAACGCGCTCACCGGTATGCAGAATCGCGACATCGTCGACTGCACCGCCGCCGGCGCCGGCGCGCACGGCGCGACGTGCAGCAATGACTCGACGTGCTCCGCCAACACGCTCTGCTCGACGTACAACGCCCAGACCCGCTGCCGCCGCGTCTGCAACCTGACGACCGGCGGCAACGAGTGCGCCGCGCAAGCGGGTACGACCTGCGTCGGCTTCAACCCGGCGCTCACGATCGGCGGCACGACGTACGGCGTCTGCGCGCCGTAGGCCGCGGCCAGATCTCAGTCGACGCCGACGACGCGCCCGAACACCCACGCGACGGGCAACGCGCCCCAGTAGCGCGAGTCGGCGCTGTTGACGCGGTTGTCGCCCATCACGAACACCGTGTCCGGCGGCATCACACACGTGCTGTCGGCGGCGAACGTCGGCGGCAGCGTCCCGTAGCCGTACCGGTCCAGGCCGCAGTTGCCGGCGACCGGATAGTTGTCGAGCACGTCGAGCGCGCCGGTCATCGCCGGATCCTCGCCGAGCACGCGGTACACGCGCCCGCCGTGGCGCTCCTCGTAGAGGTGTGCGTGTGCCGCGCCGGGGGCGAGCAGTCGGCGCGCCACGACCTCGCCGTTCACGCTCACCAGGCCGTCGCGCACGGCGACGCGATCGCCGGCGAGCGCGATCACGCGCTTCACGTAGGTCTTGCCGCCCATGCGGAAGCACACGACCTCGCCGCGCTCGGGCGCGCGCAGCGCGAGCGTCAGCTTGTCGACGACGATCACCTCGCCCTTCGCGATCGTCGGCGCCATGCTCTCGGTCGGCACGCGAAAGACCTCGACGACGACGAGCCGCGCGGCCACCAGCGTCCCGAGGCCGACCGCGCCGACGAGCAGCATCGCCCGCCAGCGCCAGCTCCGCCGTTCATCCTCAGCGAGTCCGTGCGCGAGCGAGGACGAGTCGAAGGGCGGCCCCGCCCGCCCGCGCCACGCCGCCACGACCACGGCGCCCAGCCGCACGGCCGCCAGCCCGTACAGCGCGAACGGCGTGAGCAAGCAGGCAGCGAGCGCGAGCGTCATCGCGATC
>DDTA01000026.1:15859-24964 GCA_002344285.1 Myxococcales bacterium UBA2376
ACCATGTCGAACCAGCCGCCCTCGTGGAAGTACTCCTCGCGCAGGATGCCTTCCTCGACGAACCCGAGCTTGCCGTAGATGCGCCGCCCGCGCTCGTTGTGCCGGAACACCATGAGCCACGCCTTGTGCAGCCCGAGCGTCCCGAACGCGTGGTCGAGCACGAGCCGGATCGCGCCGGTCCCGTACCCGCGGCCGTGATCGCCCTTGGCGGCGACGATGCACGCGAGCCGCCCGACCTTGCTGCGCTCGTGGATCTGGTGGATGCCGGTCTGGCCGAGGTAGCGCCCGGTCGCGGCCTCTTCGATCGAGAAGACGACGTCGCTCGTCGATGCGACCGTTCGCCGCACGTAGGCGAGCTCGTCGTCGCGGGTGAACGCGCGTCCCGAGAAGGCGGCGATGTTGCCGGTGATCTCCGGATCGTTCACCCACGTCATGATGTTGTCGACGTCGCTCTCGTCGAGGGGGCGCAGGCGGACGGCGCTCATGTCGATTCATAGTATGCTGCTTCGCTCATGAGTGTCCCTACCGGCGCAGACATCGAGGCGCTCTGCAGCAAGTGCGGCGACGTGTGGCACGTCGTCGTCGCCAAGGTCGGCGAGGAGATCGTCCGCGTCATCTGCAAGGAGTGCGGCGCGCAGCATCGCTATCGCAACCCCAAGCTGAAGAACCAGCCGCGCGCGCGCGCGACCACGTCGTCGTCCTCCTCGTCCACGCCGCGCGCGCCGCGCGAGGCCAAGGTCGTCCAGCGCTTCGACACGCCGGCGGTCGCCGCCGATCTCTCCAAGGCCGTGCGCACGTACAAGGCGAGCGAGAAGTTCCAGGTCGGCGAGCGCGTCGAGCACCCGACGTTCGGCACCGGCGTCGTCGAGACCGCCGAGTCCGGCAAGATGACCGTGTTCTTCGCCGTCGGCCGCAAGGTCCTGGTCCAGGCCAAGGGCGACGGCGGGGGCGGCGGCCTCGCGCGGCCCAAGCCGTTCGAGCACCAGTCCGCCGCGGCGCCGGCCGACGCCAAGGTCGGCGAATCCACCGACGAGTGACATGCGGCGCGGTCGCTCCGGCACCCTCATCGTCGCGATGGTCATGGCCCTGGGCCTCGGCCTCGGAGGCCTCGGCGCGTGGTGGGTCGTGCACGCGCGCCCGCGCCCGGGTGACTTCATCGACGTCCTCGCGACGCCCGACGGCGCGGTCGTCGTCCGCCGCGAGCAGTCGAGCGACAACACCTTCCTCGAGGTCTACGACGGACCGATCCTGCGCTGGCGCGGGATGGTTCCGCGTTACGCCGGCCGGCCCGGCGCCATCGCCGTCGCCGCCTCGCGCCGCTCCGTCACCGTGCGCGTCGCCCGGGGCGGGCATCCGTTCCTGTTCACGTTCGACGCCGGCACGGGCTCCAAGCTCGACTCGTTCGACCTCGTCCCCGACGCGCCGCCCGACGAGGCGGCGTACACCCTGCCCACGGTCGCGACGATCTCCGACGGCGTCCGCGGCGCCGAGCTCCTCGCGGTGCCCGGGGGCGGCGGCACGCTCGTCATCGGCACGTCCCTCGACGAGCGCCGCCTCGCCTGGAAGAAGACCCTCGCCGGCGTGGCCACCGACGCGTGGATCACGGGTGACACCCTCGTCGTCCAGGTCGGCGCCACCCGCCACGCGCTCCAGCTCGCCGACGGGGCCATCGTGGCGCCGCCCGCCGGAGACCCGACACCGCACCCGGCCAACGCGTCCGGCGGTCGGATCTGGCGCGTGACCCCGAAGGCCATCACCGTCGTCGACGCGACGACCGGGACCGAGCTGGGCACGATCCGTTGACACCGTGCCGTCCGCCGGTGGCTGACACCGCGCCGTCCGCCGGTGGCTGACACCGCGCCGTCCGCCGGTGGCTGACACCGTGCCGTCACGCAGTAGCCGGTATACTCATCGTTTCGCATGACACAGCCCACGAGCCACTCCGGAGTCCACCGCATCGCGGACATCGTCCCGATCGGCGAGCCGATGGAGCGCCGCGCCGTCACCAGCCCACCGCCGGCCGAGGAGCCAGCGGCCGCCCCCCTCGCGACCAGCGAGCCCGCCCGCACCCCGCCGCACCCGGGCACCGGCGCCGTCGCGCCGAACACCGACCTCGGCGCGCCCGAGCTCTTCCTCAACCGCGAGCTGACGTACCTCAACTTCTGCTGGCGCGTCCTGCACGAGGCCGAGGACGACCGCGTCCCGCTCCTCGAGCGCCTCAAGTTCCTCGCCATCGTCTCGTCCAACATCGACGAGTTCTTCCAGAAGCGCATCGGCGGCCTCAAGCAGCAGGTCGGCGCCGGCCTCCACGCCTCCACCGCCGACGGGCGCTCGCCCACCCAGCAGATCCAGGAGTGCCTCGCCGCGATCCACGAGCTCGAGCACCACAAGGCGCGCGTGCTCGGGCAGCTCCTCGGCGCCCTGCGCAACGCCGGCGTCGCGCTCGTGCGCTGGAGCGATCTCGACGCCGCCGAGCAGGCCCGCGCCCGCGAGCACTACCTCCACAACATCTTCCCGCTGGTGACGCCGCAGGCGATGGACCCGGCGCACCCGTTCCCGTTCATCTCGAACCTCTCGCTCAACCTCCTCGTCACGCTCCACTACCCCGGGGACCCCGAGCTGCTCCTCGCCCGGGTCAAGGTGCCCGTCGGCGCCGGCATCCCGCGCTTCCTCGCCGTCGGCCCCAACCGCTTCGTCGGGCTCGAGGACGTGATGGCGGAGAACCTCGACCTGCTCTTCCCCGGCATGGAGGTCGAGAGCTGCGCGCAGTTCCGGGTCACGCGCAACGCCGTCACCGAGCGTGAAGAGGAAGAAGCCGAGGATCTCCTCGAGCTCATCGAGATCGAGCTGCGCGAGCGGCGCTTCGCCCCCATCGTCCGCCTCCAGGTCGAGCGCGCGATGGGCGCGTTCCTGCGCGGCAAGCTCGCCGCCGAGCTCGCCCTCGACGAGCAGCGCGACGTCTTCGAGGCCGTCGGCATGCTCGGCCAGCGTGACCTCATGGAGCTCGTCGCGCTCGATCTCCCCGAGCTCCACGATCCACCACACGCGCCCGCGCAGCCGGCCGATCTCCCCGCCGATCGCAACATCTTCCACTCGATCCGCGACGCCAAGAACCTGCTCGTCCACCACCCGTACGAGTCGTTCCAGCAGTCGGTCGAGCGCTTCCTCCGCGAGGCCGCCACCGATCCCAAGGTGCGCGCGATCAAGATGACGCTCTACCGCACGTCCAAGGACTCGCAGGTGATCAAGCACCTGATGCAGGCCGCGTCGGCGGGCAAGCAGGTCGCGGTCGTGCTCGAGCTCAAGGCGCGGTTCGACGAGGAAGCCAACATCCGCTGGGCGACGCGCATGGAGCGCTCCGGCATCCACGTCACCTACGGCGTCGTCGGCCTCAAGACCCACTGCAAGACGATCCTCGTGGTGCGCCAGGACTACGACGGCCTTCGCCGCTACGCGCACCTGGGCACCGGCAACTATCACGCCGGCACCGCGCGCCTCTACACCGACCTCGGCCTGCTCACGTGCGACGACGCGATCGGCCGCGATCTCACCGAGCTCTTCAACTACCTGACCACCGGGTTCAAGCCCAAGCGCAAGTACGCCAAGCTCCTGCCCGCGCCCAAGAACCTCAAACCCGCGCTCCTCGACAAGATCGAGCGCGAGATCGCGCACCAGGAGGCAGGCGGCAAGGGCGTCCTGCAGTTCAAGGTGAACGCGATCGAGGACGTCGACGTGGTGAAGGCGCTCTATCGCGCCTCGCAGAAGGGCGTGCAGATCGATCTGATCGTGCGCGACACCTGCCGGCTACGCCCTGGGCTCCCCGGCATCAGCGACAACATCCGCGTCATCAGCATCGTCGGACGTTTCCTCGAACACGCTCGCATCTTCTACTTTCACAACGGCGGTAAGCCCGAGTACTACATCGGGTCGGCTGACGTGATGCAGCGGAACCTCGAGCGTCGCGTCGAGGTGCTCACGCCGATCGAGGACCAGCGGCTCCAGCAGGAGCTCCGGCTCTTCCTCGACATGCAGCTCGGCGATCAACGCGGTGCGTGGGACATGTTTCCCGACGGGAGCTACGCGCAACGTGGCGGAGGCGCACAGTCGAAGCACGCGCAGCAGCAGATGATCGA
The DNA here is from genome assembly GCA_002344285.1 of Myxococcales bacterium UBA2376. Taxonomy (GTDB): domain Bacteria; phylum Myxococcota_A; class Polyangia; order Haliangiales; family Haliangiaceae; genus UBA2376. The sequence continues at coordinate 19,993 of DDTA01000026.1, forward strand.
GCGGACCGATCGCAGGCTGCGCGACGCGACGCGCCTCAAGCGTCGCAAGGTGAAGAGCATCGCGAAACGAAAATTGCGCTGACTCTGGATCTTCCGTGGGGCGCAACTTCCGGGGTGACGAGTCGCACCACGTGTCCGTATAGTGGAAAGGGCGGGAGGCAAAGACGAAATGCAGCATCGTCGGCGAGTGGAGGATAGACCGGAGCGGCGCAAGCACTACCGGGCCGGGATGGAGGCGAGCGCGGTCATTCACGCGTCGCGGGTCGCGCTGAAGGGGCGCATCATCGATCTGTCGCTGGGAGGCGTGCGTGTCCGGAGATCGGACGACCAGGCGCCGTGTCCGGCGGAGGGCACGGGCGTGATGATCGAGATGGAGATCGGCGGGCGCGGCTGGATCACGGCGGACGGGATCATCCGCCGCTGCGAGCTCGAGGAGATCGTCATCGCGTTCGCGCCGCTGGTGGCCGAGGTCGAGGACGTGATCGAGGACGAGGTGCTCGCCGCGATCGAGGCCACGCGCCGGCCGCGCATGATCGTCGTCGATCGCCACGCCGATCGCCGGCGCCGCGTCGCCGACAAGCTGCGCGCGGCGGGCTGTGACTCGTTCGAGGCGTCGACGCCGCTCGAGGCGATCGATCTCATGGAGCGCCCGCGCAGCCACATCAAGGGCGTCGCGGTGTCGGAGACCCTGACCCAGACCGGCGCCAACGAGTTCTGCGACTTCGTCAGTCAGACGAATCCGCGCATCAAGCTCGCGCTCATCGCGGAGGCGCTCGCCGACGGTACGGTCGACCAGCCGATCGAGCGGGCGCACCGCATCTCGGAGCGCATCTCGACGGTGGTTCCGCCCGACGAGGACACCATGGAGAGCTCGCTCCGCGGCTTCGTCGACTCGGTCTCCGACGGCGTCTGAAGGGGCCTGGTGGATCGGGTAGGCGCCTCGGGCAGGTGAAAGCCGCCCCGCTTCGCCTACAGTAGCGGCGTGGCCGCCAGTCCGCACGGAAGACAGCTCGCGCCGGCGCCGAAGAACGGCACGCTGACGTGGCAGAGCCTCGCCGGCGTGTTCGGCTACGCGCGCCGCGCGCTCGGCCTGGTGTGGGCGACGAGCCGCGGCGTCACGATCGCGCTCGCGGCCGGCGCGGTCATCTCCGGCCTGGCGCCGACGGCGATGGCGTGGGCCGGCAAGCGCCTCATCGACGCGATCATCCACGCCGCCGCGACGCAGGCGGCCGCCGACCGCGACGCCGCGCTCGTGTGGGTCGCCGTCGAGGCCGGGCTCGCGCTCACGCTCATGATCTCGACGCGGCTCATCGCCATCCTGCGGTCGCTCCTGCGCGCGCAGCTCGGCCACCGCATCAACGTGATGATCCTCGAGAAGGCGCTCACGCTCGACCTCACGCAGTTCGAGGACTCCGAGACCTACGACATGCTCACGCGCGCCCGGCGCGAGGCGTCGTCGCGGCCGCTCTCGATGGTGATGCGCACGTTCTCGCTGGCGCAGGGGACGATCGCGCTGGTCGGCCTGCTCGCGCTCCTGGCCGCGTTCTCGCCGCTGGCGCTCGCGATCCTCGTCGGCGCGGCGCTGCCCGCGTTCGTCGCCGAGGCCAAGTTCTCGGGCGACGCCTTCCGCCTCTTCCGCTGGCGGACGCCCGAGACCCGCGAGCAGATCTACGTGGAGACCGTCCTGGCCCGCGAGGATCACGCCAAGGAGGTCAAGCTCTACGACCTCGGCCCGCGGCTGCTCCGCCGCTACCAGGCGATCTTCGATCGCGTCTTCGCCGACGACCGCGCGCTGTCGTGGCGCCGCGGCCTGTGGGGCATCGCGCTCGGCGTGCTCGGCGCCGCCGCGTTCTACGGCATGTACGTGTGGATCGCGCTCGCCGCGATCGCGCAGACGATCACGCTCGGCGCGATGACGATGTACGTCGTCGTCTTCCGCCAGGCGCAGTCGACGATGGGCAACCTGCTCTCCGACGTCGGGGGCCTCTACGAGGACAACCTCTACCTCTCGACACTCTACGAGCTCCTCGATCTGCCGGTGCGCGGCGCCGCGGCGGAGAAGGCGGGCGGCGCGACCCGCGGCCCCGATCCCGGCGACGGGGTCCGCTTCGAGCACGTCTCGTTCACCTACCCGGGCTCGGCGACGCCGGCGCTCGACGACGTCTCGCTGCACGTCCCGCCCGGCTCCAAGCTCGCGATCGTCGGCGAGAACGGCTCGGGCAAGACGACGCTCATCAAGCTCCTCGCGGGCCTCTACGTCCCGACGTCGGGGCGCGTCCTGGTCGATGGCCTGCCGCTCGGCGACTGGGATCCGTCGACGCTCCGCCGCCGCATCGGCGTCATCTTCCAGGACTTCGTGCGCTACCAGCTCACCGTCGGCGAGAACATCGGCGCCGGCGACGATCGCGCCTACGACGACCGCGCGCGCTGGGCCGAGGCCGCGGAGAAGGGCCTGGCGGCGCCGGTCATCGCCGAGCTGCCGACCGGCTACGACACGCAGCTGGGCAAGTGGTTCCGCGAGGGCCGCGAGCTCTCGCTCGGCCAGTGGCAGAAGGTCGCGCTCGCCCGCGCCTTCATGCGCAAGGACGCCGACATCCTCGTCCTCGACGAGCCCACCGCGTCGATGGACGCGGCCGCCGAGGTCGCGATCTTCGATCGCTTCCGCGAGCGCACGAAGGACCAGATCGCGATCGTCATCTCCCACCGCTTCTCCACCGTGCGCATGGCCGATCGCATCGTCGTCCTCGACGGCGGCCGCGTGATCGAGAGCGGCAGCCACGCCGAGCTCCTGGCCGAGGGCGGCCGCTACGCCACCCTGTTCAAGCTCCAGGCCCGCGGTTACCAGTGACGTCAGAGCACGACGTCGGCCCAGAGGATGGCCAGGTCGAGCTCGATCGCGTCGAATGGCTCGGCGCGGACCTTGGCGTCGCCCCGGTGGACGGCGACGATGAGCCACTGCGCGCCCTCGCGACGGAGGACCTCCAGCGTGCGCTGCAGCGGGTCGATCAGCCAGACGTGCGCGACTTGCTCGCGCGCGTAGATGGCTAGCTTCTGCGCGCGGTCGCGCGCACCGGTCGACGGCGAGATCACCTCGCCTGCCCAGTCGGGGGAGAGGGTGAAGTACGGCAGCTCGGTTGTCATCGCCGGCATCCGTTCGCGCCGCCAGCCAGCCAGGTCGGGCACGATGATGTCGCCGCCGAGGTGCAGCTCGGGCTCGAACAGGATGATCCAGCCGCCCGGACCGCCTTTGCCGCGCTTGAACGGTGGGCCCAGCTCCTCGCCGAGCGCGGTCGCCGCAGCAGCGTGTGGCTTCGCCGGCCGAGGCGAGAGCACGAGCTCCCCGTCGAGGATCTCCGCTACCATGTGCTCGGGCGCGGCGAGGACGTCCTCGTAGGTGGCGCGCCGGCGCACGGGATCCGCCATTCACGCAACGTAGCACGGGCCTCGCGTGCCATTTCGTCTCCGCCTCCGTCAGACATTCGTCGTGGGAGAAGCCGACGCACGGCGTGGCGTCGCGCCACGTAGCGGGCTGTTCACGTGGTGTGCGCGACTCACGAGAAGTTGCGGAAGTGCCCGGATTGTCTGACGATCCCTCACGCGCTACCGACGATCGAGCTGGCCCTGGCTTTGCGATATGGCCGGGCAAGGAGAGATCACGATGTCCCACACTATCCGCTTCGCTTCCCTCATCGGCGTCGCCGCCCTCGGCGTCATCGTCCTCGGCGCCGCCGGCACCGCGTCCGCGCAGAGCGCGCCGCCGCCGTTACCCGAGCGCATCGGCTTCGAGGCCGGCTTCGGCCTCTACGGCGGCGAGATCAACTGCGAGAACGAGAACGGCGAGTTCTGCGACGGCGTCACCGAGGCCGGTGGCATCGACCTGCACGCCAACTACTTCTTCAACCCGACGCTCGGCGTGTTCTTCGACGTCTTCCCGATGGTGCACACCGAGGACGACTGGACGTTCACGCACACCGTCGTGACCGCCGGCGTGAAGTGGCGCCCGGCGCCGATCTTCACGCTCGCCGGCGGCATCGGCAGCGCGCAGGCGCGCCTCCGCTACGAGGGCATCCTCAACATCGACGCCAAGACCGACACCGTGCCGGCGATCCTCCTGTCGGCCGCGATCGAGGTCCTGCGTGGCCGGAGCTTTGCCGTCGACGTGCAGGCCCGCGTGGGCGTCGGGTTCTACGAGGAGGACGAGAACAACAACGGCGAGGCGGACATCGTCGGCCGGAACGTGGGCTTCGGGGCGGCCATCACGTGGTTCTGAGCTGATCGGGCACGGGCACGGGCACGGGCACGGGCACGGGGCCACCAACACTTTGCGGGGCCGCGGCAAGATGGAGGCGTGACCCGAGCTGCCGACCCCAGCGCCGAGGAGCTCCTCGCGCACGCCGACTGGCTGCGGCGCCTCGCGCGCGCGCTCGTCGGTGACGTGGCGGCGGATGACGTGGTGCAGGAGACCTACGAGGTCGCCCTCGCCAGCCCTCCGAAGAAGGACGGCGCGCTGCGACCCTGGCTCGGCGGCGTGGCCCGCAACCTCGCGCGCATGCGCCTCCGCTCCGGCCACCGCCGCGAGCGGCGCGAGGCGTCGTTCGACTCGGAGCGCTCGCTCGGAGCGAGCGGAGCAGACGCGCCGAGCCCGGAGGAGCTGGTCGCGCGCGCGACCGTGCAACATCGGGTCGCGGCGCTCGTCCTCGAGCTCGAGGAGCCGCTGCGCGCGACGCTCCTGCTCCGCTACTACGAGGGCATGTCGGCCGCCGACATCGCGCGCGCGCAGGGCGTGCCGGCGGGGACGGTGCGCTGGCGCCTGAAGCAGGCGGTGGATCAGCTCCGCGCGCGCCTCGACGAAGACAGCGACGGCGATCGCCAGCGCTGGGCGCTGCTCCTCGCGCCCATCGCGCCGCAGCTCGCACCCGCCGTGCCCGCCGCACCCGCCGCGTCGGCCGCTCCCATCGCCGGCTCGCTCGTG
>DDTA01000191.1:0-13306 GCA_002344285.1 Myxococcales bacterium UBA2376
CGTCGCCGGTGCGGGCGCCGGGCGGGCCGGGCGGGTCGGGCGGGCCAGGAGGGCCGGGAGGGCGCGACGAGAGCGAGGAGATGGACGAGCGCGACTTCGAGCGGCAGCTCGATGCGGCGAGGGGAGCGCGCAGGGGTGACCGGAGGCCGGAGGCGGGGAGGGGAGAGTGGAGGGGTGACGGGCGACGTGATGGGAGGAGTGATGGGCGAGGTGATGGGCGAGGTGATGGGAGAAGGGAGAGCGCGCGCGGAGAGCGGAGAGGTGAGGCGAGAGGAGAGGCGAGAGGAGAGCGCAGAGGAGAGGCGAGAGGAGAGCGCAGAGGAGAGCGCAGAGGAGCGCCGGCGCGGGGAGACCGCAGGCCCGGATCGGGCACGGGCACGGGCACGGGCACGGGAAGACCAGGGCCGCGCGCGGGTGCGCGCAAGGGACCGGGCGGAGGACCGCGCAAGGGGCCGGGCCCGAGCAAGGGACCGCGCAAGGGACCGGGCGGAGGACCGCGCAAGGGGCCGGGACCGAGCAAGGGACCGAGCAAGGGACCGGGCGGGGGGAACGCGCGGCGCGGTCGTGGTAGCGTGCGGCGCTGATGGAGCTGCGCGCGCTCACGGTCCTCGACTCGCTACAGCCTCAGCTCACCGCGTTCATCCAGACGGTGTGTGCCGGCTTCATGCCGCTCGAGTACGAGGCGGCGGTCTTCATCGAGATCGCGCCGGGCATCGCGATCAACCAGCTCACCGACGCGGCGCTCAAGACCACGCGCTGCCGGCCCGGGATGCAGATCGTCGAGCGCGCGTTCGGCATGCTCGAGCTCCACGATCGCGACAAGGGACAGGTCGAGGCGGCGGTCGACGCCATCGTGTCGCGCATGGACGCGCGCCGCGAGGATCGCCTGAAGCCGCGCATCATCTCGTCGCAGATCATCACCGGCATCGACGGTCACCAGAGCCAGCTCATCAACCGCATGCGGCACGGCGACGTCATCCTCGCCGGTCAGACGCTCTACATCCTCGAGGTCCACCCGGCCGCGTACGCCGCGCTGGCCGCCAACGAGGCGGAGAAGGCGTCGCCGATCAAGCTGCTCGAGATGATCTCGTTCGGCGCGTTCGGCCGCCTCTGGCTGGGCGGCGGCGAGGAAGAGATCCGCGAGGCCGCCAAGGCCGCCGAGGCCGCCTTGCGCGACGTGACGGGCCGCGAGAACAGCGGCAAGTAGCCGCCACGTGGCCAGATCTCCGGGCGCACCGGCGAGGGCGGCGGGGTCCCGTCGAGCGCCGAGCAGCCGTGCGCCGGCGCGATCATGAACTGACTCGCCCTGGCGGCCGGCGACGTGCGATGTTCCCGCCATGGGAGACCCGCGCCGGCGATTGGCCGTTTCGATCGCACTTCTGGCCTCGTTCATCACCGTCGCCGCCGCGTGCGGCAGTGACCCGGAGCCGCCGTTCGACGTACGCGAGAGCGTCGAGCAGCTCCACATCACGCACGCGCCGCCCGGCACCGAGCTCGCCGTCCTGGACGGCTCGGGCGCGCAGGTCGCGACCGGCACGACCGACGAGCTCGGCAGCCTGGTCTTCCGCGGGCTCGCGCCCGGCGACGGCTACCGGGTGGAGACCACCACCGCGACGCCGGCGCTCTCGACCGGGCCCTTCACCGTGATGTCGGTTGCGTCGAGCCTGCCACCGCAGCGCTTCTACGACGACCAGACGCTCGTCGCCGGCTACCAGTACATCACCACCCGCGATGGCACGACGCTGTCGGCCTACGTCACCTTCCCCAAGGGCGATCCGCCGTACCCCACGGTGGTGAGCTACTCCGGCTACGAGCCGTCCAAGCCCGGCGAGATGATCGGCGACGGCTCGCTCTCCGGCCTCTGCGACGGGCTCCCCGTGGTGTGCGACGCGCCCAACGATCCGTCGTCGCTCATCTCGGCCTTCTTCGGCTACGCCACGGTCAGCGTCAACGTGCGCGGCACCGGCTGCTCGGGCGGCGCGTTCGACTACTTCGAGACGCTCCAGCTCCTCGACGGCTACGACGTGATCGAGACCGTCGCGGCCCAGGACTGGGTGATGAACGGCAAGGTCGGCATGGTCGGCCTCTCGTATCCGGGCATCAGCCAGCTCTTCGTCGCGTCGACGCGTCCGCCGCATCTCGCGGCGATCACGCCGCTGTCGGTCATCGGCTCCGCGCACACCACGATGCTGCCCGGCGGCATCCTGAACGATGGCTTCGCCACCGCGTGGATCACCAACGTCATCGCGAAGGCGCGGCCCTACGGCCAGGGCTGGGAGCGAGGGCGCGTCGACGGCGGTGACACGCAGTGCGAGGAGAACCAGCTGCTCCACGGCCAGTACGTCGACAACGTCGAGCAGGCGCGCGCCGTCCGCTTCTACGTCCCCGAGGAGCACGACCGCTACAACCTGGCGACGATCGTCGACGACATCGAGGTCCCCGTGTTCCTCGCGAGCGCGTGGCAGGACGAGCAGACCGGGCCCTTCTTCTTCACCCTGCTCGACAAGCTCACCTCGTCACCGGCGGTGCGCATGACCGTCTACAACGGCGTCCACGTCGACGCGTTCCAGCCCGACGTGCTCGAGGAGTGGTTCACGTTCCTCGAGCTCTTCGTCGCCGAGCGCGTGCCGGTCGACATCCCGCTGGCGCGCGCCATCGCGCCGATGCTCTACGAGGAGATCTACGGCGTGAACGACATGGTCGTCGATCCCAGCCGGTTCCTCTCCTACGCGACCCACGCCGACGCCGTCGCCGCGTGGAAGGCCGAGCCGCCGCTGCGCGCGCTGTTCGAGCTCGGCGCGGGTGGGCCGACGATCGGCGAGCCGGTCGCGACCTTCGAGCGCTCGTTCGCGCGCTGGCCGGCGCCAGAGGTCGCGCCGCTGCGGCTCCACGCGCAGCTCGACGGCTCGCTCGGCCCGACGGCGCCGACCGGGCAGGCCGAGCCGTACACGTTCCGCCTCGATCCCGAGGCCGGCGGACGGAGCATCCTCGCGCCCGGCGGCGACGTCTGGGACCTCCTGCCGGACTACGTCTGGGGGCAGCCCGCCGCCGAGAGCGCCGTCGTCTTCGAGAGCGCCGCGTTCACCGCCGACACGATGATGTTCGGGACCGCGAGCGTCGACCTGTGGCTGCGCTCGCCCGTTGACGACGCCGACCTGGAGGTCAACCTCACCGAGATCCGGCCCGACGGCCAGGAGATGTACGTGCAGTCGGGCTGGCTGCGCGCCAGCCTGCGCGCGAGCGGACCGGACGCGACCGAGCTCGATCCGGCGCCGGCGTACACCGAGGCGCTCGCCGCGCCGCTGGTGCCCGGTCAGTGGACCCAGGTGCGGGTCGGCACCGCCGGCTTACAGCACGTGTTCCGCGCCGGCTCCCGGCTCCGGGTCAGCATCGACACGCCGGGCGGGAGCCGGGCGTCGTGGCTCTTCGCCAACAAGACGTTCCCCGGCGATGTCGTCTACGAGATCGGTCACGACGCCGAGCACCCGTCGAGCGTCGTCCTGCCCGTCATCCCCGGCGCGACGGTGCCGGTGGGGCTGCCCCCGTGCCCGTCGCTGCGCGGCCAGCAGTGCCGCACCTACGCGCCGTACACCAACCGCGTCCCGCCGTCGTAGCAGGCGATCAGGACGGGCGGTACTCGCGCTCCACGACGACGGCGTTGACCAGGCGGACGATCGTGGCGCGTCCCGCGCGCGCCCACGAGGTGATCGAGCGGACGGGCTGATAGGTGGAGTCGCTGGTGACCTGCGGGGGCTGCAGGGGGAGGAGGACTGCGCGGGACATGCCGCTCCGTACTTCAACCGGCGTGCCCACGCGCAAGTCGCCGGGTTCGCGTGCCAGCCGCGGCCATCACCGTGATCCGCGCGTCAGATTTCTGTGGCAACCGCGGCCCAGGTGTCTTTCTCGCGCCTCGCGACGACGCCCGATAACCGACCTCATCGATCGGTCAGGCGACCCTGCGAGCCAACCGATCCCGCGTATAGTGCGTCCAATGCCGACGACCGTACCGCCGGAGCTGACCGCGCCGTTCGCGCCGGGTGGCGAGGCCTCCATCGACGCGACCATCGCTCAGCGCCTGATCTCGATCGCGCTCGAGTCCGGCGGCGACGCCGCCGATCTCTACTTCGAGTTCCGCGTGACCGCGGACTACGCGCTCCAGGAGGAGCAGGTGAAGACCGTGGGCCGCGGCGTCACGCTCGGCCTCGGCGTGCGCGTCACCAAGGGCGACGCCACCGGCTACGCGTACACCGAGGATCTCGCCTGGGAGAAGATGGCGCACGCCGCGCGCATCGCCGGCCAGATCGCGTCGGGCGGCGGCGCCGCGCAGCCGGTCGCCGCGCATCCCGTCGCGCTCCCCGACTTCTACCCGGTCGCGCGGCCGTCCTTGCTCGCGGCGCCGACCGACAAGCTCGAGCTCCTGCGCGCCGCCGATCGCGCCGCGCGCGCGTACGACCCGCGCATCGTCAAGGTCGAGGCGTCGTTCGTCGAGCAGATCAAGGAGATCCTGGTCTTCACCTCCGACGGCAAGATGGCGCGCGACGTCCTGCCGCTCATGCGCTTCGGCGTCTCCGCCGTGGCCGAGCAGGGCGGCAAGCGGCAGTCGGGCAGCTCGGGTGGCGGCGGTCGCTACGGCCTCGACTACTTCGCCCAGGCCGAGAAGGACGCCGCGGCCCACGGCCGCGAGGCCGCGCGGGTGGCGCTGGCCATGCTCGACGCGCGCGAGGCGCCGGCCGGTGAGATGACCGTCGTGCTCGGCCCGGGGGACTCCGGCATCCTGCTCCACGAGGCGGTCGGTCACGGCCTCGAGGCCGACTTCAACCGCAAGGAGACGTCGAACTACTCCGGGCAGATCGGCAAGCCGGTCGCGTCGCCCCTGTGCACCGTCGTCGACGACGGCACGATCGGCAGCTCGCGCGGCTCGATCAACGTCGACGACGAGGGCAACCCCGGCCGGCGCAACGTGCTCATCGAGAACGGCATCCTCGTCGGCTACATGCACGACCGGCTCTCGGCCAAGCACTACGGCATCTCGCCGTCGGGCAACGGCCGGCGCGAGTCGTTCCGCTCGATGCCGTTACCGCGCATGACCAACACGCTGCTCCTCGCCGGGCCGCACTCGCACGACGAGATCGTCGGCTCGGTGAAGCGCGGCGTCTACGCCAAGCGCTTCAGCGGCGGCCAGGTGAACATCTCGAACGGCGACTTCGTCTTCAGCCTGACCGAGAGCTACCTCATCGAGGACGGCAAGCTGACCGCGCCGCTCAAGGGCGTGAACCTCATCGGCAACGGGCCCGAGGTCCTGCGCAAGGTCGACATGCTCGGCAACGACTACCAGCTCTCGGACGGCATCTGGACGTGCGGCAAGGACGGCCAGTCGGTGCCGGTCGGCGTCGGCACGCCGTCGGTCCGCATCGCCAGCATCACCGTGGGAGGGACGCAAGCGTGAGCGCCAGCGTGTCGGATTCCATCGTCGCCGAGCTCGTCGACGTCGCGAAGAACGTGGTCCGCATGTGCGAGCGCGCCGGCGCCGACGCGGCCGAGGTCCTCGTCCGCGACGGCAGCGAGCTGACCGTCAAGATCCGCATGGGTCAGCCCGAGCTGGTGCAGGAGGCGGGCAGCCGCGCCGTCGGCCTGCGTGTGTTCAAGGATGGCCGCCGGGCGGTGACGTACACCTCCGATCTGCGCAGCCGCTCGCTCGAGAGCTTCGTCGCCGAGAGCGTGGCGCTGGCGGCGCTGGCCGAGCCCGACGAGCACGGCCGGCTGCCCGACCCCGACGAGCTGGCGCGCGAGCTCCCCGAGCTCGACCTCTACGACGACGCGGTCGCGCGCGTGGACGCGGCCTGGGCGATGAAGCAGTGCATCGCCGGCGAGAAGGCGGCGCTCGGCTTCGACAAGCGCGTCACCAACTCCGAGGGCGCGACCTGGTCGCGGACGGTGGGCGCCACGGCGTTCGCGACGTCGGGCGGGTTCGCCGGCGGGTACCGCGGCAGCTACGCCTCGTTCTACGTCGAGCCCCTGTGCGACGATCCGACCGACCCGGCCAACCCCAAGAAGCGCAACGGCTACTGGTGGACGGCGGATCGCTTCCTCGAGCGCCTCGACGATCCCGAGGCCATCGGCACGGAGGCGGCGCGGCGCACGGTGGCGACGCTCGGCTCGAAGAAGATCGCGACCCAGGAGTGCCCGGTCGTGTTCGACCCGGAGGTCGGCCGCTCGATCGTCGGCACCGTGTTCTCGGTGGCCAACGGCTCGGCCTTCTGGCGGAAGTCGACCTACATGCTCGACCGCGAGGGCACCGAGGTCGCGTCGAAGCTGGTCACGATCGTCGACGATCCGCTGATCCCGCGGGCGCCCGGCTCGCGGCCGTTCGACGGCGACGGCCTGCCGACGCGCAAGAACATGCTCGTGAAGGATGGCGTGCTCCAGACCGTGCTGTGCGACGTCTACAGCGCGCGCAAGCTGGGCCGCAAGTCGACGGGCTCGGCCGGGCGCGGCGTCGGTGGTAATCCGGGCCCGACGACCTCGAACCTGATCCTGTCGGCGGGCACGGGCACGCGCGCCGAGCTCCTGAAGGACACCGGTCGCGGCCTCTACGTCACGTCGATGATGGGCTTCGGCTTCAACCCGGTGACCGGCGACTTCTCGCGCGGCGCGCAGGGCTTCTGGATCGAGGACGGCGAGCTGACCTTCCCGGTCAGCGAGATCACCGTGTCGTGCAACTTCGACGAGCTGCTCAAGCGGATCGATCGCATCGCCGGTGATCTCGACATGCGCAGCTCGACCGCGTGCGCGACGTTCCGCGTCTCGCACATGACGGTCGCCGGTACGTCGGGCTGACGACCGGGCGCCGCCGTCAGCGGAACGGGTCCTTGAGCTCGCCCGCCGGCGGTGCGCCGGGTTCGACCTCGATGCCGCCGGACAGGCAGCGCTGGCGCACGAGGTTCTTGGCTGCCGGCGAGATGCGCGGGAACACCGCGCGCGCCTTCTTCGCGTTGCCGAGGTTGCAGGCGCCGAGCGCGACGATCATCGCGGCGCGCTCCACGATCCCGCGCGGGACCCCGGACATCTTCATGACGGTCTCGGCCTGACGGATCGCGCGCCCCCACTCCGACGTCTTGGCGGCCGCCTCCGCGTCGGCGAGGAGCTGGTCCGCGGTCATGGCCGGCGCCGGGTCGTCGTCGCGCACGCGCTTCTGGCGTACGGGCGCCGGCGCGTCGTCGAACTCGTCGGCCTCCTCCTCGCTGGGCGCGAACACGAACGGGTAGGTGATCTCGACGCGCCCGCCGTCCTTGTCGCCGAGCGGTGGCAGCACGAGGGACTCGAGCGTCGCGCCGAGGCACTGGCGAAAGTCGCCCAGGTCGGTCTGCAGCGCGGCCGGGTCGGTGTCCGCGGCGGCGCCCTTCATCGAGACCTCGGAGTCGTCCTCCATCGTGACGATCGTGCCGAGGTCGGGCTCGGCGTCGACGACGAGCCGGGCGATCACCTTGCCGCCCAAACGCGGGTGCTTGTCGAGCATCAGCGTGTAGCAGTCGACGAGCAGCGGGACGACCTCGCGCACGCTGGTCCGGATCTCCTCCTTGGAGAGCTGGCCGGGGGTCAGGTCGACCTGGCCGCCGCCGGGCGCCGGGGGGCCGCCGGGCGCCGGGCCGCCGCCGGTCCCCGTCGCCGCGCGCGTGGCGCGCACGGAGGCGATGGCGGCGGCGAGCGCATCGCGCTGCGTCCGGTCCTTGGTCGCCTTGGCGACCGGCGCGAACGGCGCGCGCGTGGCGCCGGTGGGCGCGATGGCGACCTGGGCGCCGGCCTCGACCACCCGCGGCGACGCCGCCGGCTCGCGCACCTCCGCCTTGCCCTCGTACACGGCGATGACCACCGCCGCGGCGAGCCCGGCCCCGGCGACACCCGCGATCGCGACCTTCGACTTCGATGACATCGGAACCTCCACGTCGAGCGTTGCCCCCGCCGTGTGGACCTCGGCGAGCGGCGTGATGATGACGAGGCCGGACGGCCCCGCGTGCTGATACGTGACCTCGCCGGCGGCCTGCGTGACGGTGAGCCCTGCGGCCGTGCGCTCCCACGCGACGTCGGCGCCGGCGCCGAGGAGCGCGACCGAGCCACCGCCGAGCACGACCTTCGACGGCGCCTCCGCGACCACCTGGCCGCTCGTCGGCGCGCCGCCCCGCGGGCGCGGCCACACCGCCCACGCGATCGCCGCCGCGGCGGCGGCGCCGGCGAGCCCGAGCGCGATCCCGCGCCACCGCCTTCCGCTCATCCTGAGCGAGGCCGAGCGCGAGCGAGGCCGAGTCGAAGGACCCTCTTCGCCGGCGCCACCGCTCGCCTTCACCGCCTCCATCACGCGGTTCGCGATCCCGCGCGGCGGCGTCGGCGCTGCCCACGCCGACAGATCGATCGGCTCGTCGTCGCGCTTCCGCTCGCTCATGACTGCACTCCTCGGTCGAGCTGCGCCCGCACCGCGGCGCGGGCGCGCGACAGCCGGGACTTCACCGTGCCGACCTCGATCTCGAGCGCGTGCGCGATCTCGTCGTGCGACAGCTCGTAGACGTCGCTCAGGACGAGCACCGCACGCGCCGGGGCGGGCAGGGCGCCCACCGCGGCAGCGAGCGCCTCGCCGAGCTGCCGCCGCGCGACCTCGCGCGCGGGCGTGCCGCCCGCCGGGACCGACGCGATGAGCTCGTCGAGCGCGGCGTCGATGTCGATCGCCCGCGCCGCCGCCTTGCCGGCGCGCAGCTCGTTGAGCGCGAGGCGCGACGCGATGGTGAAGATCCACGTCGACAGCCGCGCCGGCCCCGCCGGGTCGAACCCGTGCAGCGCGCGATAGACGCGCAGGAACGTCTCCTGCGTCAGGTCCTCGGCCCGCGCCGCGAGCCCCGCCGGCGCGATCAGCCGCCAGACCAGCTCCCACACCGGCCGCTCGTAGCGCTCGACCAGCAGGCGGAACGCCGCGTGGTCGCCGCGCTGCGCGCGGTGCAACGTGAGGTCGTCCAGCTCGCGCGGGGCGGAGGCGGCTCGGGCAACCATCACGTCTCAGTTACACCCGCCGCGCCGCGAAAGGTTCCATCCCCGCTCGATCGCCAACGCTGTTGTCAGGCAAGGCGTGGCAACGGCGCGGAATTCTTCGAGGCGGCCGTGGGCGCCGCGCTTGCAGGACGGAGCCCCGTGCCCCGCCGTCTGCTCCTCCTGCTCGTCGTACTTTCCGCCTGCCACGAAGCTCCCCCGTTCTCCGGCGAGACCTGCGGCCGCGAGGTGGGTCGCGTCGCGCCCGTCTGGCAGCGGCCGGCGTTCGACGTCCTCGTGGTGCTGGACCGCTCGCCGTCGATGGCGGAGCACACGTCCGGCGTCGCCGCGTTCGCGCGCACGACCGCGACCGTGCTCGAGACGCTCGCGGGCGGCGTGCCCGATCTCCACCTCGCCGTCGTCACCTCGGACCTCGACGCCGGCGACGCCGGCGCGTTCCAGGGCGGCGCGCGCTGCGGCCTCGACGGCGCGTTCCTGCGGGCGCGCGAGCTCACGGCCGGCGGCGTCGGCGGCAACTTCCCCGACGGGCTCGACGACGCGCTGGCGTGCCTCTACGACGTTCCGCTGTCGACCTCGCCGGTGAGCCAGCCGCTCGGCGCCGCGGTGCGCGCCCTCGACGGCAGCCGGCCGGGGAACGCGGGCTTCCGCCGAGACGACGCCGTGCTCCTCGTCGTCGTCGTCACCGCCTCCGACGACGCCACCGCCGCCCCGGCCGGCGGCCTCGCCGACGTGGCCGCGCTGGTCGCGCAGCTCGAGACCCACGTCGTCGACCGGCGTTTGCTCGTCGTGGCGAGCATCGCCCCGTCGCAGGCGCCGCGGCTGGCCAGCATCGACCTGCCCGAGCGCACCTCGATGACCGACGTCGACGCCGCCGACTGGAGCGACGCGCTCACCTGGCTCGCGGAGCTCCCGCGCATCCCGCTCCTCGGCTACTGCGTCGGCGCGGAGCTCGACCTCGATCGCGAGACACCCGGCTTCCAGGTCAACTGCGCCAACCGCGTGGTCGACGCCGCCGGCGCGACCGTCGCGCCGCTGCCCTGGTGCGATGCGCCCGACGTCGACCTCGCGCGGCCCTGCCTCCATCCCTTCACCCCCGACGAGGCCGCGTGCCCCGGTGGCGGCGCCAGCTTCACCGTCTCGCTCGGCGACGAGCGCTTGCCGATACCGCTCTACGTCGAGCTCCGCTGCGAGGTGGCATGCGACTGATCGCCCTCGCGCTCCTCGCGCTCCCCGCGGTGCTGGCGGGCTGCGACGACGAGACGGGCGCCACCGGCGACTTCGTGTGCGGCCGCGAGGAGCGCCGGACGTTCCCGATCTACCAGCCAGACGCGATCGATCTTCTGTTCGTGCTCGATCGGACGCCGTCGATGGCGGACGAGCACGCGACGCTCCTCTCCAGCGCGCCGGCGTTCGCGAACGTGCTCCAGCAGCTCGAGGGCGGCCTGCCGGACCTGCATGCGGCGGTCGTGACCACCGACCTCGGCGGGCAGGGCGTCGCCGGCTGCGGCGCCGGCGACGGCGCGCGCTTCCAGGGCGGCGAGCGATGCGGCCTCGACGGCACGTACCTGCGCGCTCGCCGCGGCGACACCGGCGTTGCCGACGCCTTCACGTGTCTCCTCGATCTGCCGCTCTCGACGTGCCCGCTGAACCAGCCGATCGCGGCGGTGGTGCATGCGCTCGACGCCAGCGGCGCGTGGAATTACGGCTTCCGCCGGGAGGACGCGTTTCTCCTGGTCGTCTTCATCACCGACGGCGACGACTGCTCGCTCGTGGATCCCGGCGCGCTCGAGGGCCTCACGATGGAGGCCGCCGTCGACATTCGCTGCGCCGCGCTTGCCGAGCCGCCGCTCGCCAGCATCGCGGACTCGATCGACTGGATCCGTCCGCGTGACCCCAAGATGCTCATCGGCGCGGTCATCGGCGGCACACCGCCGCGGCTCGCGCAGCTGGAGGCAGCGTTGCCCGAGCGTTACACGTACACCGATATCGCCGGTCCGCACTGGAGCGATGCGCTCGCCCAGCTTGCGGGCTGGGGTCCCCCCAGAGGCAACCAGTGCCTCGAGGAGGACATCGACCCGGTGCCGGCCCTCTGAACGATCAGGCGAGAGGGCATGGGGTCGGTCCCACCGTCGTTACCCATAGGACGATGGACTATGGGTAATCGTTCGCGGGGAGACCCATGGCCCCTGGGGCGTCCCGGCCCTGGAGATTCGCGCGGGCTGACGGCGTCTCAGGCGGGGAGCAGGTTCGCCAGGCGCGTGAGGACGCCGGCGTGGATGCGGCCGTTGGAGGCGACCAGGCCGCGCGGCCGGCGCAGATCCTCCTCGTCGTAGCGGATGGCGCCGCCCGTGGTGTCCGTGAGCATGCCGCCGGCCGCGATGAGGATCGCCTCGGGCGCGCACGTGTCCCACGCCTTGCACTTGGGCCACGGGTTCACGTAGAGGTCGCGCTCGCCGGCGGCGATGAGGCCGAGCTTGAGGCCGATCGAGCCGATCGCGAGCTCGTCCTTGATCTGCAGGGCCGACTTCACGCGATCGAGCGCCGGCCCGCGGTGCGAGCGCGAGGCGACCATGCGGATCGCGCCCTCGTCAGCGACATCGGAGACGTGGAGCCGGCGCGGCGCGGCGCCGCCCTCGATCATCCACGCGCCGCCTTCGCCCGTCGTCCAGTACAGGCGGTCGCGCGTCGGCTGGTAGACGACGCCCATCTTCGGGCGCGCGCCGATGCACAGGCCGATCATCACCGAGAAGCCGTCCTCGCCGCGGATGAAATCCTTGGTGCCGTCGATCGGGTCGACGTACCAGACGCGCTCGGCCGTCAGCCGCGCCCGGTCGTGGGCCGCCGACTCCTCGCTCACGATGACGTCATCGGGAAAGGTCGCGCGCAGCCCCGAGACGATCAGCTCGTTGGCGGCGCGGTCGGCCACGGTCACCGGCTCGTCGCCGGGCTTGTGCTCGACGCCCAGCTCCTCGAGCCCCTTGTCGCGCAGCGCCGTCACCAGCGCGCCCGCCGCCCTCGCCAGCTCGCTCGCGCGCTCGGTCTCCCGGTTGGTGATGCCCATCTAGGGATTCATACCGCCATTCGGCCAGAGGAGCTGCTTGGTCTCCTCCAATGTCGTGACCGAGCGCCCCGATAGCCTGGTCAGCCTCACCGCCGCGTCGACCAGCTCGCCGTTCGACTTCGCCATCTCGCCGTCGGGCAGGTAGAAGTTGTCCTCGAGGCCGACCCGCACGTCGCCGCCCAGACAAAGGGCCGCCATCGCCAGCTGCCACTGCTCGCGGCTGATGCCGATCACCTTCCAGCGCGATCCCGCCGGCACGTTCTCCGCCTGGAACGCGAGGTGCCGCGCCGACGCCTTGATCCCGCCGAGCACGCCCATGATGAACGAGAAGTGGTACGGCTTCTCGAGCAGGCCGAGCGACTCGAGCACCGTGTGTGACTCGAGATGCCCGGTGTCGAAGCACTCCATCTCGGGCTTGGCGCCGTGCTCCTTCATCGCCCGCGCGAACGCGATGATGTCCTCGAACGCGTTCTGGAAGACGAACTTGAAGGCAAAGTCCTTCTTGGCGTCGCTCCACTTGGCGTAGTTCATCGAGCCCATGTTGAGCGCCGCGATCTGCGGGCGCAGGGCCAGGTGCGAGACGCGGTCGGTCATGGGCCCGGCGCCGCCGGTCGACCAGTTGATGAGCACCGGGCAGCGCGCGCGGATCTCCTCCTGGATGCGCGCGAACGTCTCCTTCTTCCACGTCGGCGCGCCCTCGTCGGTGCGGGCGTGGATGTGCACGATCGTCGCGCCGGCGTCGTACGCGCGCTTGGCCTCGTCGGCGATCTCGGCCGGCGTGTACGGGATCGCCGGGCAGTGCTTCTTCGTGGTCACCGCGCCGGTCAGGGCGCAGGAGAGGATCACCTTGTCGGAGCTCGTCGCGCTGCTCATGGCGGCACCGTCGCGCTCCGGCGCCGTGGTGTCAACCGGGCCTTCCTTTCACCGGCCATCTCGCCGTGCCAAGCTTCAGGGCATGGTCCGGGTCGCGCGCGGGCTCGCGCTGGTGTCGCTCATCGCCTCGGTCGAAGCCTGCGGCCCCGGTGACGATCGCGCGCGCCCGGTCGCGCCGTCGGCGCGCGCGCCGGAGCTGGCGGCGGNNGACGCCCGGCTGCGACGACCGCACGCTGGCGGCGTTCGATCCCGGGTTGCCGGGCCTCGAGCGTGTCGCCATCGCGCAGCGGCGTGAGCCCGATCCGCCGCTCGTGCGCGAGCACGTGCGCCCGTGCGAGC
>DDTA01000191.1:13420-13559 GCA_002344285.1 Myxococcales bacterium UBA2376
GCGCCGCCTGCAGTCGCTCGGCCACCGCGTCGTGCCGCTCGAGGGCCGCCGCGTCTATCGCAGCGAGGACCGCCGCGCCGTCGTGCAGTACGAGGTCGCCTTGCCGGCGGCGCCCGCGCGCGTGTCGTGGGAGGCCACG
>DDTA01000230.1 GCA_002344285.1 Myxococcales bacterium UBA2376
CCGCGCAGATCGCCGACCTGCTCACGCTGCTCGCGCCGCTCGGCGCGACGGCGATGACGCGGTCGGAACACGCCGGCGCCGACATCGGTCCGCTGACCCGGCAGGGTGTGCTCGGCCTCGGGCTGCTCGTCGACAGCCGGAGCTACTTCGACATCCACCACACGCCGGCCGACACGCTCGACAAGGTGGATCCTGCCGCGCTCGCCGACGGCGTGGCCGCGNNCCGCCGCCGCCGTCGCCGTCGTCGACTCCCGCGGCGGCCGCCGGCGCGAAGTGATCGCCGACCTCGTCGCGCGCGCGCTCGAGGCGCCGCTCGTCGTCGGTCGCCGCCACGGGCCGCCGGCGGATGCGATCGTCGTCCTCGGCGCGCCGCTGGCGCCGGACGGCGCGCTCTCGTCGGTGCTCGCCGAGCGGGTCGCCGGCGGTGTCGCGCTCTGGCGGGCGGGCGCGGCGCCGCGGCTGGTGATGACCGGCGGCAAGGGGCCGGGCGCGGCGCACGCCGAGGCGCCGGCGATGGCCGCGGCCGCCCGCGCCGCCGGNNGCCGGCGTGCCGGCCGACGCGGTCGTCATCGAGGATCGCTCGCGCACGACGGCGGAGAACGCGCGCGAGGTCGCCGCGCTGCTCCCGGCGGGCGCGCGCGTGTGGCTCGTGACCCAGCCGTTCCACGGCCGCCGGGCGCGCCGGCTGTTCCGCCGCGCGGGGCTCGACGCCCTTGTCTGGCACCTCGCCGACAGCCTCGAGTATCGCGATCGCCGGCGCGCGCTGGCGTGGCTCGTGCGCGAGTACGCGGCGTGGGCACGCGTCGCGGTCAGGGGCGGCTGATGACGACGACGAAGTGCACCAGCGCCGCCGAGCCGGTCGCGAGCACGGCGGCGTTGCCGGTCCCGAGGGTGGTGGTCGGCGTGTCGAGCGCGATCCACGGTCCGTCGTCGACCGCCGTCCCGCAGTCGATCTGCGTCGCGTCGGCCATGAGCTCCATCCAGACGTCCTGGCCGGGGCCAGCGGGCGGCGCGGCGGTCACCGGGCTACTGCCGTAGAGGATGCGCGTCGACGCGACCTCGCGGCGGCACCCGACGTAGCTGGCGGCGCTCGCGTAGTTGCTCGCCACGATCACGCCGTTGCTCGCCTGCTGGACGTTGACCAGCGAGAACGAGACGTTGACCAGCACGTGCGCCGGGAACGTCGCCGTCGTGACGAGGCCGCCGTTCGGCTCGATCCGGACGGAGTCGCCGCTCGCGGTCGCGCCCGACGCCGTCCAGCGACCGGGCACGAGGCCGGCGTTCATCCCGTCGAACAGGAGGATGCGGTTGCCGGGGCGGTCGGGATCGGGATCGCAGATGTCGCCCACGCCGTCGGCGTCGCGGCCGGCGGCGAGCTCGCCCAGGTCGCGCTGCTGCGCGTTGGCCGACTGTGGGCAGTTGTCGATCGCGTCGTCGACGCCGTCGCCGTCCTCGTCGTGGCCCGAGAGCGGCGGCGCGTCCGGGCTCGCGTCGACGGGCGCGGCCGTGTCGCCGGGGGCACCGTCGTCGTCGAGGCCGCCGCCGTCCGGCGGCGGGAACGTCTCGCGCAGGCACGCGCCCAGGGCGAGGACGCCCAGGGCCGCGATCGGGGCCGACACGGAGACCCGCATCGTCCCGATGGTACGCCGGTCAGGGCGTGGGCGGCGGCGTCTGTGGAGCCGTGGGCTGGGTCGCCGGCGCGGTGGGCTGGGTCGCCGGCGCGGCGGGTTGGGTCGCCGGCGCGGTCGGCTGGGTCGCCGGCGCGACGTTGGCGCTCGGGTCCTGGAACACGATGTGGAACTCGATGCGCCGGTTCTCGGCGCGCCCCTTGTTGGTCTTGTTCGTCGCCCGCGGCCTGTCTGGGCCGAGCCCGACGGTCTCGATGCGGTCGGCGGCGATGCCCTTGTCGATCAGGTACCACTTGACCGCGTCGGCACGCTTGAGCGAGAGCGTCATGTTCGCCTCGCGCTTGCCGCGGTCGTCGGTGTGACCCTCGACACGCAGGCGGATCGACGTGTACTCGCGCAGGGTGGCCGCCGCCTGGTCGAGCGCCTTCTTCGACGTCGGACGGATGCGGGCCTTCCCGTACTCGAAGGTGATGCCCTGGATGGCGCCGGTGAACTCCTTCAGGACCGCGGGGAGGACGTCGGGGCAGCCGTCGGTGTCCTCGAAGCCGTTCCACGTCTCGGGCTCGCCCGGGCACGCGTCGCTGACGTCGGGGATCGTGTCGTTGTCGTTGTCGGTGTCGGGGCAGCCGTCCTCGTCCTGGAACTTGTCGAAGTCCTCGGCGTCGGTCGGGCAGGCGTCCTGCGTCCCGACCAGGCCGTCGGAGTCGGGATCGAGCTCGGGGCAGCCGTCCTCGTCGTCGATGCCGTTCTTGTTCTCCGGCTCGTCGGGGCAGTCGTCGTCGGCGTCGAGGATGCCGTCGCCGTCGCGGTCGGCGACGTCGGGGCAGCCGTCCTCGTCCTCGAAGTCGTTCTCGGTCTCCTTCTCCAGCGGGCACTTGTCGTCGGGGTCGAGGAAGCCGTCGCCGTCGGTGTCCTTGGGGCGCGGCGCTTCCTGCCGCCCCCCCAGGTCCCAGCCGTAGACCACGCCGAACTGGAGCTCGAAGGTCGAGACGATGTGGTCCTGGCGGCCCGCGGTCAGGCCGTGGCGGAGGTCGACGCGGGCGTCGAGGCGGTCGGTCAGCGCCCAGCTCGCCCCCGGTCCCCACAGGAACGTGGCGTCGGTGTCGTCGACCATGAACGGCGACGAGGTGATCACGCTCTCGCCGCCGACCCCGACCACGAGGTGCGGAGCCAGCACGAAGTCGGTCTGGAGCCGGAGGATGCCCTGCAGGCGCCAGCCGATGACGGGCGCGAAGTACGAGTCGCGGCCCCCTTCGGCGACCTCGCCGGTGGACGAGAACGCGAGCTTGGCCTCACCCTCGACGCCGGCCGAGAGATCGGCGTCACGGCCGCGCAGGAGGTCAGGGAGGAGCACCAGCCCGGCGCGGCCGCCGAGGAGGAGCGCGGTCCCCGGGATCTGTTCGGCCGCCCACGAGTTGCCCAGCTCGATATCGTCGCCGAAGTGGTCGAGGCCGACGAACCCGCCCACCTCCAGCCGCCGGGGCGGAGGTTCGTCCGCGCGCGAGGAGCTCGCGCTGGAGGCAAGGAAAGCCACTACGACGCCGAGCGAGAGTTCACCCCTGTTCACGCAGGCGCAGCATAACGCAGGCCGGCGCGAGTTGCACATTCCCCCCGTGGCGCGGCATCCTCGACGGCGATCGAGGGGGCCCGATGCTCACGTTCAGCACCGATCCAGACGTCGCCGAACACCAGATGAACGCGATCATCTTCTACCTGACCGCGTTCGGGTACATCGACGGTGACTTCGACCAGACCGAGAAGACGTTCGTCAAGATCTACATCCGGCAGCTGGTCGCCGGGCGCGCGCGCGAGCTCATGCCCGACGCCACTCCCGCCGAGCGCACGGAGGTGACGAACAAGTTCGTCGCCCACTTCCACGAGGTGTTCGAGCACATCGACGGGGAGATCCGGGCGCTCTTCGAGGAGGCGGTGTCCGACCAGGAGAAGGTCGAGCAGTTCGTCTACGCCAAGATCAAGCTGCGCTGCTACGAGATCTTCAACAGCTTCGACGAGGGCAACCAGCGCGCGCTCCTGTCGACGATCGACGAGCTGATCTACGCCGACGGCAGCGTCCACCCGGCGGAGGAGAAGTTCCGCGCCGAGCTCGACGGGCTCCTCCACGCCGAGCAGCGCATCACCGCCGACCAGATCGTCGCGGTCGAGGCGCCGCCGGTCGAGATCGAGGCGCGGGCCCAGCGGGCGTCGCGGCTCGACGACCACCCGTTCTTCGTCGCCTTCGAGCAGCACTACTCGGCGGACCCCGAGCGCCTGCGCAAGCAGGCCGAGAGCGACCTCAAGCTCATGCAGACCGTCTCCGAGCTGTGGAAGGCGCAGCGCATCAAGGGCGAGGGCAAGCTCGACGGCAAGCACGACGTCGCCCAGTTCGAGGGCCAGGCGCCCTTCCTCGACGGGCACGTCTACGTGCACCCCGCCAACCCCGGCGAGACCTACGAGCTCACCGTGCTCGGCGATCTGCACGGCTGCTACTCGTGCCTCAAGGCGGCGGTCATGCAGGCCGACTTCTTCGCCAAGGTCGAGGCCTACCGCGCCGATCGCACCCGGCCCAACCCCAAGCTGGTCCTGCTCGGCGACTACATCGATCGCGGCCGCTTCTCGTACAACGGCATCCTGCGCTCGGTGATGCAGATGTTCGTGGCCGCGCCCGAGCACGTCTACATCCTGCGCGGCAACCACGAGTACTACATCGAGTACAAGGGCCGCATCTACGGCGGCGTGAAGCCGGCCGAGGCGATCAACACGCTCATCGGCTACATGCCGGGGGAGATGTTCGAGGCGTACATGCACTTCTTCGAGCAGATGCCCAACCTGCTCCTCTTCGATCGCCTCATGTTCGTCCACGCCGGGATCCCTCGCGACTCGGCGATCGCCGAGAAGTACAGGGACATGGCGTCGCTCAACGACAGCGAGCTGCGCTTCCAGATGCTGTGGAGCGATCCGTCGACGGCCGACTACATCCCCGACGACCTGCAGGCGCAGAACGCGCGCTTCCCCTTCGGCAAGCTGCAGTTCGAGAAGTTCATGGGCACGCTCGGCTGCACCATGCTCGTGCGCGGCCACGAGAAGATCGACGAGGGCTTCCGGTCGATCTACCCCGACAGCACCGCCGCCCTCCTCAACCTGTTCTCCGCCGGTGGCGCCGAGAACAACGACCTGCCCGAGAACTCGAGCTACCGCACGGTGACGCCGATGGCGCTCACCATCGACGTCGAGCAGGGCAACGCCCGCGTCACACCGTGGGAGATCGACTACCGGCGCTTCAACGATCCCAGGCGCAACCGCTTCTTCGCGTCGCCGCCCGAGATCGAGCACAAGCAGGGCTGAGCAGCTCGCCCCCCCGCGCCGGCTACTCCTCGAGCAGCGAGCGCAGCATCCACGCCGTCTGCTCGTGCACGGTCAGGCGCTGGGTGAGCAGGTCGGCGGTCGGCTCGTCGCCGGCCTTGTCCGCGACCGGGAAGACGCCGCGCGCGGTGCGGGCCACGGCCTCGTGACCGGTGACGAGGATCGCGACCATCTGCATGGCCTTGGGCGGCTCGACCGGCGCGTCGGCGATCGAGCTCAGCTTGGCGAACTGGGCGGAGGAGCCAGGCGCCGGGAAGCCGAGCGACCGGATGCGCTCGGCGATCGGGTCGACGGCGTTCCACAGCTCGGTGTACTGGGTCATGAACATCGCGTGCAGCGTGTTGAACATGGGCCCGGTGACGTTCCAGTGGAAGTTGTGCGTCGTGAGGTAGAGCGTGTAGGTGTCGGCGAGCAGCTTGCTCAGCCCGTGGGCGATCGCCTCGCGATCGGGCTCGCTGATGCCGATGTTGATCTTGGACGCCATTGGGATCCTCCTGCCGCGGAGTCTAGCCGGCGAACGTGAGATAGTCGCGTCGGCATGACCGCGAGCAGCATTCCTGTCGCCGACCTGCGTGACTGGCAGGCGGGCGGCAAGTCACGAGACCACTTCATCCGCACGGTCGGCGAGTCGCTCACCGACATCGGCTTCTTCGCCCTGGCGAGCCACGGCATCCCGGAGGAGCTCACCCGCCGCGCCTACGAGGCGGCGCGGACGTTCTTCCACATGCCGCGCGCCGTGAAGGCGCGTTACCACCGCGCCGGCGCCAAGGGCCAGCGCGGCTACACCGGCTTCGGCACCGAGCACGCGCGCGACTCCGGCGCGCCCGATCTGAAGGAGTTCTGGCAGGTCGGCCGCACCGGCGTGCCCGACGATCACCCGGTGCACGCGCCGTACGGGCCCAACCTGTGGCCCGACGACACCGTCCCCGACTTCCAGCCGGCGATGTCGTCGCTCTACCAGGCGCTCGACGGGCTCGGCGCCGTCTGTCTCGAGGCGTGCGCGCGTTACCTCGACGAGCCGCCGCGCACGTTCGCGGCGATGGGCGAGGACTCGGACACGATCGTGCGCGTGATCTACTACCCGCCGACCGTGGACGCGCCGCCGGGCGCCGTGCGCTCGGCCGCGCACGAGGACATCAACCTCATCACGCTGCTCTCGGGCGCGACCGCCGAGGGGCTCGAGCTCCTCCGCCGCGACGGCACCTGGATGCCGATCCACGTGTCGTTCGATCACATCGTCGTCGACTCGGGCGACATGCTGCAGAACGTGACCAACGGCCTGTTCAGGAGCACGACCCACCGGGTGGTGAACCCGGCGGACGCGACCAGCGAGCGGTTCTCGATGCCCTGCTTCATCCACCCCCGCAAGGACGTCGATCTGACGCCCATGCCGAGCGCGGTGGTGCGAACCGGCGGCAGCACGCAGTACCCGTCCCTGACAGCAGGCGCCTACCTCGAGCAGCGCCTGCGGGAGATCGGGCTGGGCTAAGGTAGCGCGATGCGGCGTTCGGCAGCCCTGCTGGTCACGGCGGTCCTCGCGGCGTCGGTCACGCCCGCCGCCGCCAACGGGCGACCACCCGCGTCGGTCAAGGTCGTGTTCCGTCAGGCGAACACGACCGACATCCTCCTCGGCGTGACCTTCGGGGTCATGCTCTCGCGCGACGACGGCACGACGTGGCGCTGGATCTGCGAGTCGGCGGTCGGCTTCGAGGGGACGTTCGATCCCGACTACGAGTACTCGGCGAGCGGCAGGATCTGGGCGACGACGTTCGGCGGGCTGCGCTCCACGCCCGACGGCTGCACGTGGTCGGGCGTCGGCCAGCCGCTCGGCGACTCGCTGGTGACCGCGGTCGAGATCGCCGGCGACGGCGCGATCTACGCGGGGCGCGCCGACCCGGTCGCGGGCTACGGCATCTTCAAGAGCACCGACGACGGGGCCACGTTCGTGGCGACCGGCAACCTGCCGACGTCGGTCGACTGGTTCGACTCGATCGAGACGTCGCCGAGCGCGCCCGGCGTGGTGTATGTCGCCGGCTACCGGCTGCGCGCGGGGATGCCGCCGCAGAACCTCCTCTTCCGCAGCATGGACGGCGGCGCGAGCTGGGAGACGCTGCCGACGACGGCGTTCGAGGTGACCGACGTCTCCAACCTCCAGCTCGCGGCGATCTCGCCGACCAACCCCGACCTGATGTTCGTCCGCGTGACGCTCGCGCGCGCGACGATCGGCGAGACCATCTACCGCACCGACAACTGGCGCAACCCGCTCGCGATGGGCGGGCCGACGTGGACCAAGGTGCTCGACCTCCCCGACTACATCACCGCGGTCGCGGTGCGGCGGAGCGGCGACGTGCTCGCGACCACGCCGACGATGGGGCTCCATCGCTCCACCGATGGCGGGCTCACGTTCGCGGTCGTGCCCGGCGTCACCTACGAGGGGCGCTGCCTCGCCGAGCGCCCGAGCGACGAGTCGATGTGGATGTGCGCGAACCATCTGCCGCCCGACTCGATGGCGCTGGGGCGGTCGCCCGACGGCGTGACGGGGTGGATGACCAAGCTGCGCTACGCCGACATGGCGGGGCCGGTGCGCTGCGAGGCCGGCACCGATCAGCACGACGACTGCCAGGTCAACCTGTGGTGCGGGACCAAGGAGCAGTTCGGCGTGACCTCCGACGAGATCGACTGCTCCGGCGACGCCGGCGTCGACGGCCCCGGGATGCCGCCGCCCAAGGACGGGTGCTGTAACAGCAGCACGGCGCCCGGGGGCAAGCTCGGGCTCGCCTTGTTCGTGCTCGCCGTGCTGGTGCTACGATCGAGGCGATGGAAGCCCACGCGCTGAGTCGCCTCGATCGGGTCGCCTACCGCGCGCAGCAGTACTCGTTCCTCCTGAACGCCACCGTGCTCCAGGAGACGGCGCGCGTCCTGACGCGCACGCCGCGCGCCGCCGTGCCCGATGGCGTGCTGGCCGCCCTGCGCCGGCGCACCGAGGAGCTCCTGCGGCGTGACCTGGAGAACGTGCGCACGGGGATGTATCCGCGCGAGCTCCTGTTCCAGATCCCGGCGCGCCACTACATGCGCGCGCTGCCGCGCCTCCTCCTCGACACGCCGCGCATCGTGCGGCGCAAGAAGCGCGGCGCGTACAAGGACATCCCGCCCGTCGACAAGGGCCGGTTCCCCGCGTACTACCGGCGCACGTTCCACTGGCAGACCGATGGCTACTTCAGCGAGCACTCGGCGGAGGTGTACGACCTGGGCGTCGAGCTCCTGTTCCGCGGCACCGCCGACGTGATGCGGCGCCAGGTCATCCCGCCGGTGACGCGGTGGATGCAGGAGGTCGGCGCGGCGCCGGGCCACGTGCGCCTGCTCGACCTGGCGTGCGGCACCGGACGCACGCTGCACCAGCTCGCGACGGCGCACCCGGCGATCCGCTACCACGGCGTCGACCTGTCGCCGTTCTACGTCCAGGCCGCGCGCAAGCTCTTGCGCGACGTCGCCGAGGTGACGCTCGCCGTCGAGAACGCCGAGACGCTGCCGTACGCCGACGCGACGTTCGACGTGGTGACCAGCGTCTACCTGTTCCACGAGCTGCCGCGCAACGCGCGCCGCAACGTCGTGGCCGAGGCGTGGCGCGTCCTGCGGCCCGGCGGCCTGCTCGTCATCGAGGACTCGGCGCAGCCGGCGGAGAGCCCGGGGCTGGCGGTGGTGCTCGGCAACTTCTCGGCCGAGTTCCACGAGCCGTTCTACCAGGACTACCTCGAGGACGATCTGGCCGGGCTCCTGGCGGAGCGCGGCTTCCGCGTCGAGTCGGTCGAGCCTCACCTGGTGGCGAAGGTGGTCGTCGCGCGGAAGCCGTAGGCGCTCAGGGTGAGCGGGCGCGCAGGTAGCTCTTGCCGCGCTCCATGAGCGCGCGGAAGCCGGGGACGTCGCCGGCGCGGACGACGGAGCGCAGGCGCTCGACGGCGAGGAGCAAGGCCGAGAGCGACTCGGTCCCGTAGTCGTTGAGGTGCTGGATCTCGAAGTAGAGGTCGGGGTTCTCGTCGGCGACCTTGGCCGCGACCTTGAGCTGCGCGTCGAACGTCGTCGACGACAGCGTGGCCAGGCGGGGCGCGGCCTCGCCGCTCTCGGCGAGCGCGGTGAAGAACGCGATGTTGAGCGCGTGCGAGAGGCCGAGCACGTACGCGATGAGCCGGTCGTGGCTCTCGAGGTCCATCTCGACCAGCGTCGCCATCGTCGAGGCGAAGAGGTCGCGCGCGGCGCGCGTGGCCTCGGGGTCGCCGACGTCGACGAAGATGACGTGGCGTCCGGAGAGGAGCTCGGTGTCGGGGCCGAACATCGGGTGGATGGAGGTGACGCGGCCGCCGGCGGCGCGCAGCGCGTGCAGCGCCGAGCGCAGCGGGCTCTTGAGCGAGCCGACGTCGAAGACCACGCCCCTGGGAGGGGCGGCGGCCAGCTCGTGCAGGATGGTCGCGGTGACCGGCATGGGCGCGGCGACCACGATGAGCTCGTGATCGAGCGTGAGCGTCCGCCAGTCGGACACCGACGGGATGCCCTCGACGGCGCCGGCCGGATCGGCGACCTCGACGGCGAAGCCCTGGGCGGAAAGGAAGCGCACGAACCAGCGCCCGATGCGGCCGGCGCCGCCGATGACCAGCACCCTGCGCCCGTTGCCGGTGCCCTGCGAGGCGACCCGGTCGCGCTCCTGCACGGTGAGCGACTCGCGGATGAGGGCGAGCACGAGCTCCTCGCCGAGCTGCGGCGCGAGCCCGAGCTCGGCGGCGCTGGCGCGGGCGCGCTCGACGACGTCGCGCTCCTGGCGGAAGTCGCGCACCGGGACGCCGGCGTCGCGCTTGATGCGCCCGATCTCCTGCGCCGCCGCCTGCCGGCGCGCGGCGAGCCGCAGGAGCTCCTTGTCGATCTCGCCCAGCTCCGCGCGTAGCTCGTCGAGCCTGCTCATGCCGGCATCCTACACGCTCATCTCGTGATCCAGGATGCCGAGCGGCCACACCGGGCGGCCGTGAGCGACGCTCTCGAGCAGCGCGCGCAGGTCGCTGCCGCGCAGCGGCAGCTGCGCGATCTCGTCGAGCGTGAGCCACGCCGCCTGCAGCGACTCCTCGTCGGCGACGCTCTTGGGCGGCGTGTCGTCGCGCGGCGTCGCGGCGAAGATGATGCGCACGCGCGCGCGGTCGGCGCTCGCCACGTGCTCGACCCGATAGATCCCGTCGAGCGTGACCGGGATGCCGGTCTCCTCCAGCACTTCGCGCACGCAGGCGTCGGTCAGGAGCTCGCCCGGCTCGACGCGCCCGCCGGGGATCGACCACGAGGCGCCGTACTTCCGCTCCTGCACCAGCAGGAAGCGCGGCCCCAGGCGGACGATGGCCAGGGCGAAGAACCAGGTCGGCGTCGGCGTGCGGCCCATCGGTTCATATTGCACCATCAGTGTCGTGGATCGAGTTTGCCCCGCCGTCCTCGCGCTCCTCGTCACGTTCACCTCGATCCCGTCGGCGCCGGCCGCGCCGAAGACGCGCTTCCCCGCCGGGACGCGGGCCGCCGACATCGACGTCTGCCTCCAGCCGCTGGGCAAGGTCGACCGCGCCGTCCTCACCGCCGTCGAGCGCGGCGTCACCGCGGCGTACGGCTTCACCGCGCGCTCCCTCGCCGAGCGGCCCTTGCCGGCCGCGGCCTACTACAAGCCGCGCAAGCGCTGGCGCGCCGACAAGCTCCTCGATCACCTCGTCGCCGAGGTCGTGCCCGGCGCCGGCTGCGACCTCGTCCTCGGCGTGACCACGAGCGACATCTCCGTGACCAAGGACGAGCACCGCGACTGGGGCATCCTCGGCCTCGCCTACCTCGACTCGCAGGTCGCGGTCATCTCCACCTTCCGCACGAAGCGCGGCGTCTCGCGCCGCACCTCGCTCATGCGCACCGTGAAGGTCGCCACCCACGAGCTCGGCCACGCCCTCGGCCTCGATCACGACGACAGCGTCGCCGGCTGCATGATGAACGACGCCCGCGGCACGGTGAAGACCGTCGACGCCGAGACCGGCGTCCCCTGCAAGCACGAGCGCGAGGCCATCGAGTCCACCCTCGGCGTCGACCTCCCCGACGTCACCGCGATGGACTGGCGCCACGTCCTCGGCCGCTGACCGCCTTCCACCCGAGGTTGCCCAAGGGGTAGGGGTCCTCCCGGAGCAAGTCACCCATCTGGGTACCGCCCCAGCTCAAGCCTGCGGGATCACTAGTCGAAAAACAGTCGCAACTCTCGCAGGCGACCTTCGATAAGGCACTGCGTGAACGGACACGTCGCCAGTGTCGGCGCTATTACCGATGTTTCGACGAATTCGTCGACATGGGCACCAGGGGAAAACCCTAGGATGGCCTGCTCGTGACGCGGGACTTCGAACGATACCTCGACGCGCTTCCGGAAGAAGGAGAGCCCGAGGTTCGGTCGCGCCGTCCGGCTCCAGGAAAGGTGTCGCTGACCTCGAGCCTGCGGCCCGCGCAGGGGGGCGTTCCGATCACGAGCGCTGACGATCAAGACGCGGGCTACCTCTCGACACCGGTCCAGCGGAAGGAGTCGGCCCAGCACGACGATCCGTTCGGATGGGATTCGTGGGCCGCGCCCGTGAATCGGGGCGTGCAGGCAGTCGCCGCGGATGGCGTGAGCGCGCCCGGCGGGCGGCTCCCGTACATCGATCAGATCCAGCCGTCGTTCGGGCGTCACGATGTCTCCGGGATCGAGGCCCACGTCGGGGGCCGCGCGGCGGAGGCAAGCGACGCGATCGGCGCGCGCGCGTACGCGACCGGTAACCACGTCGCGTTCGCGAGCGCCCCCGATCTCCACACGGCGGCGCACGAGGCTGCGCACGTCGTCCAGCAACGCGGCGGCGTCCAGCTGATGGGCGGCGTCGGCGAGTTCGGCGACCGCTACGAGCGACACGCGGACGCGGTCGCGGACAAGGTCGTCGCCGGCGAGTCAGCGGAGGTGCTGCTCGATGAGTTCGGTGGATCGGGCGCGTCGACCTCGATGGTGCAGCGGAAGAAGGATGATGAACCCGAGAAGGGCGCCGCCGAGGGCGAGGCTGGAGAGTTGACGTTACCCGATGGCGCGCTCTACGAGATCATCGGCGATTCGACCAGCCTGAAGGTGCGCCGCTCGTGGTTCGAAAGCGGCGATCAGAGCGATCGCATGCGCGAGTTGCTCGAACATCTTCGCGAACGCGGCCCGCTGTGGTGGGCTGAGCTTCCGGCTCTCCGACGTGCTGCGCAGGAGACCAAGATCCGCAGCTTCGGCGGCAAGAAACCGGTCATCCAGGTCGACCTCAGCGCGATGATCTACAACTTCATCGGGCTTCCACCGCGCGTGACCGCGATGATCTCGGGCGTTGGGGATTCGCTGCAGGTCACGATTCACGCTGGCGACGTGATGGTCGAGCCCGGAACGAGGCTTCCGCTGCAGGAAGAGACTGCGCGCACCATCGTCGAGGCGGCATCGCGCTTCACGGGGCTAGCACCCATCTCGGACGCCCCTGCGCATCTTCGCGAGATCGAGGTAGCGGCATGGGGCGGACGTGGAGTCGTTTCGGCGCGGCTCGAACGCGCGGCTCTGGACGCGATGTTCGGCGGCAGCGAGGTGACAGCATGGCTCGACGCACATCGCGGGAGCAAGAAGACCGGGACAAGCGGTGCGCGGCCAGCGGACACCGGCGTGGTGTCCGACCTGACGCCCGAGGAGGCGGCGTGGCTCAAGTCGTGGCTGGCGATGAAGCTCGAGCGCGGCAGCGACACGGGCGGGCTTCTCGATCGAACGATGTACGAGCTCGCGCGCAAGATCGATGAGCTGAAGGATCGCTCACCGGAGGCCTACGACAAGGTCTTCGAGGAGCTCCGGCGTGGCGATGCAGGGCCGCTGACCGCGATGGCCCTCGAGCGTGCAATCGTCGAGGGCGAGGCAGCTGCGCTGGGTGTCGGACGGAACGGCCGACCCACGCTCGATCCTGTTCATCCCATTCCGTTGCCGGCGCGGATTCATCAGAGGGCCGGCAGGGTCGTCAGCGGGGAGAGCGTTCCGTTCACCATCGAAGTGGCATGGCCGCCGATGGTCCTCGGCGACCAGGCCACCGAGTACCGCTACCGCCCGTTCATCACGAGCGTCGATTGGGTGTTCCAGAAGGTCACAGGTGCAACCCACCCCGGGTTGCCGGACCAGAAGATCCTCCCGGGCGGCATGGCCAACCTCCTCGGTATCCCCGAGGAGGAGAACAAGCTGCCGGCGGACGCCGTCACCGGAACCGCGCGCCGGCACCGAACGTACGACGGTGGACCCGAGCCTGAGGACATGCGCTTCCAGCTCGCGGACGGCGAGCTCGAGGCGGTGTGGGAGGTGCACGCGATCGTTCGCCACAGTCACTACTTGCCGGCGCATCTCACGACGCAGGTCGAGGTGAAGACGGAGTCGCGCCTCATGACTGATCTGCGCGCGGAGGCGACGGAGGGCATGGGCGACGACATCGTCGGAACGCCTGCGGAGCTCCATTCGAGCTTCCTCGACGACCGTTTTGGAAGCGACGCTTATAGGAACGGCTTCAAGTTCACCGGCGTTCTACCGGAGGACTTCAGGGCTCGTTCGCCGAAGGAGCAGGATCAGATCCGGACGCGCGAGATCGAGAACGCCCGCGCGATGCTCGAGCAGCTCCGCAAGTCGCAAGCAGGCCCGACGGTCATCGCGTCGGCCCAGCGCTATCTCGACGGTCTCGAACGGATGGACAAGGGAATCGAGAAGGACGAGGCGGGCGGCTGGCGGAACTTCGAGATCCGCGGAACGTTCATGTCGCGCACGCCGGGAGTCTCGGATGGTCCGCTCGATCTCTACGGGCTCGAAAGCGGCGACCGACTCTTCGGTGACGTGGAGGTTCGCCTGCGAGATCTCTCCCGGCGTTTCGACGCCGGCGACATGACGACCGACGGCTCGGGCAAAACGTTCGAGGAAGCGCTCCGAAGAGCGTTCGTGAAGCTGTGCAAGGCGTACCCAGCCGGGCGAGTGTTCGTTCTGGCGCAAGATCGGGTGAGGCCGCGCGACGCCGTCGGGTTCGAGCTGGATACCGGAACCGCCGGTGAAGACCTCAAGGCGAGAGTCTGGGATCCCGCCGTCCAGGCTGCAGTGAACCTCGCCGGCATGGCCACGATGATCTTCTTGCCAGGCTCGGCAGGGATCGTGATGCCCGCACTCGCCGTCTACAACGCTGCCCAGACGATCGACGACATCCACGAGAACTGGGTGCGCGGCACGCTCACCATGGAAGAGAAGACGCTCGGCCTGGTCAGTATCGGCCTCGACATCCTTCCGTTCCTGGGGCGCGCCAAGCCGATCCTCGGTAGCCGCAAGGCGTGGATGGTCCTCGAGGGCGTCGATATCGGCGGCGAATCCGTCTACATGACCGCAACCACGCTGGCCGCAGCCCGACGGATCCAGGAAAACCATGTCGCGGCCATGGCGGACATCTACGCCCAACTGGTCGAGCTGGAGGCCGCAACGCACGCATCGGATCCACGATTGGTCGCGCTGAAGCATCAGTTCGAGGAGCGCGCGAAGCAGGTGCGCAGCGCGACGGTCGAAGCGTTCGGCGATGCGGTGATTCAGCGCGGCACGTTTGTCGCGGCCAAGGGCGCGTTCCGTGGAGCAAGGCAGATCACCGAGTTCCTCGGCGAACTGGGCGGCCGCGGCGTGTTCCTCGAGAAGTCGGGAGTTGCACCGCACTATGATCACGCGCTCGGCCGCATCGTCGGTGATCCCCGGCATCCGTCAGTCGACGAGTCGACCATCGAACGGCTGCTGGCCGAACAAGATGCCCACATGCGCGAGCTCGCGGTCGCTGCGGCGGAGGATCTGGGGCTCGAGCCGGGCCGCGTCGAGGTCGTCGTCGACGTCGACAACACCGTCTCCAAGAGGGGCGGCGGTGTGCGACTCGGCTATGTGCCTGGTGTCCGGCCAGAAGCGGCACGCGCGAAGTGGAAGAAGCAGCACGACGCGCAGCAGAAGGAGTCGGGTGGTACGGACGAGCAGACGCCTCCGCGCCCAAGGAGCGGAGAGCCCGAGGCGTCAGATCGTGGGGCCGAAGCCGGCCGAGGACCGTCCGCGAATGGCATCTCAGATCCTCGTCTCACGCGTACCGGCGATGACTACTTCTCCGACGCCAGCAATCTCCACAGCGTTCGCGAGGAGATGGCGAACGCAGGTAGCGGCGACACGATCTCGCCAATCCAGTACGACCCAGCCACGAACAAGGCGCACTTCACGATCCAGAGAGGCCAGCAGCGCATCCGCGTCGAGGCAGCCGTTGCATCGCCGATCACGAGTGGCGCGGAGCTCGGCTCGGCGAGCAACCGCATTGTTGGCAAGCCGCTCACCAGCGCAGCGGTCGGGCATCAGATTCTCCGCGACGTCAACGCTGGCCGCTTGGAAGCGCTATCCAGCGTTGGCGTCGACGTCGCGCCGGGGACCAAGCTTTCGCAGGAGATCGAGCTTGCTCTGGGGGAGGTGGCTCCCGGCAAGTACGTGATCGTCATCGGCGAGGCCAGGGGCGTTCAGTGGAAGTTCCTGCCGGGTATCAAGTCGGTTGGTCACACACACCCGTCGTTCAAGGGCAACGACCTGCCCGTTGTCGACGGACACAGGCGCATCTCGATCGCGGATCTTCTCCGCCACACAGCGGATCCTCTGATGGCGAGGGAGGTCGTGTTGCCCAGCGCTCCGGACGTAGGGCTCGCAGCACGACAAGGTGTCGCTGAACACCGCGTGACCACGCCGTTCGTGGTCGTCGACGACATGGTGATGAAGCCGGAGGCTGGCTCGGCGAGCGCTCCGCTGGAAGTCCTCATCCTGAACTCGAAAGAAATCGGAAAGCTCCATGACGGCAACGGTGGCTTCCGGACCGTGTATCACGCCACGCTCGTCGGCGAAGTCGACGGGCAGCCTGTCGCGGGCATGCGCACCGAGGTCTGGGCCATCGAGGATCATCGCGTCACTGACGGCAGCTTCATCGCCATGCGGCAGCCAGACGGCATGGTTCCTCGGTCGGCGGCACCGACAGAGAGGATCAGTGACTCGGGAAACACACCGCAGCGCGACACCGGCGACCCGGTTGGAGATCCGGCCCCCTCGGCATCGGTGCCGTCTGTCCCGAAGTCACCGGAGCACTCGAGCGCGCGTGAGGAAGCTCGCAGGTTGGTGGGCTCTGAAGAGCGCATCGAGAGACTGGCGGCGCTGACTGGCGAAGACCTGGCATCTCTCAACGCCTTGCTGCGTCTCTCGGGGGCGAACCCAGGCAACAACGCGGCCGCCACCGTCGAGCAACTTCTGCAGTTCGCATCCGCGCGTGGGGCAGACCATCGCGCCTGCGGCGACTTGTTTGCATTGGCGAATGGAGACGCGTCCCGGTTCGCCACCTTGGCTGCTCAGACGACGCGATTCTCATCACCACGCACCGGCGCTCCGAGTCCGCAACCGACCAATCTCGTTGATCCGAGCGGTGCACTAGACTTCACGAGAGCGAACACCGTGCACTTCCTGGTGCGCCACACGTACCTTCACTTTGATACGTCCGACATCAAACCCGCGAACACGTTCTTCCCACCGGGGACCACGCCGGCAATGGTGGTGGCCGACCTCGAGGTCGCGATCGAGCGCCTTCGCAGCCATTTCACCGCCGCGACCATGCCGATTCAGGGGCAGCTTGGTGTTCAGGTGGGAAGCAAGTGGATGCAGGTGGGATGGCGAACCGAGGGCGGGGGAAGAGTTGTTGGACAGTTCTTCCCTGGAAGCGGGCCCGGCGTCGAGAACATCCCCGCCGACGTGATGAACGCGATTGCCAAGATCATCGGAGCGTGAGAACAAGCCATGAAGATCGAGATCAACTTCGCTGAGACGAACGGACTCGACGGGTCGCTGACGATCCGGGCGGGCGGAACGCCTGATGTCGTCATCGCCGATGAGCCGTGGCATCACTTGATGCATCTCTGCGCGGCATTGCCGGAGCTCGCCCAAGGGCACACGGTTGGTGTTCCCTACTCCAGCATGCCCGGCGGCTACGAGCTCTCGAGACAGGGTCGCGAGGTTGCCGTCAGCGGTGACTATCTTCCAACGGCTGCGTACGACTTCGTGCCGTTCGCGTCTGCGCTGCTTGACGCGGCGAATCGCTGGCTCGCCGTCGAGGTCGCTGACGCAGCCCGAGACGGAGTCGCCCCAGCGGTTCGAGAGGCAGTGGAAGCAGGACGCGCGGCCATGGCAACCGTACCGCCACCGAGGCCAGAGTGAGCGCGCGATGACGATGAACAGGACGTGGCGTGGGATGGAAGCCGTGGTCGACGCGGCAAGCGCCCGCGCGCCCGCTCAACTCGCAAGCTGCGTGAACGACGCCTGCGCACGTGGCCAGTGGTCAAGCTTGCCGTGGTACGCGAGCGAGGCTGCCATCTGGACGCTGGTTCACCCGGACCGGGCGGATGTGTTGCGTGGCACTGCCGGCTCCCTGGTGGCTGCGCTGGAGCGCATGTCGCCTCGCGATCATCCTAGAGAGTCGTTAGCGGTTCTCGATCTGCTGAACGTTGCCCAGTGCCTCGCGAACGGCCCGTCGGCAAGGCTCCAGGCTCTCCCATTCCTTTCCGATCTGGCGCACGCTTCTCGTGGGTGGTCGCAAGCCCTGCAGACGCGGGTTGCATGCGCCTGTTTGTCCTGGGCCGATCTCGACGCGCTTGGTGTCGTGCAGCGGCCAGATGCTCACGTCGACGTCTCGGCGGTCGAGCGGTCACCGGAACGAATCGTGAGCTACCTGCAACGAGCGGTGGAGGCGGTAGGAGGCGGTGAACCGGTTCCATGGGACTTCTATCTGAACCGGGTCGATGGGTTGGTGCGACGTGGCTATCTCGACGCGGAGACCTTGCTCTGGCTTGCCTTCGTCTCCATGTCTCGATCGGATGGTTCCGCGCCGATCGCGATCCGGTTCAAGAAGGTGGTCGATGACCTTCGCGCCGGCGAAACGTTGATCGAACGCCAGCAGGCCTGGCAGGTCAGCAATCCGCATGAACACGCTGATGACCCGATGCCATCTCAGACGATCGGCGCTGGCGAGTACCAGCTCGACGAGCACGTCGCCGGCGTCGGACGTTGGCGCGTATATCTTGGACATCGCACGGGCCGACTGCAGCAACGCGTGCTGGTGAGCTGGGCGGATGGCCCCGAGGCAATACCGCTGGAACAACTCCGCGCCGAGCTCGGCTACGCCATCGCCGGTGTTCTCCCTTGCAGCTTCCTCGGCAAGTTCGACGATTCATCTGATCATCGGGTGGATGTTCGCGACGTCGGGGTTCTCGTCGAGCAGTTGCCACCAGGAGAATCAGCACGACACCGGCTCCAGCGCCCTTTCTCCACACATGAGGCAATCCGACTCGCCGTCTCGGTCGGCAACACCATGGCGCGCGCGGCCGAGGTCGGCGTGCTCCTCACCAGCCTCCGCCCGGAGCTCATCTGGGTGGACGAACGCGATGGGCGCATGACGGTCACCGGGGTCACCGGTCGATCCCATCGCTTGTTCGAGAGCCGATCTGGCGGTGAGTTCAACTCCCCTGTCCCGTTTCCCCGACCGTACGGGGCTCCGGAGGCTGATCACGCGCCAACGGAACGTTCCTTGGTGTTTACACTGGCCGCGATTCTCGCCGAGTGGCTCTCCGGGCGCCATCCATTCCCGGAGGAGTGGCATCACGTTGGGCGGCGGTTGTCCGTGCGCGTGAAAGAGCCTGTCGATCCCGACCTCGTGCTCGTCCCCACGTCAGTCGAAGGACTTCTTCGAGACGCGCTCGATCCTGACCCGGAGAAGCGACCGTCGTTGGCATCGTTCATCGTGGAGCTCGAACGTGTTTCGCGGTAGGGAGACGACCTCCTTCGGAGATCACGATTCTGTCCCTGGGTTTCGCGGTCCAGACGCGCTGTACCGGTAGATGGCGGTTGAGCGCACCACGCCAAGAAGGATGCCATGTCGAAGACTATCGTTGTCGCTCTGTTGTCCATCACTGCGTGCAAGTTCGCCGAGCTTCCGCCGATCGACGAGGACGCACGTCCGGTCGATGGAGGAGGCGGGGGCGGGGACGGCGCGGCGCAGTACACGCTGACGCTCACGATCGATGGCGCTGGTACCGGCGCCGGCTCGATCTCCGTGGAGCCCGGTGGCTTCACGTGCACGTCGGGGACGTGCATGCGCGAGTTCGATGTCGGCAGCGACTTGACCATCACGGTCATGGGGACCGGCTCTCTTGACGGTGTGGCCGGCGTCGGAGGTGACTGCTCCTCCAGTCCTTGTGCCATCACCATGGACGGCGATCGCTCGGTCAACGCTCGGTTCGTCCGTTACGCGTGCGTCCCGAGCTCTGCGAGCTGCACCGCGAACGCGCTCACCGAGTGCGACGCGAACGGGAACTTCGTGACGCACCTGATCCCGAACGGTGCCCTCGACGGCTCGGCCACGACGCTGACGATGCAGGACTATCCATGCCCGATGGGCTGTCACGCGACCGAGCCTCGTTGCGCGGACGTCACGCTCGGCAATGGCGTCGAGATCGCGATGGACACTGCGGAGGTTTCGCCGACGGGACGAGACATCGTCCTGCCGGGTCCGAACGCCCCGGCAGGGACGATCCAGGTTGCGACCCATATGTTCGATGCGGCGCAAGGCCTCATCCGGGTCACCGACACCGACGGAACCGCGGTCGATATTCCGGCTCAGCTCGTGGATCAGGGCGCATCCGCCGGAACGATCCTCGTCCTGAAGACCCGGACGTTTCACCTGCGGGCAGGTTCGAAGCTTCGCGCCGTGGGAACTCACAAGCTGGGGATCGCCGGCCACTTCGACGTCTTCATCGGCGGGACACTCGATCTGAGAGGAGAGTTCATAGCGATGTACGAGCCCGGCGCTGGTGCGTCCATGGTGACGGCCTGCTACGGCGCGACTGCGCCAACCGCCAGTGGTGCGACGGGTGGTGGCGCTTCCGCGTGCGTCGGAGGCGCGAGCAGTACGGGCAACGCCGGTGGGCAGGCACTGACGACGCAGGCCCCGTACGTCGTTGCCGGATGCGGCGGCGGGCGGACGTCCGGGCTTCTGGCCTTCCCCAGCCCGCCCGGTGGCGGCTTGCTTCTGATCAGCCGGACAAAGGTCGTGCTTGCGTCGACGGCCGTGATCGATCTCACCGGCTCTCAGGGTGGTGCCAATCCAACTTATGCGCAGGGCGGTGCCGCCGGTGGCAATGCGGTCCTGATGGCTCCGTCGATCCGTGTGAACGCAGGCGCCATCATCTCGGCGCGCGGCGGGAGCGGTAGTGCCGCCAACGGCACCATCGGTGTTCAAGGCAGCCGCGGGCCTCTCACGGGCACGGAGCCCGCCGCCGGCGCAACGTGCGCTGGTTGCGGCACTGGTGGCGCGGGCGGATACGAAGAGGCAGGCGGCTGGTGCTACGGGACCGCCGGAACTGGATCCGGATCCGCGATCGCCGGCGGCGGTGGTTCGGTCGGATCCTGCGCGGTCTTCGCGCGCCCTGGCGGCGCATCGGTGGCTGCCGGCGCGACGAAGTGTCGCTACACGCTCAGCACGCTGCTCACGCGCTAGCCGGCCACTACTGCGCGGCGGAGCTGCAGTTCACGTTTCCGAGCGAGAACGAGATCGAGGCGTACGTGCCAGTCATCGGCAACGTACAGCCGCCCTGGACGATCGTCGGCGTGCCCGAGAGCAGGCCATCAACGGCCGCGAACTTGACGTTCGTAAGCGTGCCCATGACGCCACCGTTGGGGATGCCGCCGCCGCCGCTCGTGTCAGGGCAGACCTTGGTGAAGGTCACCGAGCCTTCGATCGCCGCGTAGGCGGCATCGACCGTGATGCTGGAGGTGCCCATCACCTGGAGGTTGATGCCGTATCCGACATTCGGGAGCGTACCGAGGTTCTGTTCCGAGAACACGTACGCCATGTTCTCCGTGGTCATCGTTGGGTCGACGCCGATGAGGAGCGCGTTGCCGCTCAGCGTGTTGGTGTTGAGCTGCAGCGTGGCCTGCAGCCCGATGCCGAGCCCGCCTGTGAAGCTGGTCGCAACATCGGTGGTGGGACAGGCGCAGTTGCCGGTCGTGCAGAGCTGTCCCGCCTGGCACTGCGTGTTGCAGTTGCCGCAGAAGTCGATGCTGGTGTTGGTGTTCACGCACATCCCGCCGCAGTTCATCGTCGGCGGGTTGCAGACGAGCGGTGGGGCGTCGACGGGGGCGTCGATCGCGGCGTCGACCGCGGCGTCGGCGACGACGACGGGATCGTCGCCGCCGCAGGCCCCGAGGGCGAGCAGCGCGGCGAACGCGCAGGTGGTGGACAGGGACGCGAACGAGGTGCGTACGAAGCTCGTCATGGTTCCTCCCGGACCCGCGCGCAGCGCGGCCAATGCAGTCGTGACGTGGGCGGCTAGGGTTCTTTGTCGCGTCCGCCGTCTCCCCTCGAGCCGACGGACGCGTCGCAGACTAGAACAACGGGATCACTCGTCGAAGGGCGAGACCATCTTGGCCTCTTTCTCGCCCTTACCGACCACGACCTTCTCGTAGTAGTCGGCCTGCTTGATCCCGCCCTTGATGGCCTCGTCGGCCTTCTTGATCTCCTCGTCGATCACGCGCTTGAACGCGGCCGGGTTGCCGGCCTGGACGAAGCGACCGTTGACGTAGAAGCTCGGGGTGCCTCCGGCGCCGAACTGCTGGAGCGTGCGCATCGAGCGGCTCACCCACTCCTTGCACTCGCCGTCCATGTCGGCCTTGAACTTCGACGGGTCCATGCCCAGCTCGCCGGCGAGCGCGACCACCGCCTCGGCGGTCAGCGCGTCCTTGTTGGCGGGACCGCCGCCCGGGTTCGGCCACGACCGCTTCCAGAGCGCGGCCTCGTACTCCTTGTACTTGCCCTGCTTCTGCGCGGCGCACGCGGCCTGGCCCGACGGCATCGCCGGTTCTCCGTGGATGAGGAAGTACTTGTACGCGACGCGCACGTCCTTGGGGTACTCGGCGAGGAGCTGGTCGATCGTCGGCGCGACCATCGCGCAGTACGGGCACAGGAACTCGTACGCCTCGACGATCGTCACCTTGGCGTCGGCCGGGCCGACGACGGGATCGAGCTTGTCGACGGGGATGCCGTAGGTCGCGGACTCGTCGAGCTTGGGCGGCACCGCCTGCTTGAGGAAGTCGGTGATCTTCTCCAGCTTGCGCTCGACGCGCGCGAGGCGATCTTCGACGCTCCCGCTCGGGGCCTTGGGCGTGTGGCTGGCGCCCACGGTCTGCGGGCCGGTCTTGTCCCAGTTGGGGTTCTGCTTGTCCTGCTGGCAGCCGATGAGGGCGGCCGAAAGCGTCAGCGCGACGACGGCGGAGCGAATCATGGCGCGGATACTAGCCTTCTCCGCTGGGTTGTCCATTGCCGGATCGAGGGCCCCGGGGGGTGGTGAGAATTTGTCAGGGGGCGCGGCCCTCGCGCCGCATTCGCGAACGTCACGTGACCGTGGCCAGGCGGTCGTGTCGGGGGGTAACCTTGGCCCGCGTGCGACGAGCGACCAGCCAGATGAGGAGCCTGGGCGTGACCGCGGTCGCCGTCGCGGCGGCGTGCGGGTGCAGGCCCGCGCCGGTGGCACCGCCGGCGGGGACGATGGTCGCGTCCGCCGGGGCGAATCCGGTTCTGGGCGGCGGCCCCGTCGCGCGGCCCCCGATCGCGGCGCCGGGCGAGCTCATGCTCTACCGGGTCTCGCTGCACGGCTTCGAGCTCGCCGAGTACTCGATCTCGGTGGGGGACGCGACCGAGCTGGAGGGCAACGAGGTCGTGGTGGTGCAGTCGGCGGCGCGGACGACGAAGGTCGCCGCCATGCTCAAGCCGATCGAGGACATCTTCACCAGCTGGATCGATCGCAGCGACGGTCGCTCGGTGCGCTTCGTGTCGAGCGAGCGCGCGTCGAAGGACGACGAGCGCAAGGAGATCACGGAGGCGCGAACGTCGTCGGGACAGGTCGCGCTCGAGGTCACGCGCGGCGACGAGCGGGTGTCGGAGATGCAGCTGATCGCCGGGCACGGCGGGCACGACCTCAACTCGTTCCTCATCTTCCTGCGCGGCTGGGAAGGGGAGCAGGGCGCGCACCTCGACGCCGACGTGGTGCGCAGCCGCTACGTGTGGCGCGTGCGGGTGACGGTGGGCGGGTTCGACAACCTGTCGACGGTGCTCGGCAACCTGCCCGTCGCGCGCTACGAGGGCGAGGCGGTGCGGCTGGTGCGCGACGGCACGATCGATCCGACCTCGGACATCCGCCGGTTCTCGATCTGGCTGACCGACGACGCCGACCGCGTGCCGGTGAAGCTCGTGGCCAAGACCGACTACGGGGACGTGAAGATGGAGCTCCTCTCGTACCGGCCGGGCGAGGCGACGGGACGGTAGGGCGAATAACGTGCCCGCACCGGGCACGGCGGTTAGAACTGAGGCGTGCGCGCGATCACGTTGAGCCTGTTGCTCGGTCTCGGCTGCGGGACCCATTCCGGAGACGGCGTGCGGGTGGCGGAGAGCGCGAGCGGCGCGCGGACCGCGGGGAGCGCGCAGGCATCGGGGACGGCGGGGACGGCGGCGCCGGCCGCGCCGGTCGCGCCGCCGGTGAGCCTGGCGGCGAGCCCGCGCATCGACCTCGACGCGAACCGCGCGCGCTGGCACGTGTACGACCGCGGGCTCGTCCTGCCGGTCGCGGGCGAGGGCCTGCGCAAGTACGACCTCGCGTATCGCTCGCCGTGGCGCGAGCCGATGACCGTCGACGGCCGGCGCGGGCGCCCGGCGAAGGGCAAGGCGGCGCTCGCGTTCCCGTGGATCGACGGTGACGGCGCCGCGACGATCGTCGTGCACGCGACCGGCGGCGGGAAGGTGAGCGTCGCGCTCGACGGCAAGAAGCTCGGCGGCGGCGAGCTGAGCCGCGGCTGGGGCGAGGTGCGCGTCGACGTCGCGCCCGGGCTCCTCACCGGGGGCGAGCACGTGCTCACCGTCGAGGGCAGCCGCGCGGTCGTGAGCGCGATCGAGATCCTCGAGGCCGGCAAGGCCGCCGACGCGCCGTGCGCCGACGGCGGCTGGCGGCGGGTGAGCCTCTACACCGAGCTGCCGGCGGGCGCGCACCTGGTCGCGAAGCCGGCGGCGACCGGCCCCGTGCGCGTGGCGGTGACGGCCGAGGACGGCGCGCGCCGCGTGGTCCACGAGGGCGCCGCGGCGACGCTGCCGGCGGCGCTCGCCTTGCCCGAGGTCGGCGACCAGGTCGTGCGCCTCGATCTCGAGGCCGACGGGTGCGCGCGCTGGGACGGCGCGCAGCTCGCGGTGCCCGCGCGCGACGTCGCGGCGCGGCCGGCGCCCGTCGACAACGTGGTGCTCGTCGTGATCGACACGCTGCGCTCCGACCGGCTCCAGGCCTACGGCGAGACCCGCGTGCAGACGCCGTGGCTCACGGCAGCGGCGGCGCGCGGCGCCGTGTTCCTGCACAACCAGTCGATGGCGCCGTCCTCGCCGCCGTCGCACGCGACCATCCACACCGGCCAGATCCCGCGCGTGCACGGCGCCACCGGCGACGAGGGCGCGATCGCCGACGACGCGCCGGTGCTGGCGGCGATCGCCGGCGGCGCCGGCCTCTACACGGCGTTCGTCGGCAACAACGACTTCGCGATGACGCGGCTGCGCGGGCCCGGCGGCTGGGACGTGTTCGAGACGCCGTTCTATCGCCACGGCAAGGACTGCGGCCCGATGTTCGAGCGCGGCGTCGCGCTCGCGACCGAGGCCGCGGCGGCGAGGCGGCGCTTCTTCCTCTCGCTCCTGCCCATCGAGCCGCACGTGGCGTACCGCTTCCACGACGGCATCACCGACACCTACTTCGCCGGGCCGTGGGCGAAGCCGTTCGGCAAGCGCGTGACCAGCGCGCACCTCGGGCGCATCCGCAAGATGCGCATGACCGACGCCCAGTGGCA
Source organism: Myxococcales bacterium UBA2376 (assembly GCA_002344285.1). Taxonomy (GTDB): domain Bacteria; phylum Myxococcota_A; class Polyangia; order Haliangiales; family Haliangiaceae; genus UBA2376. Next base: position 25,006 of record DDTA01000230.1, read on the forward strand.
GCAGGTCCGCGCGCTCTACGACGGCGAGGTCACGCGCGTCGATCGCTGCCTGGCGACGCTCGAGGAGGGCCTGCGCGCCGCCGGTGTCCTCGACCGCACGGCGATCGTGATCGCCTCGGACCACGGCGAGGGGCTCGGCGAGCGCGGCAACAACACCGGGCACGCGTACGGCCTGAACCGCGAGCTGGTCGATACGCCGCTCGTGATCATCGGCGGCGTCCCGGCGGCGCGCGTGGCGGTGCCCAGCTCCAACGCCGACATCGCGCCGACGGTGCTCGAGCTGCTCGGGCTGCCGGCGGACGCGCGCATGCAGGGGCGCGCCCTGGTCGGCGACACGCTCGCGCCGCCCTTGCCGCGGGTCGTCGCCAGCGAGTACGGCAAGAGCTACGCCGTGCGCGCGACGCGCTGGCACCTCGTCGTCGGCTACAGCGGCAAGGGCGAGCTGTTCGACCGCGCCGCCGACCCCGACCAGACCAGCGACAAGGCCGGCGATCCGGCGGCCGCGATCCCGCTCCGCTACCTGCGCGACGCGGCCGGCCTGTACCTGGCTCACCGCGCCGACTGGAAGGCGGCGACCTGGGGCGCGCTCAACGACCTCGCGCCGGGCAATCCGCTGGCGAAAGACGCGCTACTGTCGGCGCCGTGAGTGACGACGCCAGCGACGACGCGAGCGACGACGCCGAGGAGCGCGCGCGCAAGGCCGCGCGCCGGCGCGCGTGGAACTTCGGCTTCGCCGAGAACGTGCCGCACAACCGCGCGCTCGGCATGGTCATCGAGGACATCGGCGACAACTGGGCTCGCATGTCGCTGCCGTACGACAAGCGCTTCGTCGGCAACCCCGAGACCGGCGTGCTGCACGGTGGCGTGATCACCGCGCTCCTCGATGCGTGCTCGGGCGCCGCGGTGTTCACGTCGCTGCCGCGGATGCAGCCGATCGCGACCCTCGACCTGCGCATCGACTACCTGCGCCCCGCCGAGGCCGGGCGCACGGTGACGGCGAAGGCGACCTGCTATCACCTCAGCAAGAACGTCGGCTTCGCGCGCGCGGTCGCCTACCACGACGACGAGCAGCAGCCGATCGCGACGGCGGCCGGCACGTTCATGGTCGCCACCGCCACCGGCCGCGAGGCCAGGAAGCTGCACCCATGAGGACCCGGCGATGAGCACCGTCCTCGAGCTGATCGCGCGGGCCCGCGCGCAAGGCGAGCTGTCGCTGCTGCTCGCCGCGATCCCCTACGCCCAGTACATGGGCATGACCTGCGCGGTCGAGGACGGCGACCTCGTCACCACGATGAAGTACAGCCCGCACCTCATCGGCAACCCCGCGCTGCCGGCGCTCCACGGCGGCACGCTCGGCGCGCTGCTCGAGTCGGCGGCGGCGTACAAGCTCCTGTGGGCCGCGGAGACCGCCGTGCTGCCCAAGACGATCACGCTGACGATCGAGTACCTGCGCCCGGCCAGGCCGATCGACACGTACGCGCGGGCGACGATCACGCGCCAGGGCCGCCGCGTCGCCTCGCTCTCGGTCGCGGCCTACCAGGAGGACCGCGACAAGCCGTGCGCCACGGCCAACGTCCACTTCCTCATCAAGAGGGAGACGGAGGCGGACCCGAAACCGGCGGCGCCGTGAAGCCGTCGATGTGCTTGCCCGCCTCGAGGTTGGCGACGAGGTTGTCGGTGCCGACCAGGGTGAGGATCCAGATGTTGGCGAGCGCGATGCCGACGAGGTTCACGACGGTGAGCGGCTTCATGTCGAGCTGATCGACCAGCTCGGCGAGGCCGACGAGCAGGAAGAGGGCGCCCACGCCCATCGCGATGTAGTAGCCGGTCCGGATCTTGCCGAGGGTCCGCGTGATCACCTCGCGATCGACGGGGCCGCGCAGGTCGAGCGCGGTCTTCGTGACGAGGTACGCGGCGGCGAGGAAGCCGCCGAGCGCCATCACGAAGAAGCCGCTGCCGGTGACCTGGTACGGGATGAGGAGGACGAGGAGCAGGAAGAGCGCGTAGAGCGGCGTCACCGCGACCAGGAGCCAGCCCGGCACGGCGGAGGAGGGGAAGAGGAACTTGGTGACCGTCGCCGCCCGCGCGACGCCGGGCAGGAGCGCGAGCGCGCGTGGCGCGAGGACGATGAGCGTCTGCAGCGCGAAGAACATCCCGAAGCCGGCGCCGGCGGAGTCGCTGCCGGCGTCGCCGAGCGTCGTGCGCAGCGGGTAGAGGTAGAGGACGAACGGCGCCAGGAAGAACGCGAGCCAGCCGAGCGTGACGAGGCGGCGCTGCTTGGTCCACTCGGTCCACTTCGTCCACTGCCACCAGCACAGGCCGCAGAACGCGGCGTCGACGAGGAGGAGCACGATGTTGAGGCCCTGGAGCGTGCCACCCGCGGGCTCGCGCACCGCCGGTGAGACGTAGGCCTTGTCGAAGACCTCGACCGCGCGCAGGACGACGAGCAGGCCCAGGAACGACGCGAAGCCGAAGAGGACGGAGCGCCGCCACGCGAGGAACGTGCGCAGGGACGGCTGGACGACGCCGGCGCGGTCGAGCGCCGCGGCCTCGTGCGGCGNNTGAGCGAGAGCGCGGCGAACTCGAGGAACGGGCGATCGGGCCGCAAGGACATGGGCGGCAGCGGCGGGATCTCGAACGGCATCCCGCCCGGCGGCGGGCTCGCCATGACGTCGGGCGCAGGCAGCGGCAGGCGCGAGCCGGTCGGTGGCGCGCCGGTGGTGGCGGGGACGGGCGCCGACGGCGGGGGCGCGACGGGCGGCGGCGCGAACGCGGGCGGCGGGGCGGCGGCCGCGGC
>DDTA01000068.1 GCA_002344285.1 Myxococcales bacterium UBA2376
GCCTCGAGCACGGCGAGGGCGCGCAACGCGTGGCGTTCGTCGGCGAGCGCGTGGCGGACGGCGAGGGCGCGCGCTTCCTCGTAGCTCTCGGCGGCGGCGGCGGGCTCGCCGCGGCGACGCGCGACGTCGCCGGCGAGGAGCCGCGCGAACACCGCGAGGTGCGGCGTCCGCTCGTCGTCGGCGTGCTGGGCCGCCGTGCGCGCCGCGTGCGACGCCGCGTCGACCTGGCCGACCGCGAGCAGCGAGAGGCCGCGATCGATCTCGGCGGCCGCGAGCTCGCTCACGTGGCCGAGCGCTGCGAGCGCGCCGGTCGCGGTGGCGAGCACGGGCAGGGCCTCGCCGTGGCGGCCGCGCTCGGCGAGCGTGGTGCCGTGGTTGAGCAGCGCGATCGCGGCGGCGTGGACGTCGCCGCCGGCGCGCGACTCGGTCGCGGCGTCGCGATACCAGGCCGACGCGGCGGCGAGCTCACCCCGGTGCTGCGCGACCATGCCGCGCAGGGCGCGGGCGCGTCCGACGAGCGCGCGATCGCCGAGCTCGGTCGCGATCGTGAGCGCCTCGGCGAAGCAGGCGTCGGCGCCGGCGGCGTCGTCCTGATAGAGACGCGCGATGCCCTCCGCCTCGGCGCAGAGCGCGCCGCCGGCGCTGCGCGGCAGCGCCCCGGTGTCGGCGGCGGCCGCGACCGCGGCGGTGGCGGCGACCGCCTCGCCGTAGCGGCCACGCGCGACGAGCAGGCGCGCGAACGCGCCGATGACGTCGGCGTCGGTCGGACGGGCCGCGGCGAGCGCGGCCAGGACGTCCGACGCGGCGTCGCTGTCGCCCGCGCGCTGGTGCGCGCGCGCGAGCACGAGGCGCGCGGCCGGTTCGTCGCGATCGGCGACCGCGCGCCGCGCGAGCGCGACCGCCGCGGGGTACTCCCCGGCGACGATCGCGGCGCGTGCGCCGAGGAGCGCGGCGTCGGTGCCGGCAGGTCCGGGCACGCGGGCGGCGGCCTCGGCGAGCCGGCGCGCCCGCGCGGGCTGGCCGCGCGCGAGCAACTCCTCGGCGGCGTCGCACAGGGGCGCGACCGCCGCGGCGTCGGCGGGAAGCGCGGCGAGGTGATGCGCCCAGCGCACCGCGGGCAGCGCGCGGCGGCGCCCCACGACGGCGCCGGCGGCGTGCCACGCGATCCGGCGCTCGGCGGCGACGCCGACGAGCACGGCGTCGCACAGGCTCGCGCTCATCACCAGCGTGGGGCCCTCGTCGCCGTCATCGGTGCGGCGGGCGAGCCCGAGCTCCTGGAGCGCGCGCAGCCCGCGCGCGGCGGCGATCGCGCCACCGGACGGCGCCACCGCCAGGATGGTGTCGGACAGGGCGGCGAACGAGGCCGCGCCGTCCCACGCCGCGAGCGCCTCGGCCGCGGTCCGCGCGTCGGGACCGCGCGCCGCGAGCTGGCGCAGACGCAGCTCGTCGAGCGAGACGCCGTCGGCGTCGCGCTCGGGATCGAGCTCGAACGCATCCTCCCCGCGCGTCGCGAGCGCGCCGACGATCGCGGCCGCGAGCGCGGGCAGGCCGCGCGAGGCCCGCGCCAGCGACTCCAGCCACACCGGCGGGGCGGCGCGGCCGAGCATCTCGGCGGTCAGGGTGCCGAGCACCTGCACCGGCACCGGGCCGAGGGTGATCGTGCGCGCGTTCGCGGGCGCCGGGGGCACCTCGCCTTCGGCGACGACGACCAGCAGGCCCGCGTCCGCGGCCTCCCCGGCGAGCGCGGCGAGCAGCGCCGCCGCGCGGGCGTCGCCGCTCACGTCGAGGACGGTCGCCGTGTCCCGCGCGGCGAGCGCCGCCCGCGTGACCGCCGCGGCGAGCGCGGCGCCGCTGCGCTCGCGCGTGCTCGCGCCGGCGGGGCAGAGCACGGCCGCGACCTCGTCGAGGTCACCCCGCACGACGGTCACCGGCGCCTCGCCCCGCGCCGCGGCCTCGAGCTGGTGGCGGCGGATCGCGTGAGCCACCACGTCGGCGGCGCCCGCACCGGCCGGGCCCCGGACCACGAACGGCGCCTGGGCCGAGCGCGACGCGAGCGCGTGCACCAGCGCCTCGATCGCGCGCTCCGCGCCGAGCGTCGTCGGCGCGACGAGCGGCGGCCGCACCGCCGGGCGCGGGCGCGCGCGCCCCGGCTTCGGCAACGCCGCCGCCGCCTGCACGAGCTCGTCGAACACGGCGAGCGCCGACGGTGGACGCGCGGCGGGATCGCGGGCGAGCAGGCGCGCGACCAGATCGGCCAGGCCAGGCGCGACGCCATCGTCGAGGCGCGGCGCGCCGCCGCGCAGGATCGCGCGCACCAGCTGTCCTCGATCCGCGGCGGCGAACGGCGCGCTCCCCGCCGCGGCGTGGTGGAGCGTGGCGCCGAGCCCCCACAGATCGCCGCGCGGGTCGACCACGCCCGCGAGCGCCTCCGGCGCCATGTACGCGAGCGTGCCGCGCGCCGCGCCGACGACACCTCGCGCCGCGGACAGGCCCAGGTCGATGAGCACGGCCCGCGCGCGCTCACCCGCGCCGCTCACCAGCACGTTGGCGGGCGTGACGTCGCAGTGACAGAGGCCCGCGGCGTGCACGTGGGCGAGCGCGGACGCGACGTCGGTCGCCACGCTCCAGAGCAGGCGCGGCCGCTCGGCGCGCGCCGTCGCGGCCACGGCCTCGAGCAGGGGCACGCCGTCGATCGCGTCGGCGGTGAAGTACACGGTGCCCGCGGGCAACGCGCCCAGGTCGCTGGCGAGCACGCCGAGATCGCGGACCCGGGGCAGCGCTGGATGATCGAGCGCCGCGAGCCGCTCGAACTCGTGCGCGAGCATCGCCGCCGCGTCGCCGCCGGCCGCCGCGCGCACGGCCTTGAGCACGAGCTTCGCCTTCGGGTTGTGCCCGTCCGCGACTTCCCACACGTCGCCTTGCCCGCCGCTGGCGAGCGCCGCCCCGAGCCGGTACCGGCTCCCCGCGATCGCCGACGCTTGCCGCTTCGCCATGTGCAGGTGGGTGACACCACATTGTGCAGGTGGGTGGCACCACATTGTGCCAACGTCGATGGCGGTGCTGTCAACCGAGTTGGCAACACGCTCGCCCGGCGGAGTGGTAGGGTCCCGCGCGTGGGGGACAAAGACCGGCGCCGCGCCGGAGACGAGACGCGGCAACGGATCGACGGCCTGGCCGGTGGCTGGGACGTACCCGACAAGGGAGGCGGCCAGGCGGCCGACGCGGAGGATCCCGCTCCCGTCGCGGCCACCCCGGCACCGGCCCGGCCCAAGCCGCCGTCCGCGGGACCTCCGCCGCCGCCTCCGGCCCGCCCGAAGCGGACCTCGGCGGCCCCGCCGCCCGTGCCACCGCCGAAGCCGCCGACTCCCGCGCCCAGGCTGACACCGCCGCGCGCGCCGTCGGGCCCCGGCCACGACGACGTGACGGCGCGGGAGGACAAGCTCGATCCCGAGTCGCTGCGCGCCGACACCGCGCGCGGCGACACCGCCGCGTCCGTCTTCGACACCACCCTCGGCTCGACCGACGAGCGCGACGACGCGACCCGGATCGATCCACCGCCGCCCACGGACCGCAGGCCCGGCGCTTCCGGCCGTCACGCGCCGACGGGCTCCGTGCGCGCCATCGCGTCGCTGCCGCGAGGGCGCGGCCTCGGCGGCGACATCGGCTACGTGTGGACGGTGCTCTTCGGCGTCACGCGCAGTCGCCGCGAGCTGCAGAAGCTCGAGACGCAGCTCGCGGTCCAGCGCGCCCGGCGCAAGAAGCGGCTCATCGAGCTCGCCGCCCGCGTCCTGGCCGACGACGATCAGCAGCTCCCGGGCGTCGCCGCCGCGCGCGAACGCCTCGCCGCGCTCGAGGAGGAGCGCGCGCGCCAGGCCGGCCAGGCCGCCGCCGCCGAGACCGAGGCCGCCGCCGCGCGCCGCGACCACGAGAGCGACACCAGGCGCCTGAACGGCGACCTCGCCACCATCGACGCCGAGCTCGCCGAGCTCGACAAGAAGCTCGTCCCCCTCGAGCGCGAGGCGCAGGTCGCGCGCAAGAAGGCGACCGAGCTCCAGGCCACGCTCGATCGCATCGCCGCGAAGATCGCGTCGACCGAGGCCAGCCTCGTCACCGTGAAGGGCGCGCGCGCCGATCGCGCCGCCGTCGAGGCCGAGCTCGCCACGCTCAAGGCCGACCGCGTCGCCGTCCAGCGCGACGAGCCCGCGATCGCCGCCGAGCTCGACGCGCTCCTGCCGCGCATCGCCGAGCTCGAGGCCCGGCGCACCGCCGCCCGCGAGCAGCTCGAGGCGACGCGCACCGAGCTGACCGCCAGCGCCGAGCGTCTGGTGGAGCGCCTCGGCGTCGTCGGGGCGCACCAGAAGGTCATCGACCGCGCCCTCGCCGAGTCGCAGACGGCGCGCGACCGCGCCCTCGCCGATCTGGGCGAACGCCTGGTCATCGACCGCCCGCGCTCGCTCGGCCGCGACCTCGCCGACATCGACGCGATCGACGTCGACATCGCCGGCGACGAGCGCCGGATCATGGAGCTGCACGAGGTCCTGGGCTCGATCCACAAGGGCGCGCTCGCCCGCGGCATCGCGGTGATGGCCGCCGGCGTCCTCGCCGTCGTCGCCCTCGCGGTGTGGCTCTTCCTCCTGCGCTGATCGCCGCGGTTCAGCCGCCGACCAGGCCGGTCAACCGGCTCACGGCGAACAGCGTGACCGCGTAGCGGGCGCCGCCCAGGGCCAGCGCGACGAGCGCGATGCCCACGCCGACCGCCGCGGTCAGCCGCTGCGCGCCCGGCGCGCCGCGCCGCTGCCACCCGATCCATCCGGTGCCCGCCGCCGCGACGGCGAGCCCGATCGCCACGAACATCCCGGGATGGGGCAGGGCGCCCGCGACGAGCGCCGCGAGCGCGAGGGCCAGGGACACGAGCGCCACGCCCCCAACGTCGCCCCGCCCACGTCGAGGGGCCACTTTTCTGCTATACGGCGGGCCCCGATGTCGTCTGTGTCCGCGCCGGCCGATCCCCCACCGCCCGAACAGGTGCACGGGGGAACCTGCGCGATCGTGGGGCTGCCCAACGTCGGCAAGTCGACGCTCCTCAACCGCATCCTCGATCGACGCCTGGCCGCCGTCTCGCCGCGCCCCCAGACCACGCGCAACCGCATCCTCGGCATCCACCGCACCCAGGTCGACACGCTCGAGCCGCCGGGCGTCGAGCTGTGCTTCGTCGACACACCCGGCATCCAGCTCGGCAAGGGGGCGCTGCGCCGCTTCATGCGCGATCAGGCGCTCGAGGCGGCCACCGAGTGCGACGTCGCGCTCTACGTCGCCGACGCGTCGGATCCGCGCGGCCGCGTGCCCGATCGGCTGGCCCAGCCCGACGCCGCCGACCTGCTCGGCGCGATCGCCGGGATCCCGGTCGTCGTCGCCCTGAACAAGGTCGACCGCGTGAACAAGCCCGAGCTCCTGCCGCTCATCGAGACCTGGGTGCGCTGGGGCGAGGCGACGGGCCGCGCGCCGCTCGAGGTCGTGCCCATCGCCGCGCTCGCCGGTGACGGCGTCGGCCGCCTGGTCGCGACGATCGCGGCGCGCCTGCCGGTCGGGCCGGCGATGTTCCCGGCCGACATGGTGACCGACCGCGCCGAGGAGTTCCTCGCCGGCGAGCTCATCCGCGAGCAGCTCTACCACCAGCTCGGCAAGGAGCTGCCGTACGCGGCGGCGGTCATCGTCGAGACCTTCGAGGAGCGCGATCGCGGCGACCTCGCGATCGGCGCGGCCATCGTCGTCGAGCGCGACTCGCAGAAGGCGATCGTCATCGGCAAGGGCGGCCAGCGCATCAAGCAGCTCGGCATCGCCGCGCGCCAGGCGCTGGCGGAGCTGTTCCGCTGCCCCGTGCACCTCAACCTGTTCGTCAAGGTCGTCCCCGACTGGTCGAACGCGGAGGCCGGGCTGCGCAAGGTCGGGTTCGCCGACCTGGACGCCGGAGGCCGTAAATGAGACCTCGCATCGCCATCGTCGGCCGCCCCAACGTCGGCAAGTCGACCCTGTTCAACCGCATGGTCGGCGGCCGACCCGCGCTCGTGCACGACACGCCGGGGCTCACGCGCGACCGTCGCTACGGCGAGCTCGACTACTTCGGCAAGGTGGCCGACGTGGTCGACACCGGCGGCCTCGATCCGTCGGTCGAGGGCGACGTCATCGGCGCCGGCATCCATCGCCAGGCGTGGCGCGGCATCGAGGAGTCGGACCTGCTCGTGCTCGTCGTCGACGGGGCGGCGGGGCTGTCGCCGCTCGACGCCGAGGTCGCGCGGATGGTGCGCGCGACGGGCAAGCCGATCGTGCTCGCGGTGAACAAGATCGACTCGCCCAAGCGCGACGTCGACGTCGCCGAGTTCCACCGGCTCGGCCTGGGCGATCCGGTGTCGGTGTCGGCGGCGCACGGGCGTGGCTTCGACGCGTTGTTGCAGGTGATCGCGGACGCGCTGTTCGAGGAGAGCGCGGACGGAGACGCAGACGCGGACGGAGACGAGGACGCGGACGGAGACGAGGACGCAGACGGAGACGGAGACGAGGACGCAGCCGAGGCGGACGCGGATGCGGACGGCGGGCAGGGGCGCAAGCGACGGCCGTGGCGGCGCGGCGACGACGAGGTCGGCGCGATCCGGGTCGCGTTCGTCGGCAAGCCGAACGCGGGCAAGTCGTCGCTCACCAACCGGCTGCTCGGCGAGGAGCGCTCGCTCGTCCACCACGAGCCCGGAACGACCACGGATCCGGTCGATACCCCGCTCACGTTCGCGGGCCAGGACTACGTCATCGTCGACACCGCGGGCATCCGCCGCAAGGCGAAGGTCGAGGAGGACGTCGAGAAGCTCTCGGTCACGCTCGCGCTGGGCCAGATCGAGCGCGCCGACGTCGTGGTGCTCGTCATCGACGCGTCGCTCGGCCCGACCGAGCAGGACGCGCGGCTCCTCGGGGAGATCGAGAAGGCGGGGCGCGCGGTCGTCGTCGCGCTCAACAAGGCGGACCTGCTCCGGGGCGAGAAGGCGCAGGACGACCTGCGCCAGGCGGTGAAGGACAACTTCCACTTCCTGCCCTGGGCGCCGGTCACCATGCTGTCGGCCGCGCGCGGCGACGGCGTCGACAAGCTGATGGACCTGGTCAAGAAGGCGGCCCAGCAGCACCGGCGCCGCATCACGACGTCGGACCTGAACCGCTTCTTCGCCGAGGTGTGCGAGGTCGTTCCGCCGCCGGTCTGGCGCGGCCGCTCGGTGCGCGTCTACTTCATGACCCAGGCCGCCGTGCGCCCGCCGACCTTCATCCTCAAGGCGAGCGCGCCCGAGGGCATCTCGCCCGCGTACCGCCGCTTCCTCGCCAACCAGCTCCGCAAGCGCTACGGCTTCCGCGGCACCCCGCTGCGCATCTTCACGCGCGCCCGCGACGACAAGAAGCCGGACTGAGCGCGCCCGGACATCACGGCCGGCTCAAGGGTCGATCACGGTCACGTCGAACTGCCGGTCGCCGCGCTCGGTGTGCACGTCGAGCGTCGTGGAGCCGGCGGCGAAGCCGACCACCACGAAGCGCGTCCGGATCTGGCCCGACGGCGTGTCGGCCCACTGCGGCGCGTCGTACAGCTCCTCGGCGTGGCCGAGCCAGGCCCCGGCGATCGACGGATCGCGCGATCGGATCGTCGCCGCGCCGCACGTCTCGTCGCCGGGTTGGTAGACGCCGTAGGTGCACTCGAAGGCCAGGGCCACGCCCCGCGAGAGGGTGATCCGGTCACGGTCGTCGAGCTCGGCGGTGCGCGAGGGAGGGGGCGGTGTGATCGCGTCGAAGATGGTGTCGGCGCAGCCGGCGGACACGGCCGCGAGCGCGAGCGCCGGCGCGATCGCCACGCGCGCCCTCATGGCAGCACCACCAGGTCGAGCGAGGTCTCGCGCTCGAAGGCGCGCACGGTGAGGGTGGCGCTGCCCGGGCCGCGGGCCACCAGGCGCCGTCGCCGCGGGTTGCCGTCCTGCAGCACGGCGACCGCGTCGGAGCTGGTGCTCCACTCCGCGGTTTGCTCGCCGAGCAGGCGATTCACCCCCCGGTAGGGGGCGACCGCGAGCAGGAGCTCGTCGCCGGGCAGGAGCTCCACCGTGCCGGACAGCGCCTCGCCGTCGCGCTGGAGCGCGATGCGGTCGGGGGTCTCGACCCAGATGTGGAGGAAGTCGACCGCCACGTCGTCCTGGGTCAGGAGCACGAGCGCCGAGACGCCCGGGGTCTGGGCGCGGAGCTGGTTGCCGGCCACCTCGACCACCGACGGATCGGCCGAGAGCAGCTTGAACGAGGGCGTGCCGGTGCCAGGGATGTCGAGGTTGATCGACAGCGCCTGCACGCCGCCGGACGCGATGGGCGCGTCGAGCCCGGCCTGGAGGCAGGCGACGTCGTCCTCCTCGCAGTCGGGCGTGAACACCGAGTGACGAAGCGCACCCTCGGTGCCACACGCGGCGCAGAGCGCGAGCGCGGTCGGGAGCAGAGTTGATGAGTGCATGGACCCGCGCTCGAGCAGAGGACGTGCCACGTCGAGAACGGCGCGAGATCGCGTGGTGCGCCGGCTGGATTCGCGACACGGCTGTCGCGGAATCCGTATGAACGACGCGCCCCCGGCGTCAGGCCGCCGACACGAGCGCCGCGCCCGGGCCGGCGTTGTCGTGCCACGCGTACGGCATCGCAGGCCCGAGGTGGAGCGCGCACCAGGAGCGGGCGTCGACGATGATCACGCCGGCGACGGAGTCGGGCGCGAGCGAGCGCAGCTGCTTGAGCGCATCCTTGGCCGCCGAGCGCGGGTTGGCGCCGTCGTGGATGCGGGCGGCGATCTCGTGGGCGAGGGCGATGCGGAACGCGGCGTCGCCGCAGCTCGTCGAGACCGCGACCTTGCCGTCGGCCCACGTGCCGATGCCGGGGACCGACGAGTCGTCGACGGCGCCCGGCCGCCGGAAGACGGTGCCGCCCGCCGACGTCGCCGACGCGAAGCCGCCGTTGCGATCGAGCGCCACGGCGCCCACGCCGCCGCCGTCGGTCCTGGGCGCGCCCGCGCGCACCTCCTGCCACTGCGCCTGGGCGCGCGGCGTCACCAGCGCGCCGTGCGCCACCGGCTGCATCCCGATCTCGGTCGCGAACGCCATCGCCGCCTGGCCGGCGAGGACGGCGTGCTCGCCGCGCTCGAGCAGCGCGCGCGCCACGATGATCGGCGCGGCCAGGTTGGGCGCGGCGACGATGCCGCCGGTGCGCCGGGTCGCGCCGTCCATCACCGAGGCGCAGGTCTCGACCGTGCCGTCGCGCGTGAGCGCCGAGCCGGTGCCCGCGCCGAACTCGACGTCGTCCTCGAGCAAACGCACGGCCGCGACGACGGCGTCGAGCGCCGACGCGCCGCGCTGCAAGAGCCCCTCGCCGGAGGCCGCCGCGGCGCGCACGCCCGCGAGCAGACGATCGGCACGATCGGGCGCGACCGGCCCGGCTCCCCCGTGGACGACGATCATGGAGGCGAGTTTAGAAGTAGCCCCAGCGCCACGTCGAGCGCAGGCACAGCGAGAACGTCGTCGTGTCCCGCGCGAACCCGGTGAGGCTCCCCGCCAGCCCCCACGACCGATCACGCCCGCGCAGCCAGTCGACGCCGCCGGCGAGCTCGAGCACCGGCTCGACGCCGGTCTCGAACGGCCCGCCCGAGCGCACGATGCCGCCCACGCCCACCGCGACGTACGGCACGTAGCGGAGGACGTCGACGCGATACGAGAGTCCCACGGTCACGAGCCCCGTCGTCGCGGTCCCGCCGCCGCCGTACAGCGCGCCGGCGCCGTGCACGCGCCAGGCGGCGTAGTCGCCGAGGCCACGTTCGTAGGTCGCCGCGAGCGTGCCCCCGGCGGTCGGCCGCAGCGTCTCGTCCTCGTCCTCGTTCGGCGTCGCGTAGGTCGCGTAGCCCACGGCCGCCGAGACGGCGTTCTCGCCGTCGCCGGCCCACGCGTGCCCCCAGACGCTCGCCACGAGCCCGAGACCGACCGCGACGCGTGCGCTCACGAGGGCAGCATGACGCGCCGACCGCCGGCCAGGCAACCGGTTCACGCGTCGCAAAGTCTCAAGATCACACCCTCCCGGCCCCTCCTGGCGGTTTGACCGTCTCTCGCCCGGGTGTTACACCCCCGCACGCTCATGGCCAGCAAAGAAGAAGAGCACGACCCGACCCTCGGACCTCAGGTGCAGGCCGTCCACATCGGCGGCGAGTCGCTGCTCGATCGACTCATCCCGCACATGAAGAAGATCGTCGTGCTCGCCATCGGCGGCACGGTCGTCCTCTGCATCTTCTTCGGCGTGCGCTGGTGGAAGCACCGCAAGGCCGAGCAGGCGACGAACCAGCTCGCGCTCGCGCTCGAGCGCGGCTCGGTGATGGTCATCCCTGGCTACGAGCCGGACCCGGCCGACGCCACGTCGAAGGACATCCCGACGACCTACGGCAGCTACGCCAAGCGCGCCGAGGAGACGCTCGCGGGGCTGCAGAAGGCCGGGCAGGTGCGCGGCGCCGCCTCGCTCTACGAGGCCCAGCTCCTCGTGCAGACCGGCAAGCTCGACGAGGCGCTCGCGATCTACAAGCGCGTCGGCGCCGGCACGTCGACCGACGCCGCCGTCGCGCGCGAGGGCGTCGGGGTCGTCCTCGAGACCAAGGCGTCGACCGCCCAGGACAAGGCCGAGCAGCAGCGTCTCCTCGAGGAGGCGCTCGCCGCGTACCGGGCGGTCCAGGCCGACGACGCCGGCCCGCGCCGCGACTACGCGCTCTACCACGAGGGCCGCGTGCTCGAGTCGATGGGCAAGACCTCCGACGCCGTCGCCGTCCTCCAGAAGGCGCTCGTCGTCGCGCCCGAGACCCAGCTCAAGCCGCTCATCGAGCAGCGCCTCGCCGCGCTCGGCGCGGGGGAGCCGCTCACGCCGTGAGCTCGGCCCGCCTGGTCGCCGCGGCGCTCTCGGCGGCGCTCGCCGCGTCCGTCGCCGCGGCCGGCGCCGGCTGCGTCTCGAATCCGTCGGCGGCGCGCGATCCCGATCTCGGCCGGCCCTTGCTCCACCTGCGCTGGCGCGTCGTGACGAGCGACCGCGCGCGCGAGGTCAAGCCGCAGGAGTTCGCGAGCATCACGCGCGTGGGTGACCACGTGTACACGGGCTCCGCGGGCGGCCGGTTCTTCTCGCTCTCGGCGCTCGACGGCAAGGTCCGCTGGCAGGAGCGTATCGGCTCGGTGAGCTCGCGGCCCGCGGTCGCCGGCACGCTCCTCTACGTCGGCACCGACGACGGCGAGCTGGTCGCGCTCGACATGCAGACCGGCAAGCAGGCGTGGAAGCACGAGGGCCGCGGCCCCGTGCTCGAGTCCCCGGTCGTCGTCGACGACATGATCATCTACGCCAACGAGGCCGACCAGGTGTACGCGCTCGACGCGCGCAAGGGCACGCTGCGGTGGACGTACAAGGGCGAGACGCCCGAGGAGTACACGCTGCGCGGCCACGCCGGGGTCACGGTCGCGGGCGAGCTCGCATACACCGGCTTCGCCAACGGCACGATGGTCGCGCTGCGCGTGAAGACCGGCTCGGTCGCGTGGCTGACGACGCTCAAGGGCGACAGCGATCGCTTCGTCGACGTCGACGGCACGCCCGTCGTGCTCGGCGACACCGTCTACGTGACGTCATCGTCGGGCGGCGTGTGGGCGATCGACAGCACCACCGGGCTGGTGCGCTGGCGCATGACCCTCGAGGGCACGACCCCGTCGGCGAGCGTCGGCGCCGCCGGCGGCCTCGCCACCGACGGCGAGCGCCTCTACGTCGCCGCCGCCGACCTCGGCATCTACGCCCTCGATCTCGACGGCAACATCCTCTGGCGCCAGGGCACGCGCGGCGGCGGTGAGCCGGCGACGCCGATCGTCACCGACGACCTCATCGTCTACGCGCTCGCCGACGCTGGCGTGTTCATCGCCGACAAGCGTACGGGCGAGCTCTACGAGTACTTCGATCCGGGCGACGGCGTGAGCGGCGACCCGACGGTCATCGACGAGCAGGAGCTCTACGTGCTCTCGAACCGCGGGGTCCTGTACGCGATGGACTTGAGGGAGCTCTGAGCGCGCCGTGGGCGCGCCCAGAGCTCCGGCCTCGGGCCTCGGGCGTCAGGCCTCGGGAAGAGAAGAAAAACGAAGGGCCTCAGGTTGTAGCCTGAAGCCCTCTTCGTTGTTCCGGAGGCCCGAGGCCCGAAGCCCGAGGCCTGCCG
This sequence comes from Myxococcales bacterium UBA2376, assembly GCA_002344285.1. Taxonomy (GTDB): domain Bacteria; phylum Myxococcota_A; class Polyangia; order Haliangiales; family Haliangiaceae; genus UBA2376. The sequence continues at coordinate 12,260 of DDTA01000068.1, forward strand.
GTCAGGCGATCGCCTGACCGGCGATCANNGCCGCCACCGCCCTGCGGAGGATAGCCGCCGCCCTGCGGGGGGTAACCGCCACCCTGCGGAGGATAGCCGCCACCCTGCGGGGGATAGCCGCCACCTTGCGCGGGCGGGTAGCCACCGCCCTGCGGAGGATAGCCGCCGCCCTGCGCCGGCGGGTAACCACCGGCGGGAGCCGACGGCATCGCCGGACGGACGGGCTCGGTCCAGCCCGACAGCTTGCCGTGACGGAGCAGCGCGATGCCGGCGCCCGCGCCGAAGACAGCGAGCATCGACAGGTTGCGCGAGATGTCCGTGCGCCAGCCCTTGGCGAAGAAGATCGAGTCGATGAGGGCGGTCAGCGCGATGGCCGCGGCGACGCCGTTGCCCAGGCCGAAGAGGCCCATCGCATAGCGCTCGACCTGCGGCTCGGTCGCGTTGTTGGTGCGCGGGAGGAAGAGCAGGCCGAAAGCACCGGCGATGGCGCCGCCCGACACGATGCCGGCGAGGGCACCCTTGATCTGGCTGAAGCCTCCCTTGAACCCGCCGAACACGAACCAGATGAGACCGAACGCGCTGATGAGGACCATGGTCGCGCCGGCGACGATGAAGCCCCAGATCACCAGCTTCGTGCCCAGCTGCTTGTCGTCCTTGGATGGCCGGTTCTCTCGGCGATCCCAGAAGGCGGCGAACCAGTAGCCGAAGATGACGAAGAACGGGATGAACACGAGTGCTCCCAGGCTCTCCATCGCACCGAACATCATTCCCATAGGTTCCATGCTGCTCTCCTGTTCGAATTCGCCACCGACGTCGCGCTTCTTGCACGCCGCGCCGAGGAGCGCGAGCGTGATCGCGGGCGCGAGACCGGCAATACGCTTCCAGCCGTCCGACCCGGACCGCGGATGTGTGCCCCTCATCGCGGAACCGAGCCTACACCGGATCCACGAAGGGGGGGCCTGGTCGGGCGATCAAATAACCCTGGAGGTAATCACACCCGAGATCGGTCAGGACCTCGGCCTCCGCCTTGGTCTCGACCCCCTCGCCGATGACGCGGACGCCGCTCTCCCGGCAGAGGGACACCACCGACGAGACGAGGCGCTGCTTCACCGGGTGCGAGTCGAGATCACGCACCAGGGACATGTCGAGCTTCACGAAGTCGGTGTCGAGCGGCGTGAGGTGGCCCATCCGCGCGTGGCCGCCGCCGAGGTCGTCGACGGCGATCGCGTAGCCGACCTCGCGGAGCTCGGCGACCCGATCGGCGAGCCCCTCGATCCCCTCGAGCGAGCTGCGCTCCGTGATCTCGAGGACCACGCGCCGCGCGATCCGGGTGAGCCCGGTGAACGGCGATGTCAGGGTCGGGTCGAACAGGTCGCGGACGTGCAGGTTGACGAACACCAGCCCGCGCTCGGCCGCCGCCTTCGAGAACTCGGTGGCGACCTGGGCGCGCGCCATCCGGCCGAGCTGCGTGGTCCGCTCCAGCCGCTCCGCGGCGTCGAGGATGAGCCCGACGTGCGTGAGCTGCGGATCGCGCGAGCGCATGAGCGCCTCGTAGCCGAAGATCGCGTGCTCCCTGGCATGCACGATCGGCTGGAACGCCATCCAGATGTGGTTCTCTCTGATCGCGCGGTCGAAGGCGACCTCGAGCTCCTCGAGGCCCATCTCCGGCTTGTCGGGCGGCGAGCCCGCCGGTGCTCCCATCGAGCCGACGATATCAGAGGCAGCGGCGCAGGTGCTCGCGGAAGTCGCCGACCACCGCGGACGCGGCGTGCCCGTCGTAGTGCCGCTCGATCCAGTCGCCGCTCACCGGCAGCTCCAGCGTCAGGCGATACGTCATCAAGCAGGCGCGATGCGAGAGCGGCTGGAAGCGCGCCTCGCCGTCGACGCGGATGCTGCCCGCGCGCGACGACTGCCACATCACGGTGAGATCTTCCGGGTGGTACTGGTAGTGGAGGACGTAGCCGATCGTCGCGCGATCGAACGCGGCGCGGAACGACACCTTGGAGGGCCGGCCGTCGAGCCCGCGCTCGAGCACGTGCGCCGCCTGGATCACCGACAGCCAGCGCGGCGTCTCACCGGTGTCCGCGAAGATCTCGTACGCCACGTGCGCTCGCACCGGCAGGGTGGCGGCGACCTCGGTGGTGGCCGAAGGGAACGCGGCGTTCGCAGCGCGAACCAGCTCGGACGTGGCGAGGGCGAGAGCGGGCATCGTGACCTCCGTGCCTTCCCCTTCAGCAACCGGGGTGCCGGACCGAGCCCGGGTCAGGCCAGGCGATCGCGCCCCAAGGTTCCGGGCGCTTGCCGCACAGCGTCGCGCCCGGACGGATGGCTCCCCGAGTAGCCTGGAGGAGCCGGCCGCCTGGGACTGTCGTCGCTGGCGACAGTCCCGGGCTCCTCCTCCGGCTCGTCGGGATCCCCGTCGTGCTCCGCCAGCCAGCGCACGGTGATGCCGTCGGCGCGCAGGTCGTCGAGCTGGTCGACCCGCGCGACGAAGCGCCGGGACTGGGCCGCGAGTGCCACCCGGCTCTGCACGTTGAGGCGCGCGAACACCAGCTTGAGGTGCTTCTTGACCGTGTTGGGCGAGATGGTCAGGACGCTGGCCATCTGCTGCGTGGTGAGGCCGCGCGTCGTGAGGTGCACGACCTCGCGCTGGCGCCGGGTCAACCGCGCGAAGGACTCGGTGAGCGGCGACGAGAAGCCGAGCTCGGCGAGGCGCACCGAGACGTGCGTGCAGATCGCGCCGAGCCGCCGGCGCAGCTCCTGGGTCGGCGGCGTGACGATCGCGAAGCGCAGCGCGCCGAGCAGGGCGCCGTCACCGATGATCGGGCCGACCAGCTCGTCCTCGCCGGCGGGGTCGACGTCGAGGCTCGCGATCGTCGTCCACGACGTGCGCACCGCCGTGAGGCACGGGTCGCGCCGGTGCCCGCCGCGCATGTACGACGCGAGGCGTGTCTCCTCGACCGGCATGCTGGTCGCGCACACGAGCGGGACGCCCTGCGCCGTGTAGAGCTCGAGCGTGGCGCCAGCCGCGCCGAGCGCGGCCACCGCTTCCACGAAGATGGTGCGCGCCACCGCCACCAACGTCTCGGCCTGTCGAAGTGATCGGACCACGTGCTCCATCGTCGACCTCGTCGGCGGCCGACACTGCAACCGCCTTGCCTCGGGTAGGACGGCACCCGGGCTCGATCCGTCACGGGCGTCACAGCGACGGAATCGGAGTGGCGCGATCGCCACGGGTATCCGATCGGGTGCCATGTCGCGGTACCCGGCCAGGTACCGAACGATCACGGCGACATGTCAGAGGACGGTGAAGGTCGCGCACGGCGAGGTGAAGGTTCGACGGCGCCGGAGCTCGACGTCCGTCGCGTGGAGATCGTCGGGCGTGTCGATCTCGGTGGCATACCAGTCGCCGATGTCGACCGGCCACAGCTCGTAGCCGTCGTCGTCGATCATCTGCTGCACGGCCGCGTCGTTGTACTCGTTCACCAGCCCGCGGCCGACGACGCGCTCCTCGAGCGCGGCGAAGAAGCGCGCCGACGCGGCGGCCGAGAAGCGGTTGATGCCGATCGACTCGCCGGCGGCGGTGCGGGGATCGGCCTCCTTGGCGCAGCGCCGCACGCGCCCGCGCTCGTCCACGACGACCTTCATCTCCTCGGCGCCGAGCGTGGTCGACGGGCGCAGCGCGAGGCAGTCGGCGCGCGCGCTGGTCACCACGGCCGCGAGCACCTCGCGATCGCAGACGATGTCGGCGTCCATGAGGAGGAACGGCTGGCCATCGACGTGCGGACGGGCCAGGAGCGTCGAGTAGCCGTTGTTCGTGCGATCGAAGGCGTCGTTGTGGACCGACGCCACGTCGAGCGGGAGACGCCAGGCCGCGACGGCCGCGTCGAGCTGCGCCGCGCGGTAGCCGGTCACGAGCACGACCTCGTCGATGTCGACGGCCGCGAGGTGCTCGAGCGAGCGGCGCAGGATCGGCGCGCCCCCGACCTCGAGCAGACACTTCGGAATCGACTCGGTGAGCGGACGCAGTCGGGTCGCGGCGCCGGCGGCGAGGATCACGGCTTTCATGCGCAACCGCACGTGCAAGCCGCTGGCCTGCGCCTTGCTCGGACGACGTCCATGCCCTTGCGCACCACGCCACGCGCGCGCCTCACGCTGTTCACGCCCGGCCCCGTGGAGATCCCGACGATCGTGAACGACTATCTGATCGATCCGCCGTGCAACTACCACCGGCAGGACGGGTTCAAGGACATGTTCGCCGCCAATCAGCGCGACGTGAAGGCGCTGCTCGGCCTCGAGCGCCCCGGCGACGTCGACGTGACGTTCCTGCTCGCCTCGGGCACGGGCACCAACGAGGCGTGTCTGCGCGCGCTCGCCGCGCTGGGCAAGGGCGTGATCATCGAGAACGGCTTCTTCGGCCAGCGCCTCGCCGAGCAGGCGCGGCGCGGCGACATCGATCACCTGGTCTACCGCGCGCCGCACGACGTCCCGCTCGACGTGGCGCGGCTCGACGAGTTCCTGGCCACGCAGCGCGACCTGCGCTGGGCGTACGTCGTCACCCACGAGACCCGCGCCACGCTCAGGAACCCGCTCGTCGGGATCGGGCAGACCTGCAAGCGTCACGGGCTGCGGGTCGGCGCCGACTGCGTGTCGAGCGCGTTCGCGTACCCGCTCGAGCTCGAGGCGGCGGGCGTCGACCTGGCGGTCGCCACCACGTCGAAGGCGCTCATGAGCGTCCCCGGCCTCGGCATCGTGCTGGCGCGCAAGGACATGATGGACGAGCTGCGCGCGGCGGCGAAGGGCGACACCTACTACCTCGACCTCGTCGGCGAGCACGACAAGCAGGAGAAGGAGCTCGCCCCGCGCTTCGGCCAGCCGGTCCAGCTCCACGCGGCCGTGCGCGGCGCGTGCCTGCACCTGCGCTCGATCGGGATCGACGCGCACATGCACCGGATCCGCGTCCAGCTCGAGGACATCACGCGGCACCTCGAGGGGCTCGGCGTCACCGCCATGCTCGCCCCCGAGCACCGCGGCTGGGTCGCCGGCAACTTCCTCCTCCCGCCGGGGATGCTCTACCCCGAGCTGACCCGGCTCATGGCCGACGAGGGCTTCTACATCCTCTACGGCGCGATCGAGGACCCGCGGCAGTTCCAGGTGTGCACGATGGGCGACCTGTCGGCCGCCGACGTCGACGGCCTCAAGACCGCCTTCACGCGCGTCCTCGGGCGCGACGTGCGCGCGGTCGCGTAGCGCCATGTCCGGCCGCGCCGACATCGTCGCGATCGTCCTCGCCGCTGACGGCCGCGAGCCCGTGATCGCCGGGCTCACGCCGAGCGAGCGGGCGCGGCGGGTGGTCGAGCGCGCGGGGATCTCCGCGGCCCGCGTTCGCGTGGTGCGCACCACGGGGGAGCTCGCCGCGATCTCCCTCGGCGACGCCGCCCGCGTGCTCGTCGTCCGCGGTCGCCGCCAGCTCGTGTCGGCGACGCTCCTCGAGCCGCTTCACCTCGACGCTCCCGGCGCGCGCGTCGCGCTCGCCGGCGACGGCGTCGACGCCGGCGCGCTCCTGGTCGGTCGCGACCAGGCCGGGCCGGTCCTCGCGGCGCTCGGACGCTCGCTCGAATGCGACCTCGCCGTGGTCGGCGGCGCGGCCGGCGCCGACCCGATCACGGTCGACGAGCGGGCCCGGCATCCGGCCGGAACGCCCGCCGAGGTGCGCGCGGCGCGGGCGTGGCAGTGGCAGGTCGTGCACAAGCCCCTCGACGCCTTCCTGACCCGTCGCTTCTGGCGACCGGTCGCGCGACCGCTCACCGCGCTCGCGCTCCGCTTGCCGTTCACGCCCAACATGATCAGCGTCGCCTGCATCGCCACGTCGATCGCCGGCGGCGTCATCGCGGCGGGCGCGGGATGGAGCCAGCACGTCCTGGGGCTCGCGATCTGCTTCTTCGCCTCCGCGCTCGACAACGTCGACGGCGAGGTCGCGCGGCTGCGCCTCCAGGCCTCGCGCCTGGGCGGCTGGCTCGACACGATCGGCGACGACGTCGCGCGCTTCGCCCTCATCGGCGGCATCTTCGTCCACGTCGCCGGCGAGCACCCGGGCTGGCCGGTGCTCGAGGCGGGCGCCGCCACCGTCGCGCTCACCGCGCTCTCGTGTGGGTTGCTCTACTGGTGGTGTGTCTTCGTCGGCAAGACGCCCAACAACCAGGAGTACGCCGCGGTCCTCGGCGCCGCGCCCCACGCCCGCGGGCGGGCAGGGTGGCGTCAGCGCGTCGCGGACCTCGGCGCGGCCGCGGCGCGCCGCGACTTCATCGACCTCGGCGTGGTCGCGCTCGGCGTGCTCGGGCTCTCCGAGCTCTCGGCGCTCGGCCTCGCGGTCGGCTCCATCGTCGGCACCGCCGTCATCGTGCCCAACCACCTGCGCATCGTGCGCGCGCGCCGCGCCGCGCGGCTGCCCGCCTCCGCGGAGCTCGCCCGTGGCTGACCCCCGCCTCAGCGTCGTCGTTCGCTCGTTCAACCGGCTGCCGGCGCTGTGCGAGCTGCTGGCGCTCTTGCTCGCGCAGGACCACGACTCGTTCGAGATCGTCGTCATCGACCAGAGCACGGAGCGTCCGACCGACGCGCAAGCCCGACTCGACCGGCTCGGCGGCGATCCACGGCTCCACGTCCACCACTTCCCGCCGCTGGGCGGCGCCCGCGCGCGCAACGAGGGCGTGGCGCGCACCCGCGGCGAGATCGTGGTGTTCATCGACGACGACGATCTGCCGGTGGGCGCCGGCTTTCTCGCCGCGATGGAAGCGTCATTCACGGGACCGGAGATCCTGGGGGTCACCTGTCGGCACTCCTGGGAAGACGACCGGCCCATCTCGTTCGTCTATCGCGCGCTCGCGCGCCGGCTCTGCATGCGCTTCTCGCCGCTGCTTCGCATCCCCCACAACTTCCCCCGGCACGACGAGCTCGTGCCCCGGGTCGACTACGTGCACGGCACCGGCGGCGCGTACCGGCGCGAGGTCTTCGCGCGGGTCGGCGGCTGGGACGAGGACACGCCGATCGAGGACGAGACCTCGCTCGGCCTGCGCCTCGGCGCCGCGCTGCGACCCGGCGAGCGGCTCGTCTTCGACCCACGCGCCCACCTACGACGCCGCTTCGACGTGGCCGGCGGTCTGGGCAAGCGCGCGCAGCCACCGTCCGGCTACTTCCGGCGCTTCATGACGTTCGTGCACCGCGTCCTCGGCCGCTACCACCCGTGGCGCGTGCGCGCGCTCTATCCGCTCTACGTCGTGACCGCCTGGAGGTGGACCGTCGCGTGGATGTGGGACGACTCGCCGGCCCACGCCACGGTGCCGCGCAAGCTGTGGGGCACGCTCGCGTTCACCGCGACGCTGCCGGCGCACGCGCTGCGCTCCCTCGGCGAGCCGCTGGGGCGTCGGCCGGGGAGCGGCGAGTCGTTGCGCGCGCGCATGGGCTGACGCCGGGCGCCGGAGCTCAGCGGTTCTTCCAGACCGGCGGGCGCTGGGCGGCGTAGGCGGCGATCGCCTCCTGCGCATCCTCGCTGGCGAGCACGGCCTCGAGCGCGGCGCGGCCGCGGGCCAGACCATCGCCGAGCTCCTCGCCGAGCCCCAGGCGAAAGGCCGGAAGGCCGAGCCGCAGGGCAGAGGGGCTCCGCTGCGCCAGCGCCCGCACGATCACGAACGCCTCGATCTCGAGCTGGTCCGGGTCGAACAGCTTCTGCACGAGCCCGAGCCCCAGCGCCGCGCGCGCGTCGATCGGCTGACCGAGCAGCGCCAGCTCGAGCGCCCGCCGCGGCCCGATCGCGCGCCCGAGGGCCGCCAGCGGGACCGCCGGCCACAGGCCACCCTTGAGCTCCGGCATCCAGAAGCGCGCGCGGCTCGACGCGACCGCGAGATCGCACGCGGCCACCAGCGCCATGCCCGCCGAGTGACACTCGCCCTGGACCACGCCGACGATCGGCCGCGGCAGCTCGCGCATCACCTGGAAGAGCGCCGCGCCGTCCCGCGGCGGCAAGAGCGACGGCGCGCCGACCCGCAGCACCGTGGCCATGTCGCCGGCCACCGAGAACGCCGGCCCCTCGGCGGCGAGCACGACCACGCGCACGTCGTCGTCCGCCGCCGCCGCCGTCATCGCATCGCAGAGCTCGCCGCAGGTCTGGCTGTCGAGCGCGTTGCCGGCGTCCGGACGATCGACGCGTAACCAGGCCGTACCTTCGTCGCGCCGCACCTGGATCGTGGTGTAAGCCCCGGACACGAAAGCGAACATATCAGCCTGGCGGTGCCACGCTGAGTTGACATAAGATCGATTCTGCGACGTGACTTGATAGACCGTCCACGGACCACGGGCGTCATCATGAGACGTGCCGCGTCGCCCAGCCGCCGTCCTGCTGGTCGCGGCCGCCGCGTGCGGAACCACGTCTGCGCCGCCCCAGCCGCCGCCGTCTTCGCCGAGTGTCGCCGCGCCCGCGCCCGATGAGGCGGCGCCCCGGCCCGCTGCGGCGCCGTGTCCCGACGACCTCGTGCGCCAGAACCTCATGGCGATGGCCTCCCAGGGCACGGCGCTGCCGGCGCACGTCGGCCCGGACGCCGCGCGGGAGATCTTCGCGGACCTCGATCGCCAGCCGGCCGCGTACCTCGACCGGTTCGAGTGCTGGTACGTGTCGCGGACGCCGGCGCCCGGATACGAGTCGATGTTGCTCGCGGTGCCGCTGTGGCGCCTGCACCGGCACGACGCCGCGCGCGTGGCCCGGCTCGCGGCCCGTGTCGTGCTCCGGTACGAGGAGCTGTCGCGCACGCCGCCGGATCCGGCGGTCGACCCACACTTCGCCTCGCGCGTCCGCGACCGCGTCGCCGCCATGAGCTTTCTCCGCGACGGGCTCGACGTCCCGGCCGGCCCGCGCTGGCGGCCGGTCACCGGCTTCGCCAGCTGCCTCACGACGTCGCCCGACGGCGTCCTCGCCGCCATCCGCGTCACCCGCGATTGCTCCTGCGGCGAGACGCTGTCGTGCACGGCGTCCGCCGGCGCCGGCGGCGCCCTGGTGCTGTCGGTCGCGTACGACCCGGACGCGCCCGCGATCTGCACCGACTGCTACCCGACCTCCACGAGCTGCACGCTGCCGGCGGGCCTGCCCGCATCGGCGCTGCCGGCGCCCTGCCGGCCCTGAGCACGCTCGGGCGCGCTCAGCCGCCCATCGCCTCGTCGCCGATGAGCAGCCGCGCCGCCGACAGCAGGTTGATGTCGGTCGTGCCGGCGCCGAGCTCGAGGAGCTTGGCGTCGCGCGCCAGCTTCTCGAGGTGGTACTCCTCCATGTAGCCGTAGCCGCCGTGGATCTGGACGGCGGTGAGCGCGGCGTCGACCGCGAGCTGCGAGCACTGGGCCTTGGAGGCGTTGACGAAGGCCGCGTCGTGCACCTTGTTCTTCTGCATCCAGGCCAGCCGGAAGACCACGTTCTCGACCGTACGCAGCTTCAGGTAGAGGTCGGCGATCTTGAGCTGCACGGCCTGGAACGCGCCGATCGCCCGCCCGAACTGGCGACGCTGGCGCACGTACTCGACGCTCTGGTCGTAGCAGCGCTCGATGATGCCCCAGGCCATCGCGGGCACGCCCGAGCGCTCGCTGCCGAGGCTCTCCTTGGTGTCCGCCCGTCCGGCGCGGCCCTTCTCCCGGCCACCGAGCAGCCGCTCGCCGCCGACCTCGACGTCGTCGAAGAAGATCTCCGACGTCGGCGAGTCGCGCATGCCCATCTTCTTGAACGGCGCGCCCACCGTGAACCCGGGCATGCCCTTCTCCAGCACGAACGTGGCGACGCCCTGCTGCTCGCGCGGCTCGCCGCGATCGATGCGCGCGTAGACGACGAAGAGATCGGCGCCCGGGCCGTTGGTGATGAAGGTCTTCGAGCCCTTGAGCACGTAGCCCGCCGACGGATCGTCGCCCTTGGGCCGCGCCGTCGTCGTCATCGAGCCGAACGCGTCCGAGCCGGCGCCCGGCTCGGTCAGGCACCAGGAGCCGATCTTGTCGACCGTGACCAGCGGCAGCGCCCAGCGCTCGACCTGATCGGCAGTCCCCTTCTGCAGGATCGCGCCGCCGGCGAGGCCCATCGACACGCCCCAGCCCATGGCGAAGCCCGGCGACACCCGCGACAGCTCCTTGATGAAGACCGCCATCATCATCGGTTCGCCGCCGAGCGAGCCGCCCAGGCCGCCGCCCGCCTCCGGTTCCTTGCCCTCGGCCTCGGCCGCGCGCAGCTTGCCGATCCGCTTCTTCACCGCCGCCTCCGCCATCGCCGCGAGGCCGAACGTCTTCGCCATGTCGCGCATCAGCGGGAACGGCGGCTCGACCCCGGCCTCGAGCGCGGGGATGCGCGGCGCGAGCTTGGCCTCGCACCACTGCCGCACCATCTTCTCGACCATCCGGCTCTGCTCGTCGAGTGCAAACATGTCGCCTCCTCGCCTCGACGGTAGCACCGCGACGCCCGGGCCCCGCCCCCGCCGCCTTTCATCCCATTTCCGTCAGCGGAACGGGCCGTTCGCCGGCGTCTCGGCGAGCCGCTTCGCGAACGCGCCGTCGGGGTGCGCCTTCGCCAGCCCGGCCGCCCGCGCCGCGCGCGCGCCGTGCTCGTCGCCCCGCGCGGCGAGCACGCGCGCCAGGAGCTCGTGGGCGGCGGCGCTCTCGGGCTGCATCGTCACCCGCGCTCTCGCCGCGTTCTCGGCGCCGTCGATCGATCCGGCGGCCAGCGCCGCCACCGTCATGACCGCGAGCCGCTCGATCCGCACCGCGTCCTCGAAGCCTCCGGCGGGCAGCGCGTCGCACGCCGCGCCGAGCTCGGTCACCTGCTGGCGCAGGGCGACCACCTCTCGCGGCTCGAGCCCCCCGCGCTCGAGCCGCGCGAACGCGTCGTGCAGCGCGTAGAGGATGGAGTCGACGCCCGCGAGCTGCGCCGGCTCGAGCGTCGCCAGCGTGGCGAGCGCCTCCACGTGGCTGCCCTGATCGATGAGGAACGCGGCCAGGTTGAGCGCGTCGGCCACGTTGCGCGCGGGCGCCGCGATCGTGCGCAGCGCGAGCACGCCGGTCTCGAGGTCTTCCAGCGCGGACGCGGCGGCGGCGACGCGGCGCAGGCCCTCCGGGCGATCGCGCTCGAGCTCGATGGCCGCGCGCAGGAGCGGCCGGGCCCGGGCGTAGGGCGCGCGCTGACCGAGGTGGCCGACCTGGGCCAGGATCGCGTCCGCGAAGTAGCTGCGCCCGGCGCCCGCGTGCTCCTCGTCGTCGAGGATCTGGGTGCACAGCCCGAGGCACTCGTCGCAGACATAGACGCTCGGTCCGGCGATGAGCTTGCGCACCTCGCGGCGATGCTTGCCGCAGAACGAGCAGCTCAGATCGGGATCGTCGGCGGGGTCCTTCTTCTCCCGCCCGAGCACCCGCTTCAGCCACGACATGGCGCGTTCGCTACCGGAGCCGATCGCCGAGCCGCGCGACCTCGTCGTCCGACAGGCCGCTCGCCGCCTCGATCGTCACGCTCGCCGCCCGGCCGGTGCCGACCTCGGTGGCGTCGACGTGCAGGATGCCGTCGGCGTCGAGGCTGAACGCGACCTCCACGCGCGTCGCGCCCCGCGGGCCCACCTTCAGATCGCCGAGGACGAAGCGCCCGAGGCGGCGGTTCTTCGACGCCCGCTCCGACGGGCCCTGATAGACCTCGATCGCCACGAACGTCTGGTTGTCCTCGGTCGTCGCGAACACCTTGCGCTCGCGCGTCGGGATGCTGGTGTTGGCCGGGATGATGACGCTCATCCGGTCACCCGCGGTCTTCACGCCGACATCGTGTGGCGTCACGTCGAGGAGCACCACCTCCTGCAGCTCGCCGCCGATGATCCCCGAGTGCACCGCCGCGCCCATCGCCACGCTCTCGTCGGGGTTCACCGACTTGTGAGGCTGCTTGTGGAAGATCTCGATCACCCGGTCCTGCACCGCGGGCATGCGGGTCATGCCCCCGACCAGCAGCACCTGATCGATGTCGGCGGCGGTGCAGCGCGCGCCCTCGAGGGCGATCTGGCACGGCGCCTGGAGCCGGGTGAGCAGGTCCTTGCACGCCCGCTCCAGCTCGCCGCGCGACAGCGTGCGCGTGAGGTGCATCGGCCCGGCGGGCCCGATCGCGATGAACGGCAGGTTGACGTCGGTGTTCATCGACGACGACAGCTCGATCTTCGCCTGCTCCGCCGCCTCCTTGAGCCGCTGCAGCGCGACCGCGTCGCTGCGCAGATCGATGCCCTGCGCCGCCTGGAACTCGGCGGCGAGCAGCTCGATGAGCGCGCGGTCGAAGTCGTCGCCGCCGAGCGTGGTGTCACCGCTGGTCGCGAGCACCTCGAACACGCCGTTCTCGATCGCGAGGATCGAGATGTCGAACGTGCCGCCGCCGAGATCGAAGACGGCCACGCGCTGATCGGCGCGGTGGTGCACGCCGTAGGCGAGCGCCGCCGCCGTCGGCTCGTTGAGGATCGCGCGCACCTGGAGGCCGGCGATCGCGCCCGCGTCCTTGGTCGCCTGCCGCTGCACGTCGTCGAAGTACGCGGGGACGGTGATCACCGCCTCGCTGATCGTCTCGCCGACGTAGTCCTCGGCGACGCGGCGCATCTTGGCCAGGATGTGCGCCGAGATCTCCTGCGGCGAGCGCGGCTGGCCGTCGATCGCGACCCAGGCGTCGCCGTTCTTCGCCGGCACGACCTTGTACGGCATGAGCGCCAGCACCCGCTGCACGTCGGGATCGGTGGTCTTGCGACCGATGAGGCGCTTGGCCCCGAACACCGTGCGCGACGGGTTGGTGACCATCTGCCGCTTCGACGCCGCGCCGACGATCACGTCGCCGTCGGCGTTCCACGACACCATGGACGGGGTCGTGCGCCCGCCCTCCTGGTTGTGGATGACCACCGGCTCCCCTGCCTCGAGCACGGCGACGCACGAGTTCGTCGTGCCGAGGTCGATGCCGATGATCCGGCCCATCTCGCTCGACGATATCCTTACTTGACCACTCCGGTCGACTCCAGCGCCCACTTCGCGAGGTCGTTCCGGGGATCGCAGGCGAGCGCGCGCTGCCACTCGGCCCGGGCCTCGGCGTCCTTGCCCAGGGAGAAGGCCTCCCAGCCGCGCGCGTAGTGGACGTAGGCGCGGTACCGGGGATCCCCGGGATGGCGGGTCGCCAGGTCGACGAAGGCGGCGCGAGCCTCGGACCACTTCTCCTGCTGCGCGAGCGTCAGGGCGCGCTCGAGCTGCACGTTGCCCGCGGCGCGGACGGACGGCGCCGGGCTCGGGGACGCCGGACGCGCCGTCGGCGCACGCGGCAGCGGCGGCGCGGGGCTGGGGCTCGCCGGCCGCGGTGACGGCGCGCGATGTGGCGGCGGCGTGGTGATCGGCGGCGCCGGGGTCACCGGCACGCCCGTCGGCGGCGTGAACCGGACGATGCGCGGGAGGGCGCCGCTCGGCCGCTCCGGGGGAGGCGTCGTCGCGGCCCGCGGTGTGGGCGCCGACGACAGCGTCGGGGCCGACAGCGTCGGGGCCGCCGGCGCCGGGGCCGCCGCGCCGATGCTCTCGTACGCGCGCCGGATCGCCAGGAAGACCTCGTTCGACAGCCGCACGGTCGAGGCCGAGAAGCGCGCGAACTTGGCCGGGTGGTAGACCTTGCAGAGCGCCATGAAGGCGCGGCGGGCGGCGGCGGCGTCGTCGGTCGGACGCAACCCCAGCGCGACGCGCGCGTCACCGCGGAAGCGTTCGAGCGTGGCGTTCAGCTCGCGCTGCGCCGCGGCATCGTCGGACGGACCCACCGTCGTGATCCTACCTCACTTCTTGGAGTCCGGTTTCACCGGCGCCTTCTGCTGTACCTCGGGCGGCGGCGGGTTCTTCTGCGGTACGGCCTTCGCCGGCGGCGCCTGCTTCTTCGTGACGGCCTTCGCCGGCGGCGCCTTCGCGACCTCGGGCTCGAGATCCACGTTGCCGGCGCCGGCCCGTGACTCGGCCCACACCGCGTCCTCGGCCGCGCCCGCGATGCGCGCCAGCTCACGCGGCTCCGACCACGCCGTCGCCTGGAGCACGCACCGACCGTCGTCGAGGGTGTACTGGGCCTTCTCCTTGCGCAGCTCGAGCGAGTCGTCGGCGGGGTGATACCGGTACTCGGCGCGGAGCGGGATGTTGCACGATGGCTCGTCGGGGGCGCGCTCGTCGATGAACGGCTCGGTCGCGGTGAACGCGACGCCGCTGTCGTCGGTCGGCACGAACTCGAACATGCGCAGGAACGACCGCGGACCGGCGGCGGCCGTTAGGGAGAACCCCGCCACCTGATCGCCGCGCCGCTCGAACTGCCGGAAGCCGCCGTCGGGCAGCGACCAGACGCCCTCGAAGCCCTCGACGAGGGCCAGCGTCGCGTCGACGCGCACCGGCTCGCCGGCCGCCGCGGTGACCGGACGCTTCACGGTCGCGTAGCCCGGCTTGGACAGGATCAGCTCGAACGTCTGTCCGGGCAGGACGTCGTCGATGACATGGGGCGTGACGCCGAGATCGACGCCGCCTCGCCGCACGCGGGCGCCCGCCGGCCGGGTCGTCACCTGGATCGCCGCGCGCACCTCCGTGTCCTCGCGGCTCGCGCCGGACGCACGCGTGGCCCGGTCGCGCCCGACGCCACCGACGACGATCACACCGCCCGCCACCGCCACGAGCGCGCCCGCGCCCGCGGCGAGCGCGGCGCCCCGGCTCCAGCGCGGCGCCCCGCGTTCGGCCGCGAGCTTGCCGCCGAGCGCGGCCTCGAGGTCGGCGATCACCGCCGCCGCCGTCGCCGGACGCCGCTCCGGGTCCTTGGCGAGCACGCGCGCGAAGACGCGATCGAGCGACGGGTGGAGCCCCGTGCCGCTCGACGTCACCGACGGGACATCGCCGCGGAAGTGCTGCTCCATCATCCCCGGCAAGGTCGTGGCCGCGAACGGCGGCTTCCCGGTGAGCAGCTCGTAGGCGACGATGCCCAGCGCGTACCGGTCCGAGGCCGCGGTCGCGCCGTCGGCGCTCCACTGCTCGGGCGCCATGTACGCCGGCGTGCCCAGCCAGGCCCCCTGCCCGGTCAAGGTCTCGAGCGCGCGCTCACCGGCGGCGTCGGCGACGAGCTTGGCGATGCCGAAGTCGAGCACGTGCGCGACCGGGCGCGTCGCCGGGCCGGTCAGCATGATGTTGTCGGGCTTGAGATCGCGGTGGACGACCCCGCGCGCGTGCGCGGCGTCGAGCGCCTGCGCCACCTGCGCGAGCACCGCGAGCACGACGTCGGGCGCCATCGGCCCCCTCGCGACGCGCGCGCGCAGCGACTCGCCGTCGAGCAGATCCATCACCAGGTAGAGCCGGCCGTCGTCGAGGCGCCCCAGCGCGAACACGTCGACGACGCTGGCGTGATCGATCTGGTTGACGGCGCGGGCCTCGCGCAGGAACCGCTCGGCGGAGTCGGCGCGCGCGGCGAGCTCGCGCTTGATCACCTTGATCGCGACCTTCTTGCCGATCACCGGGTGGCGGCCGGCGTAGACGTCGCCCATCGCGCCGCCGCCTAGCCGTCGCTCGACCACGTACTCGCCCGCCGCGGTGCCGGTGGCGAGCTCGTCGCCGCCGTCGGTCGGTCCCGACGGTCGCGAGCCGTCGAGGACGGTCGGGTCCCGCGCGATGCCGTCCCGGGCGTCTCGGGTCACGCCCTGATGGTACGGTGCCGCCATGGCTGCCGCCACCATCGACGCCGAGGAGGTCATCCTCGGCACCGGCACGGTCATCCATCCGACCGCCATCCTGTGCGGCCCCGACGGCGGGCGCGCCCGGCGCATCGAGCTCGGCGACCACTGCTACATCGGCGAGGGCGTGCAGATCCGCTGCCCCGAGTTCCGCCTCGGCGACCACGGCAAGCTGCACCACCACACCAACGTCCACGGCTACCTGCCGTGCACGATCGGCCACAACGCGTGGATCGGCCAGTACACGATCATCGACTCGATCGGCGGCACCACGATCGGCGACAACTGCGGCATCGGCGCGCACTCGCAGCTGTGGAGCCACATCAAGTACGGCGACACGCTCGCCGGCTGCCGCTTCCTGGACGAGAAGCCGCTCATGATCGGCAAGGACGTCTGGTTCGTCGGGCACTGCATCGTGTCCCCGATCGTCGCCGGTGACCGGGCGATGGCGATGGTGGGCAGCGTGGTGACGCGCGACATGGAACCCAATCACGTCTACGGCGGCTCGCCCGCCGTGGACCTCACCGCCAAGGTCGGGCCGCAGTTCGCCGACGTCCCCCTCGCCGACCGCGTCGCCCGCCTGCGCGCGCTCCTCGTCGAGTCGGGCGTCGACGGCCGGACGATCCGCATCGCCGCCACGGCGGCGGACGTCACCGACGACGAGCACACGTGGTTCGTCGTCGACGCGCGCACCTACACCAAGCGCAACACGCCGGCCGAGCTCGCGTTCATGAAGTTCCTCCTGCCGGCGCGCGGCAAGTTCACGCCGGCCTGAGGTGCCCGCCGCGGGCTACGGGCAGGCGCCCGCCGGCCCGGCGAAGTCGTAGGGGAAGCGATAGCGCTCGCGCACGAGCGCGCGCATCGCGGCGCACGACGCCATGCCGTGGTGCATGAACCAGCCGTCGAGCCAGTCGACGAGGTCGACGCCCGCCCGCCCGCGATCGGCGGCGCCGGGGGCGACGAGGTAGCCGATCAGCACGTCGAAGACCGCCGTCCGGTCGCCCGGCGACATCGGATCGCCGTCGGTGTCGAGGCTGCCGTCGCCCACGTCCCACATGAGCTCGGCCACCATCCACTCGCTGATGTTCTGCGCCATCGACGACGCGAGCGACGCGGCATGCACGCGATCCTCGAGCTCGACGTGCCACCCGCCGCCGGCGGCGTAGTCGATGTAGTAGGGGACGCCGCGCGCGGCGATCGCGAACCACGTCGCCCCGCCCTCGCCCCACGCCAGCCGTGGATCGGCCGGACTGCCATCGTGCGCGCCGCCCGGGTTGTCACTCGCCGAGTACTCGTCCTGCAGGTAGTGGCCGAACTCGTGCAACGCGACGACGTCGTCCCAGCCGTCGTCGCCGTCGAGCTGGAGCGTGTTGCTCCCGCCCTGGTAGTACGAGCCGGTGGCCGAGCCCTGCTGCCAGTAGACGACGAGGGGCGACATCGCGGTGAGGCCGTGCGCGCGGACCAGGTCCATGCCGGAGACCATGTTGTCGAGCGCGTTCCACGCGGCGGCGCCCGCCGTGACCGTGATCAGGAGGTCGACCGGCTCGGCCCCGCCCGCGGCGAACGCGGGGGAGCCCACCGCGTGCAGGTAGCCGCTCGCGTTGCGCACGCGCACGGGCCGCGCCGGCGCCCGCGAGCGGCTGTACGCGGTCACGCGCACGCGCGCCGACGGCGCCGCGTCGTAGCGCATCGTGAAGCTGCCGTCGTCGGAGGTCGAGACCGTGGCCAAGGTCGTGTCGTTGGCGTCGTCGAGGACCGAGATCATCACGCCGCGCGCCGGCACGGGCACCGGGGTGCCGAGCTGGCCGGGCGAGAGCGGGCGATCCTCCCAGCGTACGCGCCCGCGGACGACGAACGCGCCGAGCCCGGCGGCGTCGACGCAGGCGTAGCCGGTCGTATCGTCGGCGTAGCCGCACACCTGTCCCGTCGTCGCGCAGTCGGTGAGCGCCGGCGCGCCGTCGCAGCGCCAGAGCACGTCCCCCTCACACCGGCCCAGCGGCCCGACGCCGGCGCAGACCTCCGCGGTGAGGCACGTCGCCGTCCCGCCGGTGACCGCGCAGCTCCCGCCGTCCCCGCAGTCCTCGGTCTCGATCCGGTCGCCGCCGGCGCAGCGCACGACGTCGCCGTCGCGGCAGACGCCCTCGGCCGGGATGCCCGCCGCCGCGCACGCGTTCGCCGCCGCGTCGTCGTCGCCGCCGCCGCCATCGGGGGCGACGGGCTCCTCGTCCGGCGCGCCGGCGCGGTCGTCGCCGCACGCCGCGACCGCGGCCAGCGCGAAGCCGAGCCCGAGCCCGAGCCCGAGCCGCCTCACGGCCGCACCTCCTGCGCGAGCTCCCCGTCGGGCAGCGCGTAGGTCCGCGTGACCGGCGGCGCGACCGGCTCGCCCAGCCAGGCCGCCACGGTCCGCGCCATCACGACGCCGTCGGCCGGCACGCGTGCGATCGCCGCGAGCTCGCCGCGGCGACCGTCGAGGCGCACGATCGCGCGGAGCTCTCGCGCCTCACCCGCCCCGACGTCGACGAAGTGCAGCTTGGGCGCGCCGACCTCGAGCGCCAGCTCCGGCGGCAGCGCCAGCGCGACCTCGAGCGCGTCGACGTCGCGCGTCGGCGTCGCGGTCACGACCACGGCGCTGCGCCGCGGGTCGATGACCGTGGTCGACAGGGTGACCGCGACCGGCGCCTCCGGCTTGCACGAGCGCGACGATGGACGGTGCTCGACGACGACGGGCACGGGTGCCGGCGCCGCGGATCCCGCGGCGGTCGAGCAGCCGGCGATCGCGAGCGCGAACGCGTGGAGTCCCCTCATGGCCGCGAGCCTACGGCCGCGCCCCGGCGATCCGGTGTCAGTTCGCGTCAACCTTGGTGCGTCACGTTCATGGTACCCAGCAGGCGTGCGCCTCCCCGGCCTCGTCGCGCTCGCGCTCGCCGCCTCCGCCTCCACCGCACCCGCGCAGCACTGGCGTGACGACACGGCCGCGACGATCGGCACGACCGGCGAGTGGAGCAACAAGGTCGAGCTCGCCGACGTCGACGGTGACGGCTGGATCGACATCCTCCTCGCCAACGGGCGCGGCTACCAGACGCCGGGGCCCCCCGAGGCGTCGCGTGTGTTCCGCAACCGGGGCCTGTGGTCGGGCAGCGCGCCCTTCTTCGAGGAGATCACCGCGCAGGTCCTCGGCGCCGCGGCCGGTCACGCCCGGGTGATCAAGGCCCGCGACGTCGATGGCGACGGCGACGTCGACATCTTCGTCGGCAACACCTACGGCGACCCGAGCCGTCTCTACCGCCGGGACGCCGCGGGCTGGACCGACGTGACCGCGACCGCCCTGCCCGCCGCGATGCCGCGCGTCGGCGACGCGGACCTCGGCGACGTCGACGGCGACGGCGATCTCGACCTCGTGCTCGCCGACTGGGGACCGGGCAGCCTGTCGACCGGCGCGCCGCCCCGCCTCTACCTCAACGACGGCGAGGGCGTGTTCGCCGATGCCACCGCGACCGCGATCCCCGCGATCGCCGTCCGCTGGTCGTGGGAGCTCGACCTCGTCGACGTCGACGACGACTTCGATCTCGATCTGCTCGTGGCCTCGAAGCTCGGCGCCGGCAGCTTCCTCCTCCGCAACGACGGCGCCGGGCGGTTCACCGACGACAGCGCCGGGTCGCTGCCGCAGTTCACGAACAACTACGAGGTCGAGGCCATGGACCTCGACGGCGACCTCGATCTCGATCTCGCCACGATCAACGACGGCTCGGGCGGCCGCAACCACGTCTTCCGCAACGACGGCGGCCGCTACGTCGACGTCACCGCCACCCACCTCACGGGCGACGCCAACCCGACCGTCGACGACAACGTGGTCGCGTACACGGACGTCGACGCCGACGGCGACGCCGACATGCTCGTCGGGTCGCTCGGCGGCCCCGACCGCCTACTGGTCAACGACGGCGTCGGCCGCTTCACGCTCGTGCCGGGCGCGGTGCCCGGCAGCTCGCCGGGCACCCTCGGCATCGCCGTCGGCGATCTCGACGGCGATCACCGGCCGGACGTCGTCGACGCCCAGGGCGAGACCGCGTTCCCCGACCTCGTCTACCGCGCCAACGACCTCGTCGCGATCGACCGCCGCGCCCCGCACATCGGGCCGGTCGCGCAGCTCTCCACGCGCGAGCGCACCGTGCGCGCGCGGGCACACGACGCCTCGAGCCTCGCCGCCGAGCTCCAGCTCGCCGCCGTGGTGCTCCGCTATCGCGGCGACGCCACCGGTGAGGCGCCGATGCGCTGGTACGGCGAGTACCTCTGGCGCGCGGACCTGCCCGCGGTCGGCGACTTCACCTACCAGGTCTGCGCCACCGATCGAGCAGGCAACGAGGCCTGCTCCGCCGAGCGGACGACCGGCGCCGGCGGTGACGATGCGGGCCCCGGCGCGGACGCCGACGGCCCGGGCCCTGGCGCGGGCGGCGGCTGCTGCGGCGCGGGCCCCGGGGGTGTCCCCGGCGCGCCCACGGCCCTCCTCGCAGCGGCGCTCGTCCTCGTCGCGATCCGGCGCCGGCGCGCCGCGCCGCGCCCCCTCGCCCCCCACGGGTGAGCGGGCGGGGCCGCGCCCGTGCCGACCTCGGGCCGCTGGGAGCGACGGGAGGGATCGTGTAGCGTCGTCGGGATGCGGGACCTTGCGAGCATCGTCGCGACGGCACGAGAGCTCGCGGCCGGACCGGTGCGGGCCAACGCCGAGCGCACCGACGCCCTCGCGAGGTGGCCCGAGGAGAACCTGCGCGCGCTCCAGGCCGCCGGGCTCGCCGGGCTCGTCGTGCCCGCGGCGCACGGGGGACTCGGCCAGGGCCTCGTCGCGCTCGCCCAGGTCTGCGAGGCGCTCGGCCGCGAGTGCGCGTCGACGGCGCTGAGCTTCGGCATGCACTGCGTCGGCGCCGCCGTGATCGCCAGCAAGGCGACGCCGCACCAGGCGCGCGCGTACCTCGAGCCCATCGCGGCCGGCACGCACCTGACGACGCTCGCGCTCAGCGAGCCGGGGAGCGGCGCCCACTTCTATTACCCGTCGGTGCGGCTGGCGGCCGTCGACGGCGGCTATCGCGTCTCGGGCGCGAAGACGCTGGTCACCAGCGGCGCCCGCGCCGACTCGTACGTGGTCTCGACGGTCGCCGCGGCCCCCGACGCGCCGCCCGGTCATTTCTCGTGCGTGCTCGTCGCGCGCGACGCCCCGGGCGTCACGTGGGGCCCGCCGTGGGCGGGCCTCGGCATGCGCGGCAACTCGTCGACGTCGATGGAGCTGCGCGACGTGGCGCTCTCGACCGACGAGCTGCTCGGCGCCGAGGGCGATCAGATCTGGTTCGTCTTCGAGGTGGTCGCGCCGTACTTCCTCATGGCGATGTCGGGCACGTACCTCGGGCTGGCGTCCGCCGCGCTCGACCTGGCGCGGGCGCACCTCGAGCGGCGGACGTACCAGCACAGCGGCGCGTCGCTCGCCGAGGTCTCCGTGCTGCAACACCGGCTCGGCACCCTGTGGGCGCACGTGGAGCGGACGCGTCGCCTCGTCTACTGGGCCGCCGCCGAGGCCGACGCGCGCGGCCCGGCCGCGCTCCCCGCGCTCTGCTCGGCCAAGGCCGAGGTCGCGGGCTGCGCCGTCGACGTGGTCAACGACGCGATGACCCTCTGCGGCGGCATCGCCTACCGCGACGACGGACCGCTCGCTCGGCTGCTGCGCGACGCCCGCGCGGCGCACGTCATGGCGCCGACCACCGACCTCCTCCGGACCTGGGCGGGCCGCGCGCTCCTCGGTCAGCCGCTGCTCGCGCCGTGAGCGTCGACGCGACCACGACGCGCGCGCTGGAGCTCGGCATGCCGGGCGGCGAGCCGGCGACGCTCGACGCGCTCGTGCGGCACCTGGAGCCCGACCCCTCCGCGTTCGCGGTCGTCGTCCTCGGCGCGGGCGCGGCCGAGCCCGTGCGGCTCGCGCAGCACGCGCAGTCCTACGACCGCGACCTCGCGGTGCTCATCGTCACCGGCCCCGACGACCACGCACGCCTCGCCGGCGCCGTCTCGTTCGCGCCGTTCCTCACCGGCGTGGTCCGCTGCGTGCCGGCCGAGCCGCCGGCAGCGCTCGCCGCCGCCATCGACGACGCGGCGGCGCAGACCGTGCGACGCCGCGGCTTCCACGCGACGCTCGGGCGAGCACGCGAGCAGCTGGGCGCGTCGACGACGGCGCCGCCCGCCGACACCACGTTCCTGCAGCACGTGCTCGAGCACGTGCCGATCGCGATCCTCGCCGTCGATCCCCGTGGCCACATCGTCGCGTCGAACGTCGCCGCGCACGAGCTCCTCGGCAGGTCCGAGCGCGAGCTGTTCGACCGCGACCTGGGCGAGGGCCTGTGCCCGTCCGAACGCGAGGAGCTCGCCGCGGCGATCGCGGCGGCGCTCGCCGGGACCGGGGCCCGCGCGCCGGTGTCGATGGCGATGGTGCGGGACGGACGGACCCTCCAGCTCGAGGGCAGCGTCAGCGCCCTGCCCCGCCGCCAGCACCCGCGCGCGGTCGTCATGCTCCGCGACGTCTCCGAGCAGCGCGCGCTCCTCGCCCAGCTCCGCACCGCCGATCGCCTGGCCACCGTGGGCATGCTCGCGGCCGGGGTCGCGCACGAGGTGAACAACCCGCTCACCGCGGTGCTGGTCAACGTCGATCGGGCGGTCAAGGCGCTCGAGGTCCCGAGTGTCTCCGACGAGCCGCTCACCCGGGCGCTGCGCGGCCCGCTGCGCGACGCGCTCGAGGCCTCGGACCGGATCCAGAGCATCGTGCGCGATCTGATGCTCCTGGCGCGCAGCGACGACGACGGGCTGGGCCCCGTCGACGTCGAGCCGGTGATCCAGTCGACCGTGCGCATGGCGAGCAGCCAGATCCGCGATCGCGCGCAGCTCGTCGCGCGTTACGGGCGCGTGCCCTTCGTCCGCGGCAACGGCGCTCGCCTCGGACAGGTCGTCCTCAACCTGATCTTGAACGCGATCCATGCGATCGGAGAGCGCGGCGACGCCAACGGCGAGCTGCGCATCACCACCAGCGCGGACGACACCCACGTCCACATCGACGTGGAGGACAACGGTCCGGGGATGGCGGCCGAGGTGCTCGAGCGTCTGTTCACGCCGTTCTTCACCACCAAGCCGCCGGGCCAAGGCACCGGGCTCGGCCTCTCGATCTCGCACCGGATCGTGACCGGGATGGGCGGCACGATCGGCGTCGATAGCGGGGTCGGCCGCGGCACCCGGGTCCGCGTGTCCCTGGTGCGCGCGGTCGCCGAGACCCCCGCGCTCGCCCGCACGCCGTCGAGCCCCGCGGGCCTCGCGTCCGAGCGGCGGCGGCGCATCCTGCTCGTCGATGACGACGTGGTGGTCCTGCGGACCGCGCGCAAGGTGCTCGCGGTCCAGCACGAGGTCGAGGCGACCACGGATCCGATGCAGGCGCTCGAGCTCGCGACCACCGGCGCCTTCGACGTGATCGTCTGCGATCTGATGATGGCGCCGATCACCGGGATGGAGCTCTACGCCACGCTCCGCGAGCGCGCACCGGCGGTCGCGGCGCGGATGGTGTTCGTGACCGGCGGCGCCTATACCCCGGACGCGCGGGCCTTCTTCGAGCATGCGTCGGGCCGCATCCTCACCAAGCCGTTCCGGCCCGCGCAGCTGCTCGCCCTGGTCGACGCGATCGAACCTGCCTGAGGTACCATCGACCGGACGATGGGCGCCGCACCCGCGGAGCATGCGCTGCTCGAGTCCGCGCGCCGCGCGCTGCGCACGCTGGCCCGGGCGCCGCTGTGCGCGCGCACCGCACGCGCCGCCCTCGACGAGCTCGAGCGCGAGTGGTCGAAGCGGCCGCTCGCGATCGGGGTCGGCGGCAACGACGTCGTCGGCCGCACCGCCTTCTTCGACCAGCTGTGCGGCGGTGGCGTCCTGAACGGCCGGCCGCGCGTCCCCGGCTGCGCCGCGGTGCGCGTCAAGCGGGGTGACGCGACACGCTTTCGAGCCATCCGCGTCGATGGCCCGGCGGAGGAAGGTCACTTGCCGCCCGGTGGCGTCGATCTCGAGGCCAGCGCGCGCGTCGCCGACGCCGAGAAGACCGTGCGCGCACGCGAGCGCGACGCCGAGACCGCGGCCGCGATCGTCCCCGCCGTGCTCAGGCGCAAGCCGCCGGCGTGGGCCGTGTGGCGATGGATCCAGCGCCTCGTCGTGTGGCTCCGGGCTCGCGGCCGGCTCGCCGCGCACGAGCGCGCGCTGGCCGGTGTGGCCGCAGCCCGCCGCGAGCTGGCCGCGGCCCGGCACGAGCTCGACGCGCGCGCGACCCCACTCGGCGACCGGCGCCGCGAGTTCTTCGCGCGCCTGGCCGAGCTCGCGAGCGGCGCCGACGACGGGGCCGGCGTCCACGAGATCGATCTCGAGATCGCGGACGACGCGCTCCCGGCCGGGCTCGAGGCCCTCGAGCTCAACGGGTGGTCGCACGCCGCGGCCACCGTCGACGCCGTGGTCATCGTCCTCGAGGGACTGGTCCAGGCCCCGGGTGGTCGCGCGGGCACGACGCTGCCGCTGGGCGCGCCCCGCGAGGTGCTGGCGCGGCTGCCCGCGCTCCTCGCGTTCGCCCGCGCGCTCCGCCTCGCGCGCCGCGCCCGCGACCAGACCGCGGTCGGGCTCGGCGAGCTCGAGCTCGTGCTCGATCGCGCGGCCGTCGACTTCGCGCATCGCGTCGCGCGCGTCGAGGAGCTGCGCGTCTCCGACCGCGCGGCGTTCGTCGCGGCGGAGCGCGCGCGCATGGCGCCGCAGATCCGCAGCACGGTCAGCGCCGTCCTCGAGCACGCCGACGCGTACCTGAGCGCCGAGCTCGCGAGCCAGACCAGGGCGTGGCAGCAGGCGGTCGCGAGCGCGACGACGAACGACCAGCTCAAGGCCGCGGTCCACGCCGTCGACGACGGCGCGGCCGCGCTCGCGCGGATCGCCGCCGACGTGCACACCCTGGTGATGGGCGGCCTCGGCGGCGGCACGCGTGACCTCTACACCGACCTCGTCGAGTCGCTCGTGCCCCACGGCCTGCCCGAGGAGCACACCCGCACGCCGCGCGCCGCCACCCCCGTGGCCGACGTCGAGCTCCTGCCATCCCTCGCGTCGGCGTCGTCGCCCCGGCTCGCCGACACGCAGAGCTGGTTCACCGGCCTCGTGCGCTCGCTCGAGCACCGCCGCGGCGAGCTCACCGCCAAGGTCGAGGCGTACGGCGACCGTCTCGTCCAGCTCGCGCACGCCCAGATGCTCGACGCCGAGCCGCGCCTCCACGCCGCGCTCGGCGACGCGCTCGCCGCGCAGCTCGAGACCGCGCTCGATCATCATCTCGCCTGGCTCGACGGCGAGCTCGCGCGCGTGCGCGCCCAGATCGACGCGGAGCGCGCCGCGCTCGCGCCGGTCGTGCAACAGCGCGCCGACATCCGCCGAGACCTGGAGCAGCTGACCGCCGCTATCCAGCGCGTCGAGACCGCGCAGCCAGCCCTGTCGCAGGCCGCGTCGGCGACACCGGCGATCGGATCAGCCGCGACGTAGCGCGTCATCGATCGCGACAACATTGCGCAGCGGCGTTCTCTTCCGCATCGCTGATTACCAAGCTCTCGATCGCAGAATCGAATCTGCGGATTGCGTCTTGTCGCCCGCACGCGAGCGTGGCGAGGATGCCCGCATCTCGACCAGGAGGCTTCGATGCCGTTGCGTGTCGTCACGTGGTTCGCGGTCGTGTGCGCGCTCGTCTTGCTCGCGCCTGCCGTCGCGCTCGCTCAACCCTCGCGCGCCCTGAGCGGCGTCGTCGTCGACGCCGACAGCGGCGCACCACTCACCGGCGCCTCGGTCACGATCAAGGACGGCAAGACCCAGGCGGCGGTCGGAGCCCCCCAGACCAGCAACGCCGACGGCGCCTTCTCGATCGCGAAGGCGCCGCAGGCGGATCTCCTCGTCGAGGTCACCGCCGAGGGCTATCAGCCGGTCACCTTGCCGGTGAAGGGCGGCCGCGCCGCGACCATGGTCGCGGTCGCGCTGCGCAAGGTGCCACCGCCACCACCACCGCAGCAGGCGCCGACCCGCAGCGTGGCCGGCCTCGTGCGCGACGCCCAGACCGGCGCGCCGATCGCCGGCGCGCAGGTGGTCGTCGTCGGCTCGACGACGTCGACGCTGACCGACGAGGATGGGCTCTTCACCATCGACGGCGTCGGGATGGCGGACGTCGCGCTGCAGATCTCTGCCACCGGCTACAACGCCACCTCGATCGAGGCGTCCGCCGAGACGCCGACGGTGAAGGTCATGCTCCAGCCCGGCGCCGGCGCGACGCCCGACGCGCCCCGCACACGCTCGCTGCGCGGCAAGCTGACCGAGGCGCTCTCGGGCGAGCCGGTCATCGGCGCCACCGTCACCGTGCGCGGCACGCAGAACACCGCGATCAGCGACGAGAACGGCGCGTTCCAGCTCGACAACGTCTTGCTCGAGGACGTGTGGCTCGACGTCGTGTCCGAGGGCTACAAGCCGTCGCAGATCACGGCGCTCGCCACCGCCACCGAGGTGCTCGGCATCATGGACTTCGCCGCCGCGACCGAGCAGATCGTGCTCGAGGGACGCGCCCCGGTCATCGTGCGCTCCAACCTCGCCAACGGCGCCTCGGTGGTCGACAACGAGGATCTCAACCGGGTGTCGGCCTCGACCGTCGAGACCGCGATGGTCGGCAAGGTCTCGGGCGCCAACCTGCAGTCGAACTCGGGCGCGCCCGGCGGCGGCACCCAGCTCCGCCTGCGCGGCATCTCGACGATCAACGGCCAGTCCTCGCCGCTCTACGTGATCGACGGCGTCATCCTCTCGAACGTCGCCGTCCCGTCCGGCGTGAACGCGATCACCGCGGCCGCCGCCGGCGGCAGCGCGTCGAACCAGGACAACCCGGTGAATCGCATCGCCGACCTCAACCCCAACGACATCGAGAGCGTCGAGGTGCTGAAGGGCGCCTCCGCCGCCGCCCTCTACGGCTCGAAGGCGGCCAACGGCGTCGTCATCATCCGCACCCGGCGCGGCCGCGCCGGCCAGAACAAGGTGTCGGTCACCCAGCGCGTCGGCTTCTCGCAGGTGTCCAACACGCTCGGCTCGCGCCGCTTCGGCTCGCAGCAGGAGGTGATGGACGCCTACAACAGCCAGGCGATCGCCGATCTCTACACCGGCCAGAACTACGATCACGAGCAGCAGATCACCCAGTCGAGCCTGGCCTACGAGACCGTGGCGTCGGCCTCGGGCGGCAACGACAAGGGCACGTACCACGGCTCGATCCTCGTCCGCGACGAGCCCGGCGTGGTGATCGGCACCTTCTACCAGAAGCAGTCGGCCCGGATCGGCTCGTCGTTCCAGTTCGGCAAGCGCCTGTCCCTCGACCTCGGCGCGAGCATCCTCCACTCGACCAGCGACCGCGGCCTCACCAACAACGACAACACCGGCACCTCGTACTACGTCGCCCTCTCGTCGACGCCGTCGTTCCTCGATCTGCGCCGCGGCGCGGACGGCCGCTTCCCGGAGAATCCGCTCGCCGGCTCGAACCCGCTCCAGACCGTGGCGCTGTTCCAGAACGAGGAGGACGTCTGGCGCGTGATCAGCTCGGCCAACGCGGTCCTCGACGTCTACAAGTCGACGAAGAACGACGTGAAGCTGGTCTCGACGTTCGGCGTCGACCGCTTCCAGCAGCGCAACGACGTCTTCGCCACCCCCGAGCTCCAGTTCGAGCCGAGCGACGGCCAGCCCGGCACGGCCATCGAGGGCACGACCAACAACCTCAACTGGAACCTCGGCGTCGGCGCGCTGTGGCGCCACACCCCGGCGTCGGGGAAGTTCAAGAACGCGCTGTCGATGGGGCTCACGCTCGAGAGCGTGGACCTCATCACGGTCTCGGTCCTGGGCAAGAACCTGTCGCAGCCCAACATCGACACCGCGACCTCGGTCAACGTGTTCGAGACCGCGCTGCGGACCAAGGACCAGGGTGTCTACCTCCAGGAGGAGCTCGCGCTCCTGGACGACAAGCTGAGCCTCCTCGCCGGCCTCCTCGCCGAGCGCTCGAGCCTGAACGGCGACTCCGACAAGTTCTTCATCTACCCCAAGGTCGCGGCGACCTACGAGCTCGGCGTCCCCGAGGAGACCTTCGATCTCGTGCGCGTCCGCGGCGCCTTCGGCCAGGCCGGCAACCGTCCGAACTACGGACAGAAGTTCACGCCGCTGAACGCCACCCAGACCATCGAGGGGATGCCCACGCTGACCCTGGGCGGCACGGTCGGCGACGCTGGCATCGAGCCCGAGCGTCAGACCGAGCTCGAGCTCGGCACGGACGTGGCCCTCAAGGACCAGCGCGTCGTCCTCGAGCTGACCGGCTACCAGCGCAACATCTCCAACCTGCTCTCGCAGCGCGCCGTCGAGCTCTCGAGCGGCTTCACCACGATCTTCGAGAACAGCGGCAGCCTGCGCAACCGCGGCATCGAGGCGGCGCTGCAGGCGACGCCGGTCGAGCAGGCCGTCACCTGGACCACGCGCGGCATCCTCACGTTCAACCGGTCGCAGGTCACCGACCTGCCCGGCGGTCCGTTCAACGTGACGACCGTGGGCTTCGGCGCCGGCCTGGGCGCGTTCCGCATCGAGGAAGGCAAGAGCGCGACCCAGATCGTCAGCGACGTCGACGGCGACGGCACGCTCGACGTCATCGGCAACGGCGAGCCCGACTTCCGCGTCGGCTGGTCGAACAAGGTCACGTGGAAGCAGCTCGAGCTCAACACGCTCCTCGACTGGCAGAAGGGCTCCGACATCATCAACCTCACCCGGCTGCTCTACGACTTCGGCCAGGTCTCGCCCGACTACGTCGGCGCCGGCGAGGCGCGCCTCGACGCGTTCTCCAACGGCGACATCAGCCCGTACGTCGAGGACGCGAGCTTCGTGAAGCTCCGCGAGGTCTCGGTCGCGTACAACGCGCCCACCAAGTGGGCCAAGGACGCGCTCTCGGTCGACTGGCTGCGTCTCAGCCTGTCGGGCCGCAACCTCGTCACCTGGACCAGCTACAGCGGCCTCGATCCCGAGGTCTCGAACTTCGGCAACCAGCCGATCGGCCGCAACTACGACGTCGCCCCCTACCCGCCGAGCCGCAGCTTCTGGCTGTCGCTCGAGGCCGGCCTGTGAAGGAGCGCACCATGAAGAGCACCCTCGCCATCTCGCTCCTCGTCGCCACCGCGCTCGGCGGCTGCGACCTGGACGTCCCCGATCTCAACAACCCGCCGATCGACGATCTCGAGGAGAACCCCACCCGCGAGAACGTCTCCGCCGCCTCGCTCGGGCTGGTGGTCGGCCACCGCGGCAACGTCGCCGCCGCCAACGGCTACGTCGCGCAGCTCGGCATCCTCGGCCGCGAGGCCTACAACTTCGACGGCGCCGACCCGCGCTTCGTCGGCGAGCTGCTCAAGGGTCCGCTGCAGAAGGGCAGCCCCTTCGGCGGCAACTTCTGGGCGGGGCCGTACGCCAACCTGAGGCTGGCGACGCTCGTGCTGAACGGCGCCGACGTCGCCGCCGGGTTCACCGAACCCGAGCGCGCCGGCGTGCGCGCCTTCGCGCAGACGATCATGGCGCTCGATCTGCTGCGCGTGATCACCACGCGCGACACGGTCGGCGCCGTGATCGAGCTGGGCAAGCCCATCGGCGAGCTCGCGCCGATCGCGGGCAAGGACGCCGTCTACACCGAGATCAACCGCCTGCTCGACGCCGCGGCGACCGACCTCGCCTCGGCCGGCGACGCGTTCGCCTTCGCCCTGCCCTCGGGCTTCGCGGGCTTCGACGATCCGGCCGGGTTCCTGACCTTCAACCGCGCCATCCGGGCCCGCGTCGCCTGCTACACCGGCGACTACGCGACGGCGCTCACCGCGCTCAACGAGTCGTTCCTCGACGAGACGGCGGCGACCGTGGCGGCGCTCGACGTCGGCGTCTACCACACCTACTCGACCGGCGCCGGCGACGCCACCAACGGCCTCGTCAACCGCAACATCTGGGTGCACCCGTCGGTCCTCGCCGACGCGCAGATGAACGGCGCCGTCCGCGACGCGCGTGCCGTGCGCAAGACCCGCATGGTGAGCCCGCCGGGCGCGGCCCAGGGCCTCATGTCGGATCTCAAGTTCACCGCCTACACGGCCACGGCGCCGGTGCCCATCATCCGCAACGAGGAGCTCCTCCTCCTCCGCGCCGAGGCCAAGTGGGGCACCAGCGACCTGCCCGGAGCCATCGCCGATCTCGACCGCGTCCGCACGGTCTCGGGTTCCCTCACCACGCTCGCGCCGACGCTCACCGCCGACGAGGTCGAGACCGAGATCCTCTACAACCGTCGCTACTCGCTCCTCTTCGAGGGTGGCCACCGCTGGATCGACGCCCGACGGTTCGACCGCATCACGGACCTCCCGCTCGACATGCCCGATCACGTGCGCAACGTGCGCTATCCGATCCCGCAGAACGAGTGCGACGCCCGCGGCGGACCCGAGATGGAGCCCGCCTGCGCGATCGAGAGCATGTAGCCGCCAGATCGTTGGAGCAGCGACGGATCTGCGCGGCCCGGAAACGTACGACAGGTCGCGCGTCGACCGCTGTCTCACCCGCGGCAGGTGACCGGCGATCCTCGCAACGAAGCGTCAGAAGTTGTTGCGACCTGAACCACGGATCACCATGATGCGACCGTGGGCGGCGACGAGCTGTTGGCGAGGTGGCACGCACTCCACCTCCTCGGTGCGCGGATGGAGGCGTTGCTCGCGGTCTCGCGCGGCGGCACGTTCCACTGGCACGGGCCCACGGGCGCCTTCGATTGTGACGCCAGCGTCGCGCGCCTCTTCGGCGTCCGCGCCGCCGAGGAGCTGACGCCGGCGCGCCTCCTCGACCTCGTCCACGTCGAGGATCGCGAGGCGATCCGGTCTCGCTGGCGCGCGCTCGCCGAGCGATCGGTGCCGCTCGAGTGCGAGGTTCGGGTCGGCGGGCCCGACGACCGCGTCCGATGGCTCCGCGTGGCGGCCCGCGGCCTCGCGTGCGTCGAGGGCGGCCCGCCGTGCGTCGTCGGTGCATTCGCCGAGACCACCGCGCTCCACTGCGTGGCCGACGCCGAGCGTGCGCGAGGGATCGCGGACGGCATCCCGCAGCTGGTCTGGCTCGCCGGCGCCGATGGACAGCTCGAGTACGCCAACGAGCGCTGGAGCGAGTACACCGGCCACGCGGTGGCCCACCCCCCGACCGCGGCCCTCCTCGACGTCTTCGCCGAGGAAGATCGGATGCGGGTCCGCGAGCGATGGCTGCACGCCGTCCGCTCGGGGCACGAGCTCGAGATGGAGGCGCGCCTGGTCTCGCGCGACGGCATCCCGCGCTGGTTCCTGCTCCGCGCGGTGCCCATGGTCGGCCCCGGCGGCGTGATCGCGCGCTGGGCCGGCACCTGCACCGACATCGACGCGCACATGCGCGCCGAGCAGGAGCTGACGGCCGCCCGCGACGCGCGCGACAAGGCGATCGCGACGCTCGGACACGAGCTGCGGACGCCCCTCACCACGATCAACGTCACCCTCGACCTCATGCGCGCGCGGGTGCCCGCGATCGACCGCGAGTGCACCACGATCGCGCGCCAGGTCAGCCGGATGTCGCACATGGTCGACGACATGCTCGACCTCGCCCGGGTCGCCGGGGGGCGGGTCCGGCTGACCAGACGCGCCATCGACCTCGGCGCGGTCCTCCACGACGCCGTCGAGGCGTGTGCGACCCCGCTGCGGGAGCGCCTGCACACGGTCGCCCTGGATCTCGATCCGCACCTCGTCGTCGACGGCGACCACGACCGCCTGGTCCAGGTGTTCGTCAACCTGGTGTCGAACGCCGCGAAGTACACCCCGCCGCAGGGGCATATCACGGTGCGCGCAGGGCGCCGCGGCGGCGACCTCGTGGTCGAGGTCCGCGACGACGGCATCGGCATCGCGCCCGAGCTGCTCGGCCACCTCTTCCAGCCGTACGTGCAGGGAGAGACGAGCTCGGAGCGGTCCGGCGGTCTCGGCCTCGGGCTCTCGATCGCCCAGTCCCTCGTCGAGCTCCACGGGGGCACGATCCGCGCGGCGAGCGACGGCCTCCACTGCGGCACGACGGTCACCGTGCGCTTGCCGGCGAGCACGCTCGCGCCCGCCCGCGGCCGACCCGGCGCCGGCGCGGCCTCGGCGACGCCACATCGGCGCGTGCTCGTGATCGACGACAGCCCCGAGGTCACCGAGATGCTCGGCGAGCTCCTCCGCCTCGAGGGGCACGAGGTCGTCGCCGCCCACGACCCGGCGAGCGCGCTCGACCTGGCGGCGAGCAGCCGGTTCGACGTCGCCATGATCGACATCCGCATGCCCGGCATGGATGGGGCGACCCTCGCGCGCGAGCTGCGCGCCCGCCTCGGCGCCGCCTGCCCGCGCCTCGTCGCCGTGTCCGGCTTCGACGCGCCGGCCGAGGCCGACGGCGTGCGCGGCCTGTTCGAGCGCTGGATCACCAAGCCGTTCGACGTGCACCTGGTACGTGCGCTGGTCGCGGCTCCCGGCCGCGGCCGACGGCGACGCGCGTCGACGCGACCGAAGCGCGGCCCACACTGAGGCGCGCGCCGTCGGAGGCCGCGGCGGCCCGGCACGCCGTGTTACGGTCGCCCGATGGGGAGCACCAAGCGGTACCTGCATCTCGTCGGGGTCGTGCTGATCGGCGGCTGTACCTTCGAGGCCTCCTGCGGCGGCAAGAAGCTCGACGTCGACAAGGGCGAGAAGCTCATCGCCGACAAGCTGAAGGAGGCGTCCGGCGTCGACGCGACCGTCACGTGCCCCGACAAGGTGAAGCTCGCGAAGGACGTCGTCACCGAGTGCGACGTGAAGCTCGGGAACCTGCCCGGCCGCGCCCGGGTCACGCAGACCGACGACCAGGGCAACGTGCGCTGGGAGCTGATCGAGGGCTACGTCCTTTCGGCCAAGCTCGAGGCCCACCTGCGCGAGGAGCTGGGCAAGAGCGCCGGCGTCGAGGTCGCCGTCGACTGCGGCGACCGGGTGCGCGTCTCCGAGCCGGGCAAGACCTTTCGCTGCAAGGCGACCCCCGCAGGCGACACGCCGCCCGCCGAGGTCGAGGTCACGATCACCGATCAGCAGGGCGGCATCGACACCAGGTTGATCCCGTGACCACGGGTGCGGCGTATCGCTGACGACGTGCGACCGGCGCGAGCGGTCGGACGGCGCGATCGACCCGGACGCGGCTGGTAGGTGCGGACGTCGCTTGCCTTCGCGGAGGCCCGAGGCTACACGTAGCGGGACTCGTCGGAAAGGCTCGGATGGGCGGTCATCACCCCGGCTCGGTCTTCCGTCAGGTCGGACATGACTGAGCCCAGCGAGCACCAGACGTTCGTCGAGGCGTGGGTGTCGACCGTCGCGAAGAACGCGACGGCGGAGGAGCTCGTCGCCCTCTTCGCGGAGGCCCTCGAGGCCCTCTGGCGGCGCGCCCACGTGACGCTCGGCGAGGTCACGCTCGCGGCGATCGTCGATCGCGTCGTCGTCGACGCCGGCGAGCGGCACCCGATCGTCACGCGGGTCACCATCGGGGCGACCGGCCCCCGCCTCGACGACGTCCTCGAGGAGGCGCGCGGCCTCGCACCGGACGAGCTCACCGCCGCCTTCGGCCAGCTCATCTCCGAGTTCCTCACGGTGCTCGGCAACCTCACGGCGGAGATCCTGACGCCCGCCCTGCACGACACGCTCTCCCGGATCCGCCCAGCGGCGGGTGCCCTGCCAGAGCGTCACCAAGGGGAAGACGCGTCGTGAAGAAGCAACGTCCGACGATCAAACGCATCGAGTCCGGCGCCCGTAACTTCGACGCGCTCTGCAGCGGGGGCATCCCCAAGGGTTCGGTCATCGTCGTCGCCGGCCCCCCCCCGGCGCCGGCAAGACGATCCTGACCCAGCAGATCTGCTTCCACAACGCCGGCCCCAAGGCCCGCATCCTCTACTTCAACACCCTCTCGGAGCCGACGGCCAAGACGCTCCGCTACCTGAGCCAGTTCGCCTTCTTCGACGCCGACAAGCTCGACGGCGTCGTCGAGTTCGTCGACCTCGGCCTCATCCTGCGTACCAAGGGGCTCGAGGCCGCGTCCAAGCTGGTCATGGAGCACGTCAAGCGGGTCAAGCCGGCCATCGTGGTCATCGACAGCTTCCGCGTGTTCGACGACCTGGCTCCGTCCAAGGAGGACCTGCGCAAGTTCGGCTACGAGCTCACCGTCCAGCTCATGGTCTGGGAGGCCACCATCTTCCTGCTCGGCGAGTTCGGCGCGCATGACATCGAGACCAACCCGCTGTTCTCGATCGTCGACGGCCTGGTCACGATGAGCCAGCGAGAGCAGTCCGGCGAGCAACAGCGCTTCCTGCAGATCGTCAAGATGCGGGGCACGGCGCACAGCCCAGCGGAAGCAGGACGAACTGCGAGCCGTCGTGGTCGTTCACCGCGAGCTGCGGAAGCTGGAAGGTGCCGCTCTCGTCGAGCGTGCGGTCGGCGCGGGGGCGCTGGAAGAACGAGTACGCGCGCGTGGCGCGTTCCTTGACCGCGTCGATGGCCCCGCCCGCAAGGGACGTCACGTGCCACGCGAACAGCTCGAGCCCACGGTCGTGCTCGAGGATGAGGACCGCGCTGCGCAGGCCGATCGCCTCGGCGACCTTGCCGATGACCGACGGGACCGTCACCTCGAAGCTCTCGAAGCGGGTGAGGAGGGTGCTGACCTGATACAGCTTCGCGAGGTGTCGATGCGCCCGGCCTTGATCGCTCGGCTCGGGGACGTGCGTCGCGTTCGCGCCAGCGGGACGTCCGGTCGGGCGTTGGGCGGGGCTCACGAGGACACGCCCAAGGCTACCGCTTGGAGGGTCTGCGGCGACGTCGATTCGTCGCCTTCCTCGCCGTCGGGCTCACTCCGGACCCGACTCGCACGCCGCCTCGCCCGAGCGTGAGAGGGTGGGTCGCGAATCCGTGTTCGCTCCCACGGGTCTTCACGACGGTGATGGTCGGTTGCAGGCCCCTCGCGCCCCGCTCGTACCGCAGCGCGATGAGGTTGTCCGCCAGCGGCGAGAACTGACGATCGGTGATCCGCCCGGTGGCGTGCAGGTCGGCCGACTCCAGCGTCAGCAGCGTCGTGACGTCGAGGTTCTTGAGCCGGGTCACGATCGCGTAGACGAGCTGGCGGAGCTCGGCGTCGGTCATGGTCTCGCTGGCGAGGTGACTGACGCTGTCGAGCACGACGCGGCGGATCTGCTGCTGCTGGATCCGCTCGGTGAGGAGCGAGAGGAGCTGGTTCGGCCGGATCCGGTCCCGAGAGGCGAAGATGATCTCGACGCGCCCTTCCTCGACGGCGGTGTCGTCGAGCTCGAGGGCGCGGGCGGTCTCGAGGATCTGCTCGGGGCCTTCCTCGAGGGCGACGTACAGCCCCCGCTCGTCGTGTGCGGCACCGGCGGCGAGGAACTGGAAGCCGATCGTCGACTTCCCGATCCCGGCGCTCCCCGAGACGAGGGTGACGCTGCGCGCGAGCAGCCCGCCGCCCATGATCTCGTCGAGGCCCGGGACGCCGGAGGGCAACCGCACCGCGGTGTCGAGCGGCGGCGCGGGCTGGCCGAACCGGTCGTCGACGTCGTAACGCGGAAAGATCGCGATGCCGCCGCGCCCGATCGACATGCTGTGGCGGCCCTTCAGGTGCGCCGTGTTGCGCAGCTTGTAGACCTCGAGGTACCGCTGGCGCTCGAGGCCCTCCTGGGTCGAGGTGAGGAGGATGACGCCGTCGACCACGGTCTCCTCGACCCCGAACCGGCTGATCAGGTGGGATCCATAGGGGATATCGGTCGCGAAGAAGCCGACCGCGCCCGTGTTCTGCACCACGCTGGCGAGCTGGAACGTCTTCTCCCGGGCGAGCTGCGGACCCTTGATCTTGTGCAGGAACACCGAGATCGAGTCGACGGCGACACGCCTCGCCTTCATCCGGTCGACCACCTCCCGCATCATCAGGAGGTGCTGCTCGACGAGGATCTCGGGCTGCGGGATGAAGACGATCTCGACCATCCCTCGCGCGATCTCGCCGTCGAGGTCCCAGCCCAGGTTGCGCGCCGTGGCGCGCAGCCGCGCTTCGGTCTCCTCGAACGAGAACAGGACGCCCCGCTCGCCGGCCTTGGCGCCGCGGTACACGAACTCCATCGAGAGGAGGGTCTTGCCGGTGCCGGCGACGCCCGCCACCAGGATCGTGGAGCCGCGCGGGACGCCCTCGCCGAGGAGGTCATCGAGCCGCGAGATCCCGGTGTGGCACCGCGGCTCGTCCGCGGGGGTGTTCTCGCGCTGGATCGTGACGCGCGGCGCGAAGACGTCGGGACGAGCACACCTTCCGGATCAGCCCGGACGGCATCGATGGTGGTCGATCGCGACCCGGTGTTCGGCGCGCTCCAGCTCGAGGGTCCGCGAGGGATCGACGAGGCCGACCTCATGTTCGCCAACGCCGTCGTCAACCAGCTCGCGGTCGCCCTCGCCCGCGTGACGAGCATCGAGGCGCGAGAGCGCGCGCTGCAAGACGACCTGGGCTTCCTGCGCGAGGCCGCGGCCAGCCTCGGCGAGGGGCTCCTGGCCGTCGACCTGCGCGGAACGATCACCCTGTTCAACCGCGCGGCGGAGCGCCTCCTCGGCGTCGCCGGCGCCGACGCGCTCGGGCACCACATCTCCGAGGTGCTCCAGGTCCACCGCGCGGACGGGTCGCTCGTCGGCAACGAGGAGTGCCCGCTCACGATCGCGGTGCGACGCGGCGAGCCCGTCGAGAGCGACGACCACCTGTTCGGCTCGCCGGCGAGGGCGGCCTTCCCGGTGAGCTGCACGGCGGCCCCGTTCCGGCGCGGCGCCATCCTCGCGTTCCGCGACGTCATGGAGGTGAAGCGCTCGGAGGTCGAGCAGCGGATCCTCGCCGAGACCAGCGCCGTCGTCTCGTCCTCACTGGATGATCGCCGGGTCGTGGCCGCGGTCGCCCGGGCCGCCGTGCCCGGCTTCGCCGACATCTGCTTCGTGGACGAGCGGCGCCCCGACGGCTCCATCGTCCGCGACTGCGTCGTCTTCGCCGACGCCGGGAAGCAGCACCTCGCCGAGCACGTCCGGCGCTACGCGCCGAGGCCCGACTGGCAGACACCCCAGCGCCGGGTCATCGAGACCGGCGCACCGTTCCTCCTCTCCGCCGTCGCCTCCGGCGAGGAGGTCGCGCAGGACGCGGATCACGCCGCGCTCCTGCGCGCGATCGACGTCGCGTCGATGATCGCCGTCCCGCTGGTCGCCCGTGGCCAGCGGTTCGGCGCGATCACGTTCGCCACCGCCGAGTCGGGACGGCGCTACGCCGATCGCGATCTTCGCCTCGCGATCGAGCTCGCGCGCCGCACCGCGACCGCGATCGACAACGCGCGCCTCTACGGCGCCGCCGATCGGGCCACCAAGGCGCGCGACAACCTGCTCGGCATCGTCTCGCACGATCTCAAGAGCCCGCTGAGCGTGATCCTGATGAACACCGACGTCCTGAAGCGAGCGGGCGAGGTGGCCGCGCAGCGGACGAAGAGCGTCGAGAGCATCCGGCGCTCCGCCCAGCGCATGGATCGGCTCCTCCAGGATCTGCTCGACACCGCGAGCATCGAGGCCGGACATCTCGTCGCGGAACCGCGGCGCGTCGCCGCCGGCGCCGTCTTGGCCGACGCCGTCGAACCGCTCGTCCCGCTGGCGACCGCCCGGTCGATCTCGCTCGTCGTCGAGGTGCCGGATGACCTTCCCGCCGTCCTCGCCGATCCGCCGCGGCTGCACCAGGTGATCACCAACCTCGTCGGCAACGCGATCAAGTTCACGCCCAAGGATGGAACGATCCTCGTCGCCGGCCGCCGCGCCGGCGCCCACGTCGAGCTCTCCGTCAGCGACACGGGGCCCGGGATCCCCGAGGGCGATCTGCCGCGGCTCTTCGATCGCTTCTGGCAGGCACGACAGACCGCCAAGCTCGGCAGCGGGCTCGGCCTGTACATCGTGAAGGGCATCGTCGACGCGCACCACGGGCAACTTCGCGTGGAGAGTCGCGTGGGCGCCGGAAGCACCTTCGTGGTCAGCCTGCCGATCGCGCCGCCACACGGCGAAGCGCTGGTCGATTCCCGATCCGTCGGCCCGCTCCTGCGGTAGGGTCCCCCCCGGATGAGCGTGTGGTGTGGCGACGATGGCGGCGAACCCAGACCGGTGGTCCTCGTGATCGACGACGACCACGACTCGTGTGAGGTCATCGGGGACATCCTCGGCCACCTCGGCTACCGCGCCGTCGCCGCCAGGGACGGCGCGGAGGCGCTGCGGATCCTCCGGGACGAGCGACTGCATCCCGCCGTCATCGTGCTCGACGTGTGGATGCCCAACCTCGACGGCTTCGAGCTCCGGCGCACCCTGCGCGCCGAGTCGGCCTGGTCGACCATCCCGGTGGTCGTGGCGTCGGCCGCGCCGCTCTCGGACCACGAGCTCGCCCAGCTCCATCCCGACGCCTTCCTCGCCAAGCCGTTCGGCGAGGGCGCGCTCGAGGCGGCGCTTCACCGGGTCATGAGCAAGCGCGTCCCCTGACGCGATGGTGCCGGTTGCGCCTTGTGTGTTCGTCCCCCCCGGCCCATGCTTTCCGTCGGTGACAAAGGTACCCGGCGCGATGAAGACAGGCGGGCAGGACTGGATGGAGCTCGCGATGGAGGCGTGTCGAAACGGGCAGCGCGTGACGCTCGACAACTTCCGCACGAAGCCGGGAAGCACACCGCGAGCGTCGGAAGAGAACGCCCATCGCGCGCTCGCCGAGAACCGCGCCGGGCGCTTCTCGGTGACGGTCTACGACGCGAGCGGGGTCGAGCAGGCGCAGTCCAGCGTCAGCCGGGTCGACGCCCGGAAGCTCGTCAGCGCTGGCGCCGAGTTCGTGGGCCAGCCCTGGCGTTGTCCGTGATCTCGGTACCCCCGGCAGGAATCGAACCTGCGACCTTAGCTTTAGGAAAGCTCTGCTCTATCCACTGAGCTACGGGGGCGGTCGTGGCTGGAGACTCTACAAGGCGCCGGCCGCTCCGTCGATCCCGGTACGTACCCAAGCCGCCGTGATCACAGCGCCCTGCCCTGAGCGCATTTCGGGGTTGCGGCGTCGAACCCGGCTCGCATAGGGTCGGCCTCCATGCGCAGACTCACCTACCTTATCCTTCCTTCTCTGACCGCCGCGCTGGCGCTCGCCGCGTGCGGCGGTGACGACGGCGATGGCAACAACCCCGACGCCGGACCCGACGCGCCCCAGGGCGGTGTCTGCGGCGTCGAGGCAACGACGCTCTCGACCTACCCCGCCACCTTCTCGGGGTCGGTCATCACCGCCGGTGACGACCTCGATGTCGCCGAGGGTGCCTGCGCCGACGAGCGCGGCTTCTACGGCCCGTACGGCCCCGACCAGGTGATCGCGCTGACCAACCTCACGCCCGGCACCACCTACGTGCTCGATCTCGCCACCGGCGAGGACCTCGGCATGTACGTCACCGAGTCGTGCGCCGACGGCGGTCCCGCGACCGGCTCGTGCCTCCTGCTCGTCGACCAGAGCTACACCGAGGAGCGCGGCGAGTTCGTCGCCCCCGCGAGCGGCTCCGTGTTCCTCGTGATCGACACCGCCGACGGCACCACCCTCGTCGACGGCAACTACATGCTCACCGTCCGCGCGGCCGAGTGCACGAGCAACACCGAGTGCAGCGGCGCCGAGCCCATCTGCAGCGCCGGGTTCGAGTGCGTGCAGTGCACGAGCTCCTTCCACTGCTCGACGACCGGCGCGCCCGTCTGCGACGGCGCGACCAGCACGTGCGTCGCCGGCGGCACGCAGTGCACGGGCGACGACGGCGCGGAGCCCGACGATGGCCCCGCCGCGGCGCGCACGATCACCTTCCCGACCCTGAACACGCCCACGACGCTCACCGGCTCGGTCTGCAGTCTGCCGGCGCTCGAGGGTGACTGGTACAAGTTCACCGCGACCGCCGCGGGCAGCCTCCGCGTCGCCGCGACCTGGAACGACGCCACGGCCGACCTCGACCTGCTCGTCTACAACAGCACGGGCCAGGTGGTCGCGCAGGGGGTCGCCGGCGGCGCCGGCCCGGAGGTCACGCTCGCCAACCTGACCGCGGCCGGCGAGTACTTCATCGAGGTGTACCAGTACGAGCCCGCCAACTCGGCGCCGGCGACCTCGTACGCGCTGACGATCTCGCTGCCGGAGTGCGCCAGCTCGTTCGAGTGCACGACCGCGGGCGAGCCGATCTGCTCGGTCGGCGAGTGTGTCGCCGGTCCGGCGCAGTGCACCGGCGACGACGGCGCCGAGCCCGACGACGGGCCCGCCGGCGCGCGCGACATCACGCCCGCGGCCGTCGGCATGACCCAGACGCTCACCGGCAAGATCTGCAACACGCCGTCGTCGGAGTCCGACTGGTACCGCGTGACCACCACCGCGCCCGGTGAGGGCCTCGTCGCCAACCTGTCGTGGACCGCCGGCCCCGACATCGACGTGTACATCTACGACGGCATGGGCCGGCTCCTCGGCACGAGCTTCTGGCTCAACCCGGAGGTCGTGACCGTGACCCACCTGCCGGCGGGGACGTACTACCTCGCGGTCTACCGCGCGGGCGCCGCGACCGCCCCGGCGTACGACTACTCGCTCGCCGTGACGCGCACGCTCGTCCAGACCTGCGTCACCCGCGCCGACTGCGCGGCGACGTACAAGACGCAGATCTACCGCGGCTCCTGCGACACGGGCGTCTGCAACTTCCTCCCGGCCGGCACGCGCGCCGACGGCATGCCTTGCGACTCCGCCGACGACTGCATGTCGGGCGACTGCTCGTACATCGCGTTCGAGGCCGACGCCCAGGACAGCGTCTGCACGCACACCTGCACCAGCAACAACGACTGCTCGACGTTGCCCGGCACCGTGTGCTCGACCGGCTTCAGCACCAACGTGTGCCTGCCGAGCTGCACGACGGATCTCGAGTGCGGCGCCAACGTGAACAGCTCCATGCTCGACGCCGGCGAGCCGTGGAACTACTTCACGTGCGCGACCGCGACGGGCGCCTGCTCGCCGTGAGGCGATCCTGAGATCGGGGAGCTGAGGCGCCCGTCACGCAAGGAAGGCCTCGGGCCTCGGGCCTGACGATCCAACACATCTTG
>DDTA01000079.1 GCA_002344285.1 Myxococcales bacterium UBA2376
TCGACGAGGTGCCAGTAGAGCGCCGCGTAATCGACGGGACCGAAGTAGTCCGGCGTGAAGTGCCCCTTGATGGCGCGCACCAAGAGCCAGATGTACACGAAGATCCCGAACAGCACGTGCAGGCCGTGGAGGCCCGTCATCGCGAAGTAGATCGAGAAGAACATGTTCGTGTGCTCGGGCGGCGGCCCGCTCTGGAACTCGTGCTTGAGGTCGTGCTTGCTCGGCGTGACCGGCTTCTTGAACGAGGCCTCGCCGCGCTCCAGCTTCCCGTCGACGGGCGCGAGCGCGTCCTTGGGCTCGACCGGCGCGGGCACCGCCTCGCAGGTCACCTCGATCTCGACGGTGCTGCCGCGCGACGTGTGGTCGCCGTAGTGGACCATCGCGCCCGGGCCCTTGGGGCACACGTGCGGGTTCTGCTCGAGCGTCCAGCACGGGTAGGTCTGCTTGCCGTGGCCGCCGCCGTGGCCGCTGCCGTGATCTGGCGACGGCGCGCACGCCTCGACCGGGCGGCGCGACACTTCCTTGCGGTTCGCGCCGGTGCCGCTCATCGTCAGCTCGTTGACGACGCACTTGCCCTGGATGCCCTTGAGCGCCGGGTCCCAGTCGTAGCCGGTCGGCGCGTCCAGACAGCCGCGGTCCGCCTTGTTGGTCTTGGCGTCCCAGACCACGCTGGTCTTCACGCCGGGGCAGTAGTTCTCCTTGTTGAGGAGGTGGTTACCGGCCGACGCGATGCACGGATCGAACTTCTTGCCGAAGAGGATGCGCTCGTGGATCTTGTGCGAGTACTCGACGTACTTGATGCCGAGGAAGCCGCAGGCGCAGGCGATCGTGACCGCGAGGCAGAAGATGAGCCCTCGCCGCTGCGCGAGCTGAGCGCAGCGCACGGCCCACGCCGCCGTGAGGCTCGAGATGATGAGGACCGCGGTGTTGATCGCGCCCCACTTCACGTCGAGGTAGCTGTGCGCGTACGCGTAGATCTCGGGGTGGTGGTAGCGGTACAGGATGTACGCGACGAACAGGCCCGAGAAGAACAGCACCTCCTGCACCAGGAAGAACCAGATGCCGAGCTTGCCGGAGTCGAACTGGTGCTGCGCGTCGTCGTAGTGGTGCTGGATCCACGGCGAGCCGTGACCGTGGCCACCGTGGTGCCCGTGGCCGTCGTCGCCGTGTCCGTGGTCGTGATCGTGGTCGCTCATCTGGGCGTACCTCGGAACGTCAGTGGTGAGACGACGTGGCGGGCTTGTCGGCCGCCGGACGCCGTTCCCAGTTGGTGACCCCGTCCTCGTTCGCGTTCGGGACCTCTACCAGGTCGTCGTAGTTGTAGATCTCGACCTCGGGCGGCGGCTCGGGGAAGTTGAAGACCGTGGGCGGCGTCGGCGCCTCCCACTCGAGCGTGCTCGCGCCCCACGGGTTCTTGGTCGCCTTCTTGCCGCGCTTGAGCGACCAGGCGAGGTAACAGACCACGACGAACAGCGAGACGCCGAGGATGAAGGCGCCCACCGTCGAGATGCGGTGATAGAGCGTGTACTCGGGGTCGTAGTCCCAGTAGCGGCGCGGCATGCCTCGCGAGCCCATGACGAACTGCGGGAGGAACGTCAGGTTGAAGCCGATGAAGACGCCCCACGCGCAGACCCGGCCGATCGTCTCGGGGTACATGCGCCCCGACAGCTTCGGCCACCAGTAGTGCAAGGCGCCGACGAAGGCGACGAGCGTCGAGCCCATCATCACGTAGTGGAAGTGCGCGACCACGAAGTAGGTGTCGTGGAGGTGGACGTCGATCGAGAGGACGGCGAGGAAGATGCCGGTGAGGCCGCCGATCGTGAACAGGATGAGGAACGAGAGGACGTAGAGCATCGGCGTGTCGAGCCGGATGTCGCCCTTGTAGAGCGTGGCCGCCCAGTTGAAGACCTTGATCGCCGACGGGATGCCGACGGAGAAGGTCAACGCCGAGAACACCATGTTGGCGAGGCGCGACTGTCCCGACACGAACATGTGGTGGCCCCAGACCAGGAACGAGAACAGGGCGAGCGCGACCGACGAGTACGCGATGAAGCGATAGCCGAAGATCGGCTTGCGCGCGAAGGTCGTGATCATCTCCGAGATCACGCCCATGCCCGGGACGATCATGATGTA
Source organism: Myxococcales bacterium UBA2376 (assembly GCA_002344285.1). Classification (GTDB taxonomy): domain Bacteria; phylum Myxococcota_A; class Polyangia; order Haliangiales; family Haliangiaceae; genus UBA2376. The sequence goes on from DDTA01000079.1 coordinate 2,134, forward strand.
GACGGCCGGGTGCGAGTAGAACCAGAAGAAGTGCTGGAACAGCACGGGGTCGCCGCCGAGCGTCGGATCGAAGATGCCGATGTGCATGAAGCGCTCGACGAAGAGCAAGAGCAGCGTGATGCCGAGGACCGGCGTCGCCAGCACCTGCATGAGCGCGGTGGCGTAGAGCGCCCACAGGTTGAGCGGCATCTGGAACCAGCCCATGTGCGCGGGCCGGAACTTGTGGATCGTCACCAGGAAGTTGAGGCCGGTGAAGATCGACGAGAAGCCGAGGAGGAACGCGCCCGCGACCGCGGGGATGACCGCGGTCTGGGTCTCGATGCTGTAGGGCGTGTAGAAGGTCCACCCGGTGTCGACGCCGCCGAGGCCGGTGGCGAGGAGCAGGAGGAACGCGCCCGAGCACCAGAGGTAGAAGCTCGCGAGGTTGAGCTTGGGGAACGCGACGTCGGGCGCGCCGAGCTGGATCGGCAGCACCATGTTCCCGAGCGCCGCCGGGATGCCGGGGATGATGACCAGGAAGACCATCACCGCGCCGTGCAGCGTGAAGAATTTGTTGTACCAGTCCTGCCCGACGATGGTCATCCCCGGGCTGAACAGCTCCGTGCGCACCAGCAGCGCGAACGCGCCGCCGAGCATCAGCGAGAAGAGGATGCCGCACAAGTACATCATCCCGATGCGCTTGTGATCGAGGGTGTAGAGCCAGGAGCCCAGGCCCTTCTTCACCTCGAGGTAGCTGACGGTGTTGTCGAGATCTGCTGACATGGCCGGCCTCTACTTCTGGGCCTTGATGAACTCGGCCATGCCCTCGATCTCCTTGTCGGAGAGCGGGATGACCGGCATCGAGGGTGGGAACCCGGGCCGCGACTGACCCTGCGGCGCCTGGATCGAGTTGCGGACGTAGGCCTCGTCGAACTTCACGCTGGAGCCGTCACCGAGCTTCACGTCGGTGCCCCAGACGCCCTTGAACGAGGGACCGAGCCTGACCGAGCCGTCGAGCGTGTGACAGCCCTCGCAGCCCTTCTTCTTGTAGACGCTCTCGCCGAGCGCGGCGCCCGAGAGGCTCATCTGCTTGCCGAAGGCCTCCGACAGGTAGCGCTCGTAGTTGCCGGCCGAGTGGACGACCACCTTGGTCTTCATGAGCGAGTGGTCCTTGCCGCAGTACTCGGTGCAGTACAGGCGGTACACGCCGGTCCTGGTCGGCCAGAACCAGACGTAGGTGAAGCGGCGCGGCACGATGTCCTGCTTCACGCGGAACACCGGGACGAAGAAGCTGTGCAGCACGTCGGTCGACGTCATGGTCAGCTTGACCGGCTGATCGACCGGGACGTGGAGCACGTTGTCCTCGACGCCGTTGTAGTAGCGGAAGCTCCAGTTCCACTTCTGCGCCGTCACCGCGATCTGGTTCTCGGGGCGAGTCTCGGGGATGGACGTCAGCGAGATGTAGCTCCGCCAGCCGTAGACGAAGAGGATGACGGCGATGATCGTCGGGATGACGGTCCACGTGATCTCGAGGACGTCGTTGTGCGACGGCGACGGCTCGGGCTTGCGACCCGGCTTGTGGCGGTACTTGATGACGAAGTAGACGACGCAGGCCGTGATCGCGACGAAGAAGAACGCCGACATGCCGAGGACCCAGATGAACAGGTCGTCGGGCCCCTTCGCGTCCTTGTTCGCGGCGGGCGGCAGCCAGTACGTGCCCTCGTAGACGTACGGCTTCGCGGCCTCCTTCTCCCACCACGTCATCTCGGCCGGAGGCGCGGCGGCGGGTGCGGCCGGCGCCACCGCGGCCGCCGGAGGAGGCGCGGCGGCTGGCTGCGCCATCGCCGGCGGCGCGAACAGCCCGAACACCAGGGCGAACGCGAGCAGGTACGGTTTCATGACGTCACTCCAGAGGGATGCCGGGACCGGCGCCACCACACGATGGCGAAGATCGCGATGAGGACCGAGGCGAAGCTGAACGCGCCGTAGCGCATGAGTTTGCGACCCCAGGCGGCGCGGCCGTCGGGGTCCCAGTGGAAGCAGGACATGAGGAAGCCGCTCGACGCCGAGAGCTCGGCGAGGCCGGCCTTCGCGATCGTCTGCTCGAGGTCGGCGCCGACCGGCGTGATGCCGTGGACGTAGCGCGTGACCAGGCCCGAGGCCGAGAGCGCGATGATCGTCGCCGGGTGCGCGTACTCGTCCTGGCGCGCGTCGTAGCGGTAGCCGAAGCCGACCGCGTCCGCCACGGCGCGGATCGCGCGCTCGTCCTTGCCGTCGCGCGAGACCAGGAAGGTCCAGCCGTCGCCCACGACGTCACCGCCGAGCTGGCGCAGCTTCTCGACGTGGTGGCGCCGCGTCTTGGCGGCGCGCTCGGGCGGCTCCGCCGGCGCGAGGATCACGGTGGCGATGCGGAACTGCTTGCCCGGCGTGAGCCGCACCGCGGCCAGCGCCTTGACCAGCCCGGCGAGCTGCAGATCGCAGAGCTGCGGGCAGCTCGAGTAGTTGAACGTGACCAGGACCGGCAGCTCGTCGCGCACCACGTCGGCGAGCGTGACGTCCTTGCCGGTGTGATCGCGGAAGGCGGCGTCGAGGGGCACCTGCTGCCCGAGCCGCTCCACCACGTCGACGCCCTTGAAGACGCCGGGCGGAACCGGCATCGGCTCCTCGGCGCGCGCGGGCCGAGCTCCGGCGCACAACGTCACGGCGAACGCCGTGACGCAGAGGCCGAGCGAGGCGAGAGCAAGGCGCCGCATCGCGCTGACTACTGGCCTCCAGCGGGAGGCTGTGCGGCGGCGGGCGCGGGCTGCGCCGGCGCCGGGGTCGGCGTCGGCGTCGGCGTCGGCGTCGCGGCGGGCTGCGCCGGCGCCGCGCCTTCCGCGCCTGCCGGGGTCGGGACGGCAGCCCCGTCGGGCGGCACCGCGCCCGGCACCGAACCGTCGGCGGGCGGCGCCACGGGCTCCGGCGGCGGCGGTGGCAGCGCGACGGGCCGGCCGAAGATCGGCTGGATCGTCGACGCCTCCGAGCGCCCGATCATCGGGACGAGGTTCGCCGGATCGACCCTGGCGGCCTCGACCACGAGGGCCTTGGCGGTCTCGATCGGGATCGCGATGAGCGGCTTGCCGTCGGCGTTCACGCCCTTGCGGGTGAGATTCGTCGTGAGGGCGCCGACCTGCTCGCTCTTCAGGCTCGTCCGCGCCTTCTCCTGGTCGCCGAAGTGGCGAACCTCGTCGACGATCGCGGTCTCGTCGACGTAGAAGGCCTGGAGGCCGACGATCGAAAGGTACACGAGCGCCGCGCCGACGCCGCCGACGGTCACGATCCCGATCGTGTTGAGATTGTCCGGGTTCTTCTTGGGTCCTTCGCTCATGACGACCTCAGTAGTTCTCGAAGGCGAGGGCCTCGCCGAGCTTGGGGTCCTTGACCGGCATCAGGTTGCCCTTCATCACGCGGCCGAGGCCCGCGATGAAGAGCCCGACCATCGCGAGGAGCAAGGTCACGTCGACGGCGTGGAAGCCGATCTGGTGCTTCTCCGGCACGCCGGCGAGCGGCCCCATCTGGTGACCGCCCACGACGGTCCACTCCGCGTTGGGCATGATGTTCCAGTACAGGTCCACCCAGTGGAAGACGAGCTGCCACACGGCGAAGAACATGAGCAGCGGCAGGATGCGCTTGGTCCAGCGGGTCACCAGGCACAGGTAGGGGAACGCCCACTGACCGAAGAGCACCGCGAGGGAGATCCACTTCCACTCGCTGAACATGCGGTAGTTGTAGAAGACCGTCTCCTCCGGCATGTTGCCGTACCACTGCAGCATGAACTGGCTGAAGGCCGTGTAGATCCAGAAGAACGTCCAGCCGAACATGTACTTGCCGATGTCGTGGTAGTGCTCGACGGTGATCGAGTGCTGCAGCTTCCCGTACTGCTGCAGCGTGCGGCCGAGCAGCGCGAGCGTGCAGTAGGTCGCGAGCATCGCGCCGGCGAACCAGTTGACCGCGTAGATCGTCGAGTACCAGGTCGGCGAGAACGTCATGAACAGGTCGGTGGCGAAGAACACCGTGGTGAGCGCGAAGACCACGATCGCCGGGCCTGACGCGACGCGGAGGTGGTCCCAGATCTTGAAGGCCTCGGCCTCGTCCTTGGCCTCGTCCATCGCGAACGACTTGCGCGCGAAGTAGATGGCCAGGCCCGAGAACAGCGCGAAGTAGACGACGTAGCGGACCGCGAAGAACCACGGCGAGAGCCACGTCGCCTTGTGGTGCATGTGGTGCCACAGCGGATGGGTCTCGTTGTGGAGCGTCGGCTCGGTCCAGAAGTAGAGGTTCTGGTTGCCGGCGAGCACCGGGATGAGGAAGCCGAGGCCCACGATGCCGAGGAACGGGATCGTGAGCGACATGAACTCGGCCAGGCGGCGGAGCACGATGCCCCACTTCGCCCTCGCCACGTGGTGGGAGAGGACGAAGAAGAGCGAGCCGACCGCGATCGACATCACGAAGCCCCAGCCGATCACGTAGGCGTGCAGGAACCGCCGCCAGTGATCGCTCTTGGACGCGCCGAGGATGATCGACAGGATCAAGAACGCGCCGCCGAGGGCGAGGCCGACCTTGAACAGGCGGCTGCCCATCTTGTCGGCCTTGAACTTCTCTTCAGGGTGAATGGACTTGGTAGCGCTCATGATTGCTCGTCCTCACCGCACCTGGTGGCCGGCCGGAAGCTCCGACTCGGCGGCGTTCTGGCTGCGCTGGAGCGCGCGCACGTAGAGGACGATCGCCCACCGATCCTCGACCGGGATCTGCGAGGCGTAGCCCATCATCGAGTTGAAGCCGTTGCTGATCGTGTTGAACAGCTGGCCGTTGCGCATCTGGATGACGCCCGCCTTGGGGTCGGTCAGGTTGCGCGCGGGCCACGCACCGCCGATGCCGGCGACGCGCGCGGGGATGATGCCCTGCCCCGCGCCGTCGTACCCGTGGCACGGCGCGCAGTAGATGTTGTATCGCTCCTGCCCTCGGTCGACGAGCGCCGGCGTGACCTCGAGCTGCGCCGGCAGCCCGGTGATCCACTCGCCGTTCGCCAGCCCGCGGTAGTACGCATCGTCGGCCTTGAGGTGACCGCGCGCGACCGTGCCCGGCAGCTCACCGCGGTTGGCCCGGCCGTCGGCGAACTCGGCGAACGCCTGGTCGCTCTTGGCCTTGGGCTGGTAGTCCATGTCCGAGAAGACGTGGTAGTGCGGGTCGGGCGACTTGGTCGCGCGCGCCTTGAAGACGAGCGCGACCGGGATGAGCGCGAGCATCGTCATGATGGTCATCGCGGCCCAGATCCACTTGGGGACGTTGCGCGCCTCGGGGCGGGCGTCGACGTAACACTCCTCGACGTGCGTGGCGCCGGCGGCGACGAGCAGCTGCTTGGTCTGCTCGAGCTCGAAGCGCTTGTCCGAGGCCTCGACGCCGAGGAAGAACCCGTCGTCGGTGACCTTGGCGAAGCGATCGAGGCGGAAGAACGGGTGCCACACCTGGGGCAGCTTGTTCGCCGCCCACATGCCGAAGAAGGTCGTGAGGACCGACAGGAGGATCGTCGTCTCGTACGAGATGGGCACGTTGGCCGGGATCGACCACGTCGGCTTGCCCGCGACGTTCCACGGCCAGTTGTAGGCGTTCATCCACCACTGCATCAGCGTGCCCAGGAACAGGCCCGTGAGACCGCCGGCGAAGATGACCAGCGGCAGCTTGGTGCGCTGGATCCCCATGGCCGGGTCGATGCCGTGGACGGGGAACGGGCTGTAGCAGTCGAACTCGGTGTAACCCGCGTTCTTGACCTTGCGCGCGGCGGCGACCAGGGCGCCGGGCGTCTCGAACTCGGCGAGGAGACCGTGCATCTCCTCGTTCTGGTCGTCCGAGCCGTTGCCGTTCGGCCGGTCGCCCGCGCCGTTATCGTGTGCGGTGCTCATCAGTGATCGTCCTTGCCCGCGTGGGCCTCGGGCGTGACCATCTTGACTTCGGCGATGGCGATGACCGGGAGGAAGCGGACGAAGAGGAGGAACAGGGTGAAGAAGAGGCCGAAGCTGCCGATCATGGTCAGGAGGTCCCAGCGGGTCGGGCTGAAGTAGCCCCACATACCGGGCACCGCCTGGCGCGCGAGCGACGTCGCGATGATGACGAAGCGCTCGAACCACATGCCGACGTTGATGAGGATCGAGAGGCCGACGACGATCCACGGGTTCGTGCGGCACTTCTTGATCCAGAAGAACTGCGGCACGAGGACGTTGCAGCTCACCATCATGAAGTAGGCCCACGAGTACTCGCCGAGGATGCGGTTCCTGAAGGTGAACCACTCACCGGCGTTGCCCGAGTACCAGGCGATGAAGAACTCCATNNTGCCCGAGTACCACGCGATGAAGAGCTCGATCGCGTACGCCCCGCCGACCATCATGCCGGTGGCGATCATGATCTTGCACATCGCCTCGATGTGGCTCTCCTTGATGATGTGCTTCAGGTTGCACAGGTAGCGCAGCGGCACGAGCAGGGTCGCCACCATCGCGAAGCCGCTGAAGATGNNCGGGAAGATCGTCGTGTGCCAGCCTGGGTTCTGGGACGTGGCGAAGTCGAAGGAGACGACCGAGTGGACCGAGAGGACCAGCGGCGTCGAGAGCGCGGCGAGGATGAGGTACGCGCGCTCGTAGCGGTGCCACTGACGGGCGGAGCCGCGCCAGCCGAGCGCCAGGAGGCCGTAACCGATCTGCTTCCAGCGCTCCTTGGCCTTGTCGCGCAGGGTCGCGATGTCCGGGACCATGCCCATGTACCAGAACAG
>DDTA01000019.1 GCA_002344285.1 Myxococcales bacterium UBA2376
GAGGGGAGGTGTCGACGGGCGGGTTGCCCACGTGGAGGTGAGATGGATGTCCGGAAGCCGGACAGCGCGAGCGCGCGCGGATGTCAGGGCGGCGTGCGAGGGAATCGGCATGCACGAGGCGGTGGCGGGGTTGAGTCCAGATGAGGCGAAGGTGCTGCTCGATCGTCCGGTCGCGCTCTCTTCGTGGTTGATGGAGCGGGGGCTCCAGGCACGAGAGGTGCTCGGGTCCCTGATGGTGCGCGCCGACGAGTGGGAGCCGCCGCCGCCGCCGCCGCACGTCGATCTGAGGCGGCCGGACGCGGCCGACCTGAGGGAGTTCGTGAAGAAGGCGGTCGGGTTGCCGTTCCGGCTGCGGCAGGTCGCGGCGCTATGCCTCGAGGCGGGGCTGACTCTGGATGAGTGCGCGGCGGAGATGGGGGTCGCCCGGGGGACGGTTCGGGTGCATTTACGCCGGCTTCGGGCGATCCGGCGGGAGTGCCTGGAGCGGGAGCGGCTGAGGCGGTAGTCAGTTGCCGAATGGCCCTTGCGGGTCGATCGCGGGAGTGGTACCCATCCCTCCGCTATCGTCTCTTTCTCTGGAGAAGGTGGGCCGAGTGCCCGCCTATTTTTTTGTCCCTGACCCAGATCACAAGTTCCCCGATGACCGTCCGAGCTTCCAGTGATGCTGCGAGTATCCGTAAGCGCGTATGGGCGCTCGTGGATCCCGTCGTCGTGCACGCGGGGTACGAGCTGGTCGACGTCCGCTTCGTCACCGAGCCGGGTGGATGGGTGCTCCGGGTGTTCATCGATCTGCCGGCGCCGGATCCGGGCAACGAGGCGCAGGACGTCGACCTCGACGACTGCGAGCGCATCTCGCGCGAGCTGTCGGCGCTCCTCGACGTCGAGGACCCGATCGCGCAGGCGTACTCGCTCGAGGTCAGCTCGCCCGGCATCGACCGTCCGCTCGTGACCCCCGGCCACTTCCGGCGCTTCGTGGGCGCCGAGATCAAGGCGAGCCTGATGCACGGCGTGCCCACCCCGCAGGGTGGCGAGCGCAAGAATTTCCGCGGCATCCTCGAATCCGTCGAGGGGGCCGACGACGAGGCGAAGGCCAAGGTGATCGTGGACGGTCAGCCCTGGATGTTTCCGATCAGCGACGTCGACGTCGCGAAGATCGTGCCCGACTGGGATGAAGTGATGAAGGGCGGCCGGGGCCAGGTCCGCCCCAGGAACTAGTACCGAAGGAACGTGTCATGGAAGCCAACCTCAGCATGGTGATCGACCAGGTCGGTCGCGACAAGAACATCGACCGCACGGTGCTCCTCACGGCGCTCGAGCAGGCGATCTTGACCGCCGCCAAGCGCGCTTTCGGCATGAACCGCGAGATGGAGGCCAAGTACAACGCCGAGACCGGCGGCGTCGACCTCTTCCTCATCATCAACGTCGTCGAGGACGACGCCATCGAGGGTCGCGAGATCACGGTCGAGGACGCCCACAAGTACGGGCTCGAGGCCGAGCTCGGCGACGAGCTCCTCTTCCAGATCTTCTACCGCCCCGAGGACGCCGAGCGCGCCGCCGAGCAGGACGCCAAGTTCGGCGACGTCATCGACCTCAAGCAGGCCCACAAGAAGTTCGGCCGCATCGCCGCGCAGACCGCCAAGCAGGTGATCAGCCAGCGCGTGCGCGAGGCCGAGCGCGACAACGTCTACAACGAGTACAAGGACCGGAAGGGCGAGATCGTCACCGGCATCGTCCGCCGCTTCGAGCGCGGCAACCTCGTCGTCGAGATCGGCAAGACCGAGGCGCTCCTGCCCATGCGCGAGCAGGTGCCCCGCGAGTCGTTCCGCGTCGGCGACAACATGAAGTCGTTGCTCCTCGACATCGACCGCATGGCCCGCGGTCCGCAGCTCATCCTCTCGCGCGCCCACAAGGGCTTCCTCGAGAAGCTGTTCGAGCAGGAGGTTCCGGAGATCTTCGAGAAGATCGTCCGCATCGAGTCGTCCGCCCGCGAGCCGGGCGCGCGGTCGAAGATCGCCGTCTCGTCGCGCGACCGCGACGTCGACCCGGTCGGCGCCTGCGTCGGCATGAAGGGCTCGCGCGTCCAGGCCGTCGTGCAGGAGCTGCGCGGCGAGAAGATCGACATCGTCCCCTACGACGACGACCCCGCGCGCTTCGTGTGCAACGCGATCGCGCCCGCCGAGGTCTCGCGCGTCATCATCGACGCCGAGGGCCACCGCATGGAGCTGGTCGTCCCCGACGAGAAGCTGTCGCTCGCGATCGGCAAGAAGGGCCAGAACGTCCGCCTCGCCAGCCAGCTCACCGGCTGGCGCATCGACATCCACTCGGAGTCGAAGATCTACGAGCTCGAGCGCCGCGCCAAGGAGCAGATCGCGGCGATCAACGGCGTCTCCATCGACCTCGCCGAGACCATGTTCAAGCTCGGCTGGCGCTCGGTCACGGAGCTCTCTCGCGCCGCCGCCGAGGAGCTCGCGGGTGTGCCGGGGATCGGCGGCGTCGAGGGCGCGCGCAAGATCATCTCGGGCGCCAACGAGTACCTGCAGTCGTCGCGACGCCGACCGGACGATCTGCGCCGCGAGTCGGAGCGTCGCGCCGCGATGTCGGGCGAGCAGCAGCTGCTCGAGGTCCCCGGCGTCAACGAGGAGGTGGTCCAGATCCTCGCCGGCGCCCAGGTCCACTCCCCCGAGGAGCTCGTGCGGATGCCGCTCGAGGAGCTCGCCTCGGCCACCAACATCGACATGAGCGATCTCGCCAAGCTCCGGCAGCGTGTGATCGCGTACCTCTCTCAGATCGAGTGATCTCCAGGTTCTTTCGAATGACTTCCGTTCATGTACCCATCCGCACGTGTGTCGGCTGCCGCGCAACCGCGCCGCAGCGCGAGCTCGTGCGCGTCGTTCTCGTCGACGGCCGCGCGGTCGCCGATCGGGAGCGTCGTGCGCCCGGAAGGGGCGCGTGGGTGCACCCCCGCCAGACCTGTGTGACCGGCGCTCGCCGGGGTGGTCTGGCCCGCAGCTTCAAATCGCCTGTCGTCGCTGATCTGGATCTGGTCAACGACGCGAGGACGCTGTAGAAACCCAGCCCGGTATCGGAGTTACATGCGCGTCTACGAGATAGCGAAAGAGGTCGGGATTCCCAACAAGGAGCTCCTGGCCAAGATCCGTGCGCTGGGGCTCGAGGTGAACAATCACATGTCCTCGCTGGACGCGGACGCGGTCCAGCGCATCAAGAAGTCCCTCGAGCGCGAGAAGCATGCGGCTGTCGCTCCTCAGGAGACCAAGGCGCTCGGCGGCGCCGTGCTGCGCCGCCGCTCGAGCAAGTCGGACGACGGCGATACCGCCGCGCCCGCGCCGGCCGTGGTCGCCGCGCCCGCGCCGGTGATCCGCCGCCGCCACGTCGAGGAGACGCCGGCGCCGGCGCCCGCCGTCGAGAAGCCGGCGCCCGTCGTCGAGAAGCCCGCGCCCGTCGTCGAGCCGCCGCCGCCGCCGCCGCCGGTCGAGGCCGCGCCGCCGCCGCCCGCCGTGGAACGGCCCGCACCCCCGATCGCCGAGTCGAAGGCCCCGGTGGTCGACGTTCGCGAGGCGTCGCCGGCCGGCGAGGACGACGCGCGCGCCCCCGAGCCGACGCGCGCCGCCGAGCCTGCGCCGTCCGTCTCGGACGCCCCACCGACGACCGACGTCGTGCCCGACACGCGTCCCAAGAGCCGCGTCTTCGTCGCCGGCCCCGCGATCGTGCGGGGCTCCGGTGGTGGTGGCGGCGGGGGCGAGGCCGCCACGCACGCGCACGCCGGGGGCGGCGGCGCCGCGCCGTCGATGCCGACCGGGCCGCGTCCGACCGTGATCGTCCGTGCGCGCGAGAGCGTGCCGCCGCCGGCGCCGCCGGTCCCGCAGGGCCCCGCGACCGTCCAGGAGGTCGCCGACGGCGCCCGCTCGCGCTTCGAGGCCGAGCTCGAGCGTGCCCGCGCCCGCTCCGCCGAGCGCGAGGCCCAGCGCCAGCCGTCGCCGCCGACCGAGCCACCGCCCGTGGAGGTGCCGGTGGTCGAGGCCCGCGATCCGTCGCGGCCGGCCGTCGGCACGGTCATCAAGCTGCCGACCCGCATCCAGATCACGGAGCGAGCGCCGATGGGCGGACGCCCGTCGCAGCCGCCTCCGGGTGGACCGGCGGCGATCCGCGGTCGCTTCGCCGAGCAACAGAAGAAGGGTGGGCCGCGCAACCGGCCCAACGACTACGGCAAGAAGAAGCTCCCGCTCACCAAGGGCAAGGGCAAGAGCACGCAGATCACCGAGGCGGCCGCGCACAAGCGCATCATCCGCATCGAGGAGACGATCGCGATCTCGGACCTCGCGCGCGGCATGGGCGTGAAGGCGACCGAGGTGCTGAAGAAGCTCTGGTCGATGGGCATGACCGGCGTGAACATCAACGCGTCGATCGACTTCGAGACCGCCCAGATCCTGGCGAGCGAGTTCCAGTACGAGGTGCAGAACGTGGCGTTCAAGGAGGAGGACATCTTCTCCGAGAAGGCCGACGACGCCGACAAGCTCGTGGGCCGCGCGCCGGTCGTGACCGTCATGGGTCACGTCGACCACGGCAAGACGTCGCTCCTCGACAAGATCCGCAACAGCCGCGTCGCGGCCGGCGAGGCCGGCGGCATCACGCAGCACATCGCGGCGTACAAGGTCCCGGCCGGTGAGAACCACGGCGAGATCGTGTTCCTCGACACCCCGGGTCACGAGGCGTTCACCGAGATGCGCGCCCGCGGCGCCAGCGCCACCGACATCGTCATCCTCGTGGTGGCGGCGAACGACGGCGTCATGCCGCAGACGCTCGAGGCGCTGGCCCACGCCAAGGACGCGAAGGTGCCCATCATCGTGGCGGTCAACAAGTGTGACCTCCCGGACGCGCAGCCCGACCGTATCCGCCAGCAACTCGCCGATCGCGGCCTCATCCCCGAGGAGTGGGGTGGTGACACGCAGTACGTGAACGTGTCGGCGCTCAAGGGCGACAACATCGACAAGCTGCTCGAGACCGTCGCCCTCGTCGCCGAGGTCGGTGATCTGCGCGCCAACCCGGACAAGCCCGCCGCCGGCGTGGTGATCGAGGCCCGCCTCGATCGCAACCGCGGCCCGATGGCGACCGTGCTCGTGCAGGAAGGCACGCTGCGCGTCGGCGACATCCTCGTCGCCGGCCGCTGCTACGGCAAGGTGCGCGCGATGCTCGACGCCCGCGGTGAGGCGCTCGAGCAGTGCGGTCCGTCGACGCCGGTCGAGATCCTGGGTCTCGACGGCGTGCCCGAGGCCGGCGATCAGATGAACGTCGCCGAGGACGACAAGGCGGCCAAGCAGGTCGTCGAGCACCGCCGGCAGATGTGGCGCAAGCGCGAGCTCGCGTCGACGTCCAAGATCTCGCTCGAGAACGTGATGGCTCGCATCAACGAGTCGGCGGGCGACGGCAAGGAGCTCAAGATCGTGCTCAAGGCCGACGTCCAGGGCTCGGCCGAGGCCCTCAAGGCCGCGCTGGTCAAGCTCACGACCGAGAAGGTCAAGGTCAACGTCATCTCCGCCGGCGTCGGCGGCATCACCGAGGGCGACGTCAACCTGGCCAAGGCCGGCGGCGCGGTCGTCCTCGGCTTCCACGTCCGTCCCGCCGGCAAGTCGTCCAAGCTCGCCGAGCAGGAAGGCGTCGAGATCCGCCTCTACGACATCATCTACGACGCCCTCGACGAGGTGAAGTCGGCGATGGCCGGCCTCCTCGCGCCGATCAAGCGCGAGCAGGCGATGGGCACCCTCGAGGTCCGCAACACCTTCACGATCCCCAAGATCGGCACGATCGCCGGCTGCATGGTGTCGAGCGGCAAGGTCACGCGCAAGGCGCTGCTCCGCATCGTCCGCGACTCGGTACAGATCTACGAGGGCCGCGTCGGCAGCCTCCGTCGCTTCAAGGACGACGTCAGCGAGGTCCAGCAGGGCTACGAGTGCGGCTGCCAGGTCGCGGGCTTCAACGATCTCAAGGTCGGTGACGTGATCGAGGCGTACGAGGTCATCGAGGAGGCGGCGACCCTCTGATGCATGTCGGGGTCTGTCGCTTCTCGATCGTCGTAGAGCACAGCCACTCGCTGAAGGAGAAGCGGAGCGTCGTCCGCAAGCTCCGCGATCGCGTCCGCGAGCGCTTCCACATCTCGCTGGTCGAGGTCGGCGGTCAGGACACCTGGCAGCGCGCCGACCTCGCGTTCTCGGTGCTCACCCAGAGCCGCGACGCCTGCGACGCGGCGCTGGCGTCGGTGCTCGGCTTCGTGCAGCACCAGGGCCTGTGCGAGATCGTCGCCGTCCGTCGCGAGAGCGCGCTCTTCAGCGAGGACTGGTTCTCGAGCGCCGAGCCGTGGCACGAGCACGCCGACGGCACCAGCGACGACTGGATCCCGGCGGTGTGGAAGGACGAGGACAAGAGCCGTGGGTAGGAAGGAACGAGTCGAGAGCGCGATCCGCGAGCAGCTCGCCGACCTCATCGCGCGCGAGGTCAAGGACCCGCGCGTGCAGGCCGCCGGGGTGCTCGGCGTCTCGCAGGTCGAGTGCACGCCGGATCTCTCGGTCGCGCGGGTGTGGATCTCGATCTACTCGGACGACGCCAAGGTCGCCGAGAAGGCGCTGGCCGGGCTGCGCGCCGCCGCCGGCTTCCTCCGCGGCCCGCTGGGCCGTCGCCTCCAGCTCCAGCGCCCACCCGAGCTCCGCTTCGATCACGACGTGACCGCGGTCATGTCGCAGAAGCTGCGCGACATCGTGAAGGAAGACGAGGCGCGCGCCCAGGCGGCGGCGACCGGCGACAACACCGGGGGTGACGACGGCGAGAAGTCCGACTAGGATGGCCGCCTATGCGTCTGTACCTGGCTTCCTTCCTGGCGGCGGCTCTCGTCTGGGGCGCCGGATGCGGCGACGACGGCGACGGTGGTGACATCGACGCGCCGGCGGCGGATGCGCAGCCCGATGCGCCGACGGACGCGGGCATGGACGGGCCGTTCGTGCAGCCGACGATGCTGTCGGAGACGGGGCTCTACAGCAACATCGGGACCAAGACGATCGCGAGCGGGGTCGTCGAGTTCGCGCCGCGCTGGCAGCTGTGGTCGGACGCGGCGGTGAAGCGGCGATGGATCTACCTGCCGCCGGGCTCGAAGATCAACTCGACGGACATGGACTACTGGTCGTTCCCGGTGGGGACCAAGGTGTGGAAGGAGTTCGTGCGCGGCGGCGCGCGCATCGAGACGCGGCTGCTCCAGAAGATCGGCGACGCCGACGACGTCGCGAGCTGGTACATGGTCGCGTTCCAGTGGGATGCGGGTGAGACCGACGCCACGGCGGTGCCGGGCGGCGTCGTCGACGATCAGGGCGTGAACGACATCCCTGACCGGTCGAAGTGCCGGCAGTGTCACCAGCCCAGCCGGAACAAGGCGATCATCCTCGGCTTCCAGGCGCTGCAGCTCGACTACGACGCGCCGGCGAACGGCCTCGATCTCGACTACCTCGTGCAGAACGACTGGCTCACCGTCGAGCCGACGGCGAGCGGTCAGGCCGCGTACTTCCCGCTGCCGGCAGAGACGGGCACGCCGGTGATCGAGCCCGCGCTCGGCTACATGCACGGCAACTGCAGCGGCTGCCACAACGGCGACTCGGACGTCTTGAACACGGTGCCGCTCGAGCTGCGCCTCTCGGTGACCGAGCTCGGCACGTGGGCCGCGACCGACACGTACCGGACGGCGGTGAACGTCGCCGCGTCGCTCGGCAGCCAGGGCACGCACGTCGTGAAGGGCATGGACGTCGCGCAGAGCGCGATCCACAACCGCATGACGGCCGTGGGCGGCGCGCAGATGCCGCCGATCGCGCGCGAGCAGGTCGACACGACCGCGCTCGCCGCGATCGACGCGTGGATCAACTCGCTGCCGGCGCCGAACTAGCGTCGCCATGAGCCCGCGGCCGCACCGGCGTGGGCGCCGCGACGAGCTGCACGGCGTCCTCATCATCGACAAGCCTCATGGCATGACGTCGGCGGCGGTCGTCGGCGAGGTGCGCCGCCGCGCCGAGATCGGGAGCGCCGGGCACACGGGCACGCTCGATCCGATCGCCACCGGCGTCCTGCCGGTCTGCGTGGGCACCGCGACCAAGCTCGCGCAGTGGCTCACCGCCGAGGACAAGGCGTACGAGGCGGAGCTCGAGCTGGGCGTCGAGACCGACAGCTACGACGTCGAGGGCACGGTGACGCGCCGTGATCCCGACGGCGCCGCGCGGGTCGACCGCGCCGCGCTCGAGGGCGCGCTGGCCGAGCTGGCGTGTACGACCGAGCAGGTGCCGCCCATGCACTCGGCGATCAAGCAGGGTGGGGTGCGGCTGCACGAGCTGGCGCGCGCCGGCGTCGAGGTCGACCGCGCGCCGCGTCCGGTGCGCTTCGACCGGCTCGCGCTATTGGACTTCGAGGCGCCGCGCGCGCGCGTCACGATCGCGTGCAGCAAGGGCACGTACGTCCGCAGCCTGGTGCGCGACCTCGGCCAGCGGCTCGGCTGCGGCGCGATGCTGACCGCGCTCCGGCGCACTGCCAGCGGCCGCTTCACCATCGACCAGGCCATCCCGATCGACGCGATCACGTCACCGATGGCGGCCGCGGCGCGGCTCATCCCCGCGGCCCAGGCGCTGGGCCTGCCCGCGATCACGGTCGCTCCGGAGCGGGAGCGCGACGTGCTCGACGGTCGGGAGCTGGACGCCTCCGCGATGGCCCCCGGCCTGTTCCAGGTGCTGGCGCAGAGCGGGCACGTCCTGGCCATCTGCGAGCGGGTCGGCGCCGGGATGCGGTACCACCGGGTCCTGGAACCCCCGCGATCCCGATAGGTTAGTCGATGGTTGTCCCGGCGGCGTCCCGGCTTGACGGGCGTGCGCGATTGCTACACTCTGCGCCTCCAACAACCTGGCCGTGCCGCTGGTCCATCGGGGACGAGCGCATTGGCGACGCGAGAGAGCACATGTCTGTTTCGACCATCCGCAAGCAAGACACCATCGGCAAGTACAAGCAGCACGGCTCGGACACGGGCTCGCCCGAGGTGCAGATCGCGCTCCTGACCGAGCGCATCGCCCACCTCACCGAGCACCTCAAGACGAACCACAAGGATCACCACTCGCGCCGCGGCCTCCTCAAGATGGTCGGCAAGCGTCGCAGCCTCCTCGACTATCTCAAGCGCAAGGACTCCAGCCGCTACAAGACGCTCATCGAGCAGCTCGCGCTCCGTCGCTAGCCGCTCGCGTTCCCTACCGGTCGTTCCCCCGTCGGAGCTGCTGGCCTGGACTTTCTGTCGAGCTCCTCACGCGCGAGCGTGAGGAGCTGGAGTGAGGGACCAACCGCAGGTTCAAACAGGGGAACGACCTGAACCTGACAGGAAAGGTCTATCTCATGACGAAGATCATCGAAACGTGCGTCGTCGGTGGAAAGGAAATCTCCATCGAGACCGGCTGGTGGGCCAAGCAGGCCGGCGGCTCGGTCATCGTCCGCTGCGGCGGCTCCATGGTGCTGGTCACCGCGACCGGCTCGCAGCAGCCGCGCGACATCGACTTCATGCCGCTCACCTGCGAGTACCAGGAGAAGTTCTACGCGTCGGGCAAGATCCCCGGTAGCTACTTCCGCCGCGAGGGTCGCCCGACCACCGAGGAGACCCTGGTCTGCCGCCTCATGGACCGCCCGGTCCGCCCGCTCTTCCCCAAGGGCTGGTTCATCGACACGCAGATCATCGCCAACGTCATCAGCTACGACAAGCTGAACCCCACCGACGTGCTGGCGATGACCGGCGCCTCGGCGGCGATCACGATCTCCGACCTCGTGTGGGACGGGCCGCTCGCCGGCATCCGCCTCGGCATGATCGACGGCAAGTTCGTCGCCAACCCCACGTTCGAGGAGCGCAAGAAGAGCGCGATCGACATGATCGTCGCGTGCAGCAAGGACGCGATCATGATGGTCGAGGGCGAGATGGGCGAGGTCGGTGAGGGCGTCATCATCGACGCGCTCATGTACGCCCTCGAGGCCACCAAGCCGCTCATCGAGCTCCAGGAGCGGCTGCGGGCCGCGATCGGCAAGCCCAAGCGCCCGTTCACGCCCCCGGTCGTCGACGAGGAGCTGCACAAGCGCGTCAAGGAGCTGGGCGCCGAGAAGCTCGCCGCCGCGATGGCGACGCGCGAGAAGAAGAAGCGCGGCGCCGCGATCAGCGAGGTGCACGCCGGCGTCGCCGCCGAGCTCTGCGCCGAGGGGCAGCCCTGGTTCGGCAAGAAGAAGGAGGTCGACGGCGCCTTCTCCAAGCTGGTCAAGAAGTACGCCCGTCACCTGACGCTCTCGACGCGCAAGCGCATCGACGGCCGCGCGCTCGACGAGATCCGCGCGATCTCGGTCGAGGTGGGCGTCCTGCCCAAGGCCCACGGCTCGGCGCTCTTCACCCGCGGCGAGACCCAGTCGCTGGCGATCGCCACGCTCGGCACCAAGTACGACGAGCAGAAGGTCGAGACGCTGCTCGGCGACGTGCGCAAGCAGTTCTACCTCCACTACAACTTCCCGCCGTTCTCGACGGGTGAGGTCAAGCCGATCCGCGGCCAGTCGCGCCGCGAGGTCGGTCACGGCTTCCTCGCCGAGCGCTCGGTCGCGCGCATCCTGCCGCAGTACGAGGACTTCCCCTACACGATCCGCATCGTGTCGGAGATCCTCGAGTCGAACGGCTCGTCCTCGATGGCGTCGGTGTGCGGCGGCTCGCTGGCGCTGATGGACGCCGGTGTGCCGACGACGGCCCCGGTCGCCGGCATCGCCATGGGCCTCATGAAGGAGGGCGACGACTACGCCATCCTGTCGGACATCCTCGGCGACGAGGACCACCTNNTCGGCGACATGGACTTCAAGGTCACCGGCACCACCCGCGGCATCTGCGCGCTGCAGATGGACATCAAGGTCGACGGCCTGACCCGCCAGATCCTCGAGGAGGCGCTCGAGCAGGCCCGCCGTGGCCGCCTGCACATCCTCGAGAAGATGGGTGAGGCGCTGCCGGCCCCGCGCGACGAGCTCTCGCCGAACGCGCCGCGCATCATCACGGTGCAGATCAAGCCGGACAAGATCCGCGACATCATCGGCCCGGGCGGCAAGACCATCCGCGCGCTCGTCGAGCAGACCGGCGCCCAGATCGACGTGTCCGACGCCGGCGTGGTGTCGATCGCGTCGGCCGACCTGCGCAGCCTCGAGCAGGCGCAGGCGCTCATCTCGGGCCTCACGATGGAGCCCGAGGTCGGCCAGTACTACAACGGCATCGTGAAGCGCATCATCGAGATCGGCGCGTTCGTCGAGATCCTCCCCGGGACCGACGGCCTGCTCCACATCTCGGAGATCTCGAACGAGCGCATCCGCGCGGTCGAGGACGTCCTCAAGGAGGGCGACGAGGTCGTCGTGAAGTGCGTGAAGGTCGACCGCGACGGCAAGATCCGCCTGTCGCGGCGCGAGGTGCTCGAGGCCAACCCGGATCCCGAAGAGATCAACAACTTCGTGATCTGATGGCGCCGCGCGTCCTCTTCCAGAAGCTGCGCTCCGACGCCGTCGTCCCGCAGTACCAGACGGAGGACGCGGCGGGCATGGATCTGGTCGCCGCGATCGACGGGCCGCGCGTGCTGGCGCCCGGCGACCGCGCGGCGGTGGGGACCGGGCTGGCGATGGCCATCCCGCCGGGGTTCGAGGGCCAGGTGCGGCCGCGGTCGGGGCTCGCGATCAAGCAGGGCCTGACCGTGGTGAACGCGCCGGGGACCATCGACGCCGACTTTCGCGGGGAGTGTCTGGTGCTCCTCGTCAACCTGGGGCGCGAGCCCGTCACGATCGAGCCCGGGCAGCGGATCGCGCAGCTCGTGATCGCGCCGGTCGTGAGAGCCGAGGTCGAGGTCGCCGAGTCGCTACCGCCGACGGGTCGGGGCGCCGGCGGCTTCGGCTCGACGGGGCGATGACGGTCGTCGGCGCCCGGCTCGCCGGGCGGTTCGACGTGCGCGCGCGGCTGCGCGAGCTGCCGGGCTACGTCGAGCTGCGCGCGCTCGATCTCGAGTCGGACACCGAGGTCTCGCTGTGGTGCCTCGAGCCGGGGCTACATGGCATGGTCGCGCGCGACACGCTGCTCGGCGAGATCGACCGGCTGCGCGCGCTCCAGCACAAGGGCCTGCGACGGCTCCTCGCGATCGGCGAGGACGGGGCGTCCTTGTGGGCGGTGTACCCGCTGGCGCAGGCCGGCCCGGAGCCGCGCGCGGGGCACGTGATGCCGGCCGAGCAGGTGGTGGCGTGGGTCGGGGCGGTGGCGGCCGCGCTCGACGTGGCCCACGTCGCGGGCTGGTCGCACGGGCGGCTCTTGCCCAACGACGTGTCGCTCCTGCGCGGGAACCTCGTCGTCGGCGGCGTCGGGCTGTGGCACGACGTCGAGCCCGGCCCGGCGGCGCAGGCGTGGCGCGCGCTCGAGCAGTTCATCGCCCCCGAGGTGCGCGACGGCGCGCCGCCGACGCCGGCCGCCGACGCGTGGAGCCTGGCGATGTGCGCGGCGTCGTTCCTCGTCGGCGCGCCCGACGGCGGGCGAGATCCAGAGGCCGCGGTGGCGGAGCGGCATCCGGCGCTGGCGCGCGCGCTGGCCGCGGGCTGGGTGCGCGACGTCGAGCGGCGGTGCAGCGTGCGCGATCTGGCGCTGCGCATCGCCGACGCGGCGAAGCAGCCGGCGAGAGCGGCGGCGGTGCCCAACGTCGCCGAGGCGGCGACGTCGGGGAAGCTGCGCGTGGTGTCGATGCGGCCCGGCGGTGAGCGCGCGCCGACGCCGGAGCCAGATCCGGATCCGGATCCGGATCCGGATCCGGAGGAGACGGGGCGGAGGGCGAAGATCCGGCCGATCGCCGAGACGGTCGGGCGCGGGTTCGCGACGGCGCCGGGCGCGCTCGGGTACATGGCGCCGCCGAGGGCCGCGAACGAGACGAAGCCGCGGCGGAGCGCGATGCCCTGGATCGTGGGCGGGGCGCTGGTCGCGGCGATCGCGGCGGCGGTGGTGATCGTGGTGGTGGTGACCGGGCGATCGGGCACGGGCACGGGCACGGGCACGGGCACGGGCACGGGGAGCGCGGCGGTGGTCTACGACGCGGCCGTCGATACCGCGCTCGCGCGGGCGTGCACGTCCGAGATGGCGACGGTCGGAGCGGTGTGCGTCGATCGCTACGAGTGGCCCGGCGAGGGACGGCTGCCCCAGACCGGCATCTCGCTCGACGAGGCGCGTCGCTCGTGCGAGGGCCGGCAGCTGCGTCTGTGCACGCTCGCCGAGCTGCAGGCCGCCTGCGCGGGTCCCGACGGCGGTGCGTGGCCGTATGGGCCGTCGTTCGAGCGCGGCGCGTGCAACGTCGGCACGCGCGGCATGATCGGCAAGGCGGGTGGGTTCGAGCGGTGCGTGAGCGCCGCCGGCGTGCACGACGTCGCCGGCAACGTCGCCGAGTGGGTCGCCGACGGCACGATCGCCGGCTGCTCCGCCGTCGACGGCGGTGATGGCCGCTGCGACGCGGCGCCGAGGCCGGCGCCCGCTGCGGGGGCGCGGTTCGCCGACGTCGGCTTCCGCTGCTGCGGCGACCGGTAGTCGGGTAAGCTCACGAGGTGATCCGCACGCTGGGCGGTCGGTTCGACCTCCTCACGCTCCTCGGGGAGGGCGGCATGGGGGCCGTCTGGCGCGCGCGCGATCGCGAGCTCGACGAGGTCGTCGCGCTCAAGCTGATCAAGCCCGAGCTCGCGGCGATCGGCGACATGGTGAAGCGCTTCCGCAGCGAGGTGAAGCTCGCGCGCCGGGTCACCCACCGCCACGTCGCGCGCATCTTCGAGGTCGGCACGCTCGACGGCATCGCGTTCTTCACCATGGAGCTGGTCGAGGGCGTGTCGCTGGGCGCGCGCCTGCGCAAGGGTGGCCGGCTGCCGTGGCGCGACGCCGTGGCCATCGCCGCCGCCGTGCTCGACGGGCTCGAGGCCGCGCACGCGGTCGGTGTCGTCCATCGCGACGTCAAGCCCGACAACGTGCTGCTCGAGGACGGCGGTCGCGTCGTGCTCACCGACTTCGGCATCGCCTCGGTGCGCGCGTCGGCCGGCGGGCTCCTCGCCGGCACGCCCGCGTACATGGCGCCGGAGCAGGCGCTGGGCGAGCCGCCGACAGCCGCCGCGGACGTGTACTCCGTCGGCGTCGTCCTCTACGAGATGCTGACCGGCATCGCCGCGTTCGCCGGGACGCCGTCGGAGATCTTCGAGGCCAAGCGCACGCGCGAGGGGCTCGAGATCGCGCTCCCCGACGTCGAGCCGGCCCTGGCCGACGTCGTCCACCGCGCCACCGCGCGCGCGCCGGCCCACCGGGTGCGCTCGGCCAGCGAGCTGCGCGGGCTGCTCGCACGCTGGGTCGACCCGGGGCACACGCCGCTGCGGATCGGGACGCGCCGGCGCAGCGACGCGGCGGTGCGCGACGTCGTGATCGTGTCGCCCGGTCCGGACGTCGGCGAGCGAGGGTACCTCGGCGAGGCGTTCTGCGAGCAGCTGGTGTCGCGGCTGTGGCAGTCGCCCGGCGTGCGCGTCGTGGCGAGCTGGCAGGCGGAGGCGCCGGCGGAGGCGGCGGCGGTCGTGACCGTGGAGCTCGACGACGCGATGACGGTCGTCTGTCGCTCGGGTGCGCACGACGGCGGCGGGCACGAGCTCGCGCGCGTGCGCCTGCCGCTGGCCGCGAACGTCGTGCCGGCGGGCGCGGCCGCCGTCGCCGGCGCGCTGGCCGCGGCGCTGGGCGTCGTCGACGAGGATCGTTCAGCGCCGGAGCTGCCGCCCGAGGCCGCGGAGCTCTACCTGCGGGCCCGGATGACGGCGCGCCGCATGGGCTCGAAGCCGGTGACCGAGGCCGTCGCGCTCTACGATCGCGCGATCGAGCTGGCGCCGGGGGACGGCCGCATCCTCTCGGCGCGGGCCATGGCGATGGCGCGCAAGGTCTTCTACGACCGGAGCGACGACGTCTCGGTGCCCGACGCCGAGGCGGCGACGCGCGAGGCGCTGGCGCGCTGCCCGGAGCGGGGCGAGACGCTGGTCGCGGCGGGCCAGATCGCGCTCCATCGCGGCGACGCCGCCGCCGCGGCCCAGTACCTGCGCCGCGCGATCGCGCGGGCGCCGCACACCGCCGAGGCGCACGAGTGGCTCGGCCGCATCCTGCTCGAGGCCGGGCACCTGGAGGAGGGCATCGCGCGCGTCGAGACCGCGCTCTCCCTCGATCCGCACCTGGAGCTCGCCCACTGGGAGATCGCGCGGGCGTACGCGCTCGAGGGCGACTGGGAGCGCTACGAGCGCATCGCCCGCGAACTCATCGGGCAGAGCCGGCTGACGAGCACGGCGTGGGCCGCGCGCTTCGCCTCGTGGCGCGGCGATCACGACCTCGCGCGCAAGATCCTCGCCAGCGGCGCCGCGGCGAGCGGCGTCACCCATGGCGCGACGGCGGGGGGCTGGGCGCCGAGCGAGAGCGGGCTGCCGATGGAGTTCCTGATGCGCATCGGCGCGGCCTACCGCGGCGACTGGGTCGGGCAGCGCGACGCGCTCCTCGCGCTCGCGGCGTCGACGGGTCAGGCGAGCGCGCGCCGCCGGAGCATGGTCGCCCAGCTCGTCGCCGAGGTGGCGGCCGGCCTCGGCGACGCGGCCGCGAGCGTGGAGGCGCTCGAGCACGCGATCGGGCACGGCTTCTTCGATCTCCACTGGCTCGACCGGTGTCCGCTGCTCGCGGCGGCCCGAGACGCCGGCGCCTACGCTCACCTGCGGCCGATGGTGGCCGCGCGCTCGGCGCGGATCCTCGAGGCGCTCTACAGCGAGTCGCCGTCGCACGGCGCGACCGCCGACACCATGGTCGCGACGCCGTCGTCGGACGGCGCCGTCGATCAGAGGCGCAACGAGATGACCTGGAGGTAGCGGTCGCGGGGCTGCGCGGCGAGCGTCGGGTAGTCGGGCGGCAGGCCGCCCTGATCGACGATCGCGCCGCGCCCGCGTAGCCCCCGCTGTGCCAGCCGCACCAGCGAGCCGAGCTCGTGGGTGTTGGCGGCGAGCCAGAGCAGGCCACCGTCGGGGATGACGGCGGCGGCCTGGGCGATGAGCTCCGGGTAGTCGCGCTCGAGCGTCCACGGCTTGCCGCGCGCCGTCGAGAACGTGGGCGGATCGACGAGCACGAGGTCGTAGCGCTCGCGGGTCTTGGCGGCGCGCGCGAGGAAGCGGACGGCGTCGCCGGTCTCGAAGCGCCAGCGCGCCGGATCGGTGAGCTCGGAGCGCGCGAAGTTGCCGCGCGCCCACGCCTGCACGCCGTCCGAGGTGTCGACGCTGGTCACGCTCGCGGCGCCGGCGCGGGCGCACGCCAGCGAGAGCGCGCCGGTGTACGAGAACAGGTTGAGGACGGTGCGGCCGGGGGCGTGGCGGGCGAGCGTCACGCGGTGCTCGCGCATGTCCGTGAACAGGCCGACGTTGAGGCCGCCCAGCGCGTGGATCTCGAACGGCACGCCGCGCTCGAGGGCGACATGGCGCTCGGGCGGCGCCTCGCCGACGACCTCCTGCGTGACCTCGGCGGCGCCGCCGCGGGCGCGCACCTTGACGACGACGCCGCGCAGCCTGGCGAAGCCACACACGGCCTCGGCGAGCTGACGGGCGAACGGCAGCAGCGCCGCCGAGTACGCGTAGAGCACGGCCCACGGCCCGAGCACGTCACAGGTGAACCCGGGCACGCCGTCGCCGGCGTGGTGGAGCAGGCGGTACGCGTGCTCCGGGCCGGGCAGGCCCAGCTGGGAGCGCCAGGCGAGCGCGCGCTCGACGCGCCAGCCCAGGAGCGCTCCGTCGATGCGCGGGAAGCCGTCGTCGGGCGTCGCCATGACGCGCAGCCGCTGGTTCTCGGGATCCGAGATGGCGAGCCCGACGTCGTCGCCGCCGGTGTCGAGGAGCCGGACGCGCTCGCCCGGCGCCGTCGCCGGCAGCTTGCTGGTGTCGACGTCGCGGCCGCCGTTCTTCACGAACGAGGCGGCCTCGGCGGGCAGGGTGATGAACGCGTCGGCCACGGCGCGATACTACGCGGGGACGGCGGTGATGAGCACCTCGTGCTTGCCGGTGACGAAGACCTGGCGGCGGTGCTGCTGGAGGTACTTGCGGTAGAAGGCGACGTCCTTGACGAGGAGCCCGAGCTCGGGCTCGCGGCGGTTGACGACTCGCGCGCCGAACTCGAGCTCGCCGTCGACGTAGCGGCAGTTGGGCAGGCCGAGGATGACGCTGCCGGTGTCGGCGAGGTTGTGCTGGACGAGCTGGCGGAGGAGGGCGCGGTCGTCGAGCGCGCCGCTCTGCAGCGTGCCGAGCGACAGGACCAGATCGAAGCGGCCGAGGTCGAGGACGCCGAGGTCGGCGAGGTCGGCGACGACGAAGTGCGCGCGCTCGCCGGCGAAGCGTTCGCGCGCGACCGCGATCGCCGAGGCGCTGTGATCGACGCCGACGACCTCGAGCCGGCCGCGCAGCTCCGGGCGCAGCGCGAGGACGAGGGCCAGCTCGTCGCCGGTGTTCACGCCGAGGTCGAGCAGGCGCGGCGACGGCGGCAGCGGGACGCGGGCGAGCGCCTCGGCCAGGTCGATGACGAAGCCGGGGTCCTCGGGCTTGGAGATGCGCGCGAACGGCGAGGCCGCGCCGTACCGCTCGGTCGCGTCGACGTCGACGTCGGGACGGCTCGTCGCCGGCCGGGCCAGCGGCTCGAAGCGCAGCTCGACGAGCGTGCCGTCGATGCGCCGCGGCGTCAGCATGCGCAGGCCGAGCCGCTCGGCGAGGTCGACCCAGACCCGCCAGGGCCGATGGACGTAGGTGACGCCGTCGCGCTCGACGAGCTCGCCGGCGTGGAGGCCGCGGCCGTGGTCGGGATCGAGGACGCGCAGCGTACGCTCGCCGCCGGTGCCCTCGCCGGCCCGCAAGGCCGCGATGATCTCGACCAGGGTCAGGATTCGTGACTCGGCTCCGGCGGGAGATTCATCATCTCCTCCGGAAAGCGCGTGGCGACGAACGTGAGGATGTCGCGCACCGAGACCAGGCCCTGCGGCCGGCCGTCGTCGTCGACGATCGGGAGGTGGCGGCGCTTGCCGTCGATCATGCGGCGCAGCGCCTCGGCGAGCGAATCGCCGGGACGGCTCACCATCGGCGAGGGGGTCATCACGTCCTTGACCTGCACGTCGATCCACGCGCGCGAGCGGTGATCGACGCGCGCGACCAGGTCACGCTCGGTGAAGATGCCGACCAGCGCGCCGGCTTCCTCGACCAGCACGCAGCCGCGGCCCTTGGCCTTCATCTCGTCGACGACGCGCGCCAGGCGCGCGGTCGACTCGACGCGCGCGTGCGGCCGCGGCGACAGCTCGCCGACGGTGGCGAGGTTGAGGAGCCGCATCCCTCCGGAGTGGTCGGGGTTCACGAGCCGCCTCCGAGATCGATCAGGGTGACGTCGGAGATGTCGCTGTCGACGGTGACCGCGCGAGGCGTCGCGTCGATCTCGTCGAACAGGTCGGTGATCTGGCGCATCACGTCCCAGACGGTGAGCACGCCGAGCACCGCGCCGTCCTGCACGATGGGCACGTTCCGGAACCCCTCGATCGCCATCCAGTTGATGGCGAAGGCCACCGGGTCGGCGGGCGCCAGCGTGCGCGGGTTGGGCGTCATGACCTCCTCGAGCGTCACGGCGCTGGCGTCGACGCGCGGCGCCGCGACCCGGTTCAGGAAGTCGCGGCTGGTGAAGATGCCCACCAGCGTCGCGCTGGGCCCCATGACGAGCACGCAGTCCTTGGACTCGCGCCGCATCGCGTCGAACGCGAACGACACCGCCTCGGTCGCCGAGTAGCGCGGTACGTCCTTCGTCCAGCCGACTTCCTCGATGGTCCGGTTGAGGCGCCTCATCGTCCCTCCGCCCCTCGACCTTACCTCAGATCTGTTCTTGCTTGGCGAGTCGTTGGAGCACCAACCTGGACAGGGCCTTGAGCGTCTCGAAGACGCCGATACCCTTGATGGCGGAGGCCTCGAACTCGGGGGCGCCGAGCGGGTTGAGCGCGGCGCGGAGCTCCTCGATCGGCGTGACGTCGGGCAGATCGCGTTTGTTGTACTGGATGACGTAAGGCAGCTTGTCGAGCGAACCGCCGGTGGCGGCCAGGTTCTCGGCGAGGTTCTCGACGCTCTCGATGTTGGCCTCGATCCGGCCCGGTTGCGAGTCGGCGACGAAGATGACGCCGTCCGCGCCCTTCAGCACCAGCTTGCGGCTGGCGTCGTAGAAGACCTGGCCGGGCACCGTGTAGATGTGGAAGCGCACCTTGAAGCCGCGCACGGTGCCGAGATCGATCGGCAGGAAGTCGAAGAAGAGCGTGCGCTCGGTCTCGGTCGCGAGGCTGATCATCTTGCCCCGCGCCTCCTGCTTGGTCTGGCCGAAGATCCACTGCAGGTTGGCCGTCTTGCCGCAGAGCCCCGGACCGTAATAGACGATCTTGCAGTTGAGCTCCTTGGCCATGTGGTTGACGTAGCTCACAGGTTCGCCTCCACGTCCCTGGCCAGGGCGGTGACCAGCGCGCGCACGCGCGCGGCGTCGATCGACACGTACGAGCCGAGCGCGACCAGCGTGTCGAGCTCGAGCTGCTCGAGCCGGCCGTCGGCCATGGCCACGAGCGCCGCGAAGGCGAGGGCGTCGTCGCCGGCCGACTGATCGGCGAGCTCGGCGGCGGCGCGCGCCAGCCGCTGGCTGCGCCCCATGATGTCGACCTGCTGCGCCAGCTCGCCGAGGTGCAGCTCGAGCGTCGGCTCGTCGACGGACTTGCCGGTCACGGCGGCGAGCAAGGTCGCCATCGACGCGCGCTCGGCGGGATCGAAGCCGTCGGCGGAGGAGACCAGCCACGCCAGCTCGACGAGCGACTGGAACCATCGGGCGGTGGACGGATCGCTCGGCTCGTCGACGAGCGACTGCGACGCGCCGGCGGCGAGGCGCGCGGCGCGCACGCCGTCGGATGCGACGACCTTGTGAACGGCCTGTGCGATGCGTTCCGGCGGCGCGCTGAGCGCGACGACCGGGTCCGGATTCCCCATGCCGTTGATGGTAACGCGTCCTCGCGGCTACAGGTTGCGGCGGACGTAGAACTGGCCCTGATTCGCGAGATCCGGCGACGCGTCGAAGACGACCTCGGGCTGCGGGGTGATCCACGCGCTCTCCATCTCGAGGCGATCGGCGTCGTAGTCGAAGTTGCCCATCACCAGCGTGCGGAAGCTGGCGCCGACGTACGTGTCCTTCGCGATGCGCACGTCGAGGCCGACGCCGAAGAAGCCTTCGGGCATCACCTTGGCGTCGCGCACCGTGCGATCCTCGCCGTAGGAGACTGCCACCTTGGTCAGCTCGACGCCGGCGCCGAGCTGCACGTACCCGCGCACCCGCGAGCCGAAGTTCGTGCGCGCCCCGGCGGCGACGGAGATCAGGCCGCTCATGCGGTCGATCGGCAGGTCACCCTCGGGCGCCGGGGTCGGGAACGCCTGCGAGACGTAGGCGTCGAGCCCGGCCTCGACGAACGCGGGCCCGCGGAGATCGCGGCTCGCGAACACGCCGACGCCGTTCATGCGGCACTCGGTCCACGCGTCGGCGCTCGTGTCTCCTTCGCGGTGGAAGCCATAGCCGCCGACCCGGAAGCCCACATCGGTCTCGGCGGCGGCCGGGGTTGCGGCCAGGCTTGCGGCCAGAAGCAACGGGAATGCGACCTTGTTCCTCATGCCCGGCGCTGGAGCACGCGCCGCGCCACCCGGGTTCGTGACCGGCGCTTGCCGGTCCGTGAAGCCCGGTTCACAGGGCCGTCGGGTTTGTCCCCGCTCATCCCGAGCGACGCCGCGCAGCGGCGGAGTCGGACCCTCAGCCCGGGTTGGGCGAGCGGGTGGCGTTGTACCAGATGTGGAGCGCGCCACGGCCGCCGGCCTGGGCGTTGTACGGGCAGATGCGGAGCTCGAGCATGAAGACGTTGGCGCTGCGCACCATGAACCCGCCCGGGCTCGGCGAGGCGCAGCTCATGCGGATCGTCCCCTGGTTGTTCTCGCAGCGCCAGTTGGCCGTGTAGGGCAGGGCCGTGGTGTCCGTGCAGTCGTCGTTGGTGACGTTGTAGACGTTGCCCAGGTTGTCGGTGACCGCGCTGATGACCGGATCGCCGGCGGGGGCCGGGTTGCCGGGCGGGTAGCACGTCGTGAACAGGTAGGAGCCGCCGGGCTCGATGCCGTAGACCCGGATGTACTGGCAGTCGGTCGTGTAGTTGATGGTGTAGGGCCACTCGATCGTCTGCCAGCGGTCGCCCCGGCACTCGCCGTCGCTCGAGCGGCCGCACTCGCCGGTGCCGGTGAACGCGCAGCAGCCATCACCGTCGATGCCGCAGCGATCGACCGGCACGTGGCACCGCACGTTGCACTGGTTCGGCGATCCGGACTGCGTGTAGCAGGTATACGGCTCGGCCGCGCACGTGCAGTTGTTGGGCGCGGGCGCCATCGGGTCGCAGGTCTCGCCGCTCTCGATCACGCCGTTGCCGCACACCGGCGAGCAGTTGTTGTCGTTGTTGGCGTTGCAGCCGGCCGGACAGCAGCCGTCGTTGTTGATGCAGGCGGTCTGCATGCCCGCGTTCACGCACGCCGCGGCGCAGGTGCCGCCGTTCTGCAGCGTGCGCAGCTGGCAACCCAGCGCCGGGCAGCTCGTCGGACACGTGTTCAGCGGGTCGCAGGTCTCGCCGGCCTCGATGACGCCGTTGCCGCAGCCCGGCTGGCAGTTGCTGTCGTTGTTGGCGTTGCAGCCCGACGGGCAGCAGCCGTCGCCGTTGACGCACGCCGTCTGCATCCCGGCGTTGGTGCACGCGGCGGCGCACGTGCCGCCGTTCGAGAGCGAGCGCAGCTGACAGCCGAGCTGCGGGCACGAGGCCGGGCACGAGGTCAGCGGATCGCAGGTCTCGCCCTCCTCGACGGCGCCGTTGTCGCACGCCGGCTGACAGTCGGTGTCGTTGTTGGCGTTGCAGCCCGCCGGGCAGCAGCCGTCGTCGTTCACGCAGGCCGTCTGCATGCCGGCCGGCTGACACTGCGCGAAGCACGTCCCCGGCTGGTCGACGGCGTAGAGCTGGCAACCGTCGGCGGGGCAGTCGGTCGGGCAGTTCTCGAGCGGGTCGCAGCGCTCCCCGGGCTCGAGCGTGCCGTTGCCGCAGACGGCGGCGCAGTCCATGTCGGTGTTGGCGTTGCACGAGGCCGGGCAGCAGCTGTCGACGACGTCGCTGCATGCGCGCTCGTCGCACGGCACGTCGGCCGGCGCGTCGACGCCGGCGTCGTCGAAGGGCGGCACGACGGGGTCACACGCGCACAACCAGGTCAGGCTCAGGGCGATCAAGAGGACGAAACGAGGCGCGCACATCCCTCCACCTGACCACCGTTCACGCGGGCGTGGCCAGGCAGAAGGTGGCAATCCCGCGGTCAGTCGACGACCAGCAGGACGTCCTCGAGGGAACGGCGGGGCGCCGGGTGCTCGATCGGCTGCTCCGGATAGCCGAGGCGCAGGACCATCTGCGGGTGCTCGCCGCGGCCGATGATGCTCATGACCTCGCGGCGCAGCGGCGGGATCTCGAGGGCCTGGTTGAGGAACGCCGCCGCGAGGTGACGGAGGGTCGCGTGCAGGAGGAGCGCCTGGAGGGACTCCCCGGCGGCCAGCCAGTCGTGGGGTGAATCGCCGGCGGTGCCGATGACCATCACCAGGGGCGCCGCACGCACCAGCTCCTTCTCCAGCGGCAGCGGGAGCCGGTACGCGCGCTCCTCGAGCGGGATGCCGTCCTTCCGGCGCTTGCCCGGCTCGACGAGCCAGTGCATGAGCTCGGCGCGGTACACCGGGTTCGCGTGGTGTGTGCGATCGGCGTCGTCGATCACGCGGCCGAGCCGCCGCTTCTGGTCGGGGTCGAGGCGGCCGAACCAGACGCCGGGCCGGCTCGCCAGCGCGATGAGCGCCGTCGAGTCGGCCAGGGAGACCGGGCGATTGAGGAAGGGGCGGCGGTTGGTGCGGCGCAGCGGGATCGCGCGCAGGAGCTCGCGATCGAGCTCGTCGGTGATGATCGGCGCGCCGACGCGGAGGGTCGCCAGGTGATCGCGATCTTCGGCGTCGGGGAAGACCTCGACCTCGTCGGCGAAGCCCATGGCGCGGACGGCCGCGCGGGCGTTGAAGAGCGCGCAGCCGCCGCTCTCGACGAGCTGGCGGCGCTCGCCGTCGATCACCGAGAGGTGACGGCGCGGATCGGCGTGAAGCTCCAGCGTGTCGCCGACGATGCGGAAGCGCCAGGGTTGCGTGTTGTGCGAGCTCGGCGCCATGCGGGCCGCCGCCGCGGCGTTGACGAGGACCTGGCGCGACATGAGCCCGATCCGTGCAAGCGTCGCACCTTGCCGCGACCACGGGATCCGCGCAAGCGGTTCGCGGGTGTGCGCGAGCTCGTCGAGGGGCGCGCACGTGCTGCGCGAACCGCCCCGCGCCGCCGCGCGCGCGCCTTGCATCGAGCGAGGCCGTGAGCACGACCGATCCGACGCACCGCACCGTGATCGAGCCCTTCAAGGTCAAGGTCATGGAGCCCTTGCCGTTCCCGACCCTCGCGGAGCGCGAGCGCGTGCTGGCCCTTGCGGGCTGGAACCTGTTCCTCGTCCGGGCGCGCGACGTGACCTTCGACTTCCTCACCGACTCGGGCACGACCGCGATGAGCGCGGCGCAATGGGCGGCGATGATGGTCGCCGACGAGAGCTACGCGGGCTCGCGCAGCTTCGAGCGCTTCGAGGCCGTCGTGCGCGACGTGACCGGCTTTCCGCACGTGGTCCCGACGCACCAGGGGCGCGCCGCCGAGCGGCTGCTCTTCCAGACCCTGGTGAAGCCCGGGGACGTCGTGCCCTCGAACAACCACTTCGACACGACGCGCGCCAACCTCGAGCAGCTGGGCGCGACGGCGCTCGACCTGGTCATCGCCGAGGGGCGAGACCCGCGCTCGCTCCATCCGTTCAAGGGCGAGATCGACCTGGGGCGGCTCGAGGCGTGCTGTCGCGAGCACGCGGGCCGCATCCCGCTCGGGATGATCACGATCACCAACAACACCGGCGGCGGTCAGCCGGTCTCGCTCGCCAACCTGCGGGGCGCGGCGGAGATCTACCGCCGTCACGGCATCCCCTTCGTGATCGACGCGTGCCGCTTCGCCGAGAACGCGTGGTTCGTGAAGGTGCGCGAGCCGGGGCAGGGCGAACGCACGCCCCGCGCGATCGCGCGCGAGATCTTCGACCTCGCCGACGCGTGCCTGATGAGCGGCAAGAAGGACGGCATGGTCAACATCGGCGGCTTCATCGCGACGCGGCAGGGCGCGTGGCTGCCGGCCCTGCGCAGCCTGCTCATCCTGACCGAGGGGTTCCCGACCTACGGCGGCCTGGCGGCGCGCGACCTGGAGGCGCTCGCGGTCGGGCTCGAGGAGGCGCTCGACGAGCGCTACCTCGACTACCGCACGGCCGTCAGCCGCTACATGGCGGACGGCCTCACCGCGCGCGGCGTGCCGGTGATGCAGCCGCCGGGCGGGCACGCCGTCTACATCGACGCGCGGGCGTTCCTGCCGCACCTGGACGCGGCGGAGCTGCCGGCGCAGGCGCTGGCGTGCGAGCTCTACCGCGCCCTCGGGGTGCGCAGCTGCGAGATCGGGTCGGTGATGTTCGGCAAGGTGGCGGCGATGGAGCTGGTGCGGCTCGCGTTCCCGCGACGCGTGTACACCCAGGCGCACTTCGACTACATCCTCGAGGGGTTCGAGGAGGTCGTCGCCCGGAAGGACGCGATCCGCGGCCTGCGCATCGTCGAGGAGCCGCCGTTCCTGCGGCACTTCACGGCGCGCTTCGAGCCGCTCGGGTGATCACGCCGGCCAGGGCTCGAGGATGACCGTCGCGATCGTGCCGCCGCCCTCGCGCGCGTTGACCTTGAGGACGGCGCGATGCCGATCGGCCACCGCGCGGACGATGCCCAGGCCGAGGCCGCGCCCGTGACGGCCCGGCTTGGTCGACGGCGCATGCGCCTCGCCGCTCGCGATCGCGCGCACGCCGCCGCAGCCGGTGTCCATCACGTCGAGCACGACGGCGGACGGTCCGGGGGCGCGCAGCCGCAGGCGCAGCTCGCCGCCGCGTGTCATGGCGTCGCAGGCGTTCAGGATCAGGTTGAGGACGAGCTGCTCGAGCTCCGGCGCCACGCCGCGCACCGGCGGCAGATCGCCGGCCTCGTCGACGACCACCACGATCGAGGGCGTGATCAGGCGCTGGACCAACCCGAGGACGCGCTGCACGAGCGCCGACAGGTCGACCGCACGCGGTTCGGGCTTGGCCCCGCGCGCGTACTCCAGGAGGTTGCGGTTGAGGTCGATCGCGCTCTCGATCGCCTCGCGCGCCCGCTCCCAGAGGAGCCGGTCGCTCCCGCGCTGCTCCAGCAGGTCGATCGAGACCCGCAAGACCGTCAGGTAGTTGTTGAGGTCGTGCGCCACGCCCGCCGTCATCCGGCCGAGGAGCCTGAACGAATCGTCGAGGAGCTCGTCGTGGTCCGTCATCTTGCCCATGAGACGACATCGGACGTGCTCGCACCGTCGGCGGAGCCGGGTTGCTGAGGCAGGACACCTCCGGATCTCGACGTCGGTGTCCGTCCTACGCGCCGAGTCAGACGAGCCCGTTCTGGATCGCGTAGCGCGTGACCTCGGCGTTGGTCGCCATGCCGAGCTTCTCGAGCAGGCGCGCGCGGTAGGTGCTGACGGTCTTGACCGAGAGCTTCAGCTGCTCGGCGATCTCGCTCACGCTCTGTCCGGACGCGAGCCCGCGCATCACCTCGAACTCGCGGTCGGAGAGGCGTTCGTGCGGCGCCGACGCGGTCTTGCCCCCGACATCGGCGGCGAGCCGCTCCGCCAGCGACTCCGAGATGTAGCGTCCGCCGCGGGCGAGCTTCTGGACCGCGACCACGAGCAGCTCCGGAGCCGAGGTCTTGGTCAGATAGCCGCTCGCGCCCGCGCGGAGCGAGCGCACCGCGAACTGCTCCTCGCCGTGCAGGCTCATGATCAGGACCGGCAGCTTGGGGTAGCGGTGCTTCACCTCGGCGAGCAGATCGATGCCGCTGCGCCCGGGCATGCTGAGATCGAGGACGACGACGTCGAACGGGCGCGCCTCCGCGGCGCCGAGCACCTCGAGCGCCTCGTCGCCGTCGCCGGCCTCGGCTACCTGGACGCCGGCGATCGCGTCCTCGAGGATCGACTTCATCCCCCGGCGAAGCGCTGGATGGTCGTCGACCAGGAGGACGCGGATCATGTCGGCATTCTACTGCGTAGGACGAACACCGACAGGAACTTCGGGGCCCCACCTGCACCACCGGGCGCGCGATCGGTCGAAGCTCGGGGGGTGCGTGTCCTCGTCGTCGACGCCTCCGCGCGGCTACGTGAACGCCTGTCGGCGCGCCTCGCGGAGCGCGGCCACCTCGTCGTCGGCGAGGCCGACACCGCCGCGGGAGCCGTGGCCGCGGCCGTCGCCCTCGGGCCCGACGCGATCGTCGCCGACGTGCTCCTCCGCGACCGGCACAGGCTCGAGCTGGTGGCCGCGCTCCGGGTCGTCCGGCCGGACGCGATCCTCGTCGTCCTGACCAACGCCGCGGCTTACCGCGAGCACTGCCTGGCGCTCGGCGCCGACTGCTTCCTCGACAAGTCGGTGGCGTTCGACAGCGTCGCCGAGCTGCTCAGGCGCCGTGAGGTAGCTCGAGGATGACCGCGGTGCCGCGGGGGCGGCGGCGCTCGATCGTCACGGTGCCTCCGAGGCGGCGGGCGCGCTCGCGCATGCCGAGGAGCCCGAGCGAGCGCGGGTTGTCGATCCGGTCGGGTTCGATGCCGACGCCGTCGTCGGACACCATCAGGAGCAGGCCGGTGGAGGTCTCCTCGACGCGCACGTCGACGCGCGCCGCGTGGGCGTGACGGACGACGTTGGTGAGGGCCTCCTGGAACACGCGGAAGACCGTGGTCGCGACCTGCCGGGACATGCGCTGGTCGTCCGCGAGCCCCGACTGCACGCGGCACGCGATCTTGGTCCGGCGCTCGAACTCCTCGGCTTGCCACGCCAGCGCGGCGTCGAGGCCGACGTCGTCCAGGATCGCGGGGCGGAGCTGGGTGGAGAGCCGCCGCACCTCGCGGATGAGCTCGTCGGCGATCTCGCCCAGGCCGGTGAGCTTCTCGAGCAGGAGCTCGCGCGGCAGGTTGTCCGCCGTCGCGCGTCGAGCGATCCAGGCGAGGTCGACCTTGAGCAGCGTGAGCTGCTGGCCCAGCTCGTCGTGGATCTCGCGGGCGATGTTCGTGCGTTCGTCCTCGCGCGCCGCGTCGATGTGCGCGGCGAGCTCGCGGAGCTGCTCGTCGAGCTCGAAGCGTTCGATGGCGATGCCGGCGACGTGGCTCACCCGCCTGATCAGCGCGCGGTCGGCGTCGCTCGGCGCGCGCGGCTCGCGGTAGTAGAGCGCGAACGTGCCGAGCACCCGGCCGCCGCCCGACATGATCGGCGCCGACCAGCACGCGCGCAGGCCGAAGCGGCCGGCCAGGTCGCGGTAGCTGGCCCACAGCGGGTCGCTGGCGATGTCGGTGACGACGACGAGCTCGCGCCGGGTCGCGGCGGTGCCGCACGAGCCTTCGGCCGGCCCGATGGGGGCGTCGTCGATCGCGCGGTTGTACTCGTCGGGGAGGTTGGGCGCCGCGCCGTGGCGGAGGCGCAGGCCGTCGGCCGTGAGCAGGAGGATCGACCCGATCGCCGGCTCCAGGCAGTGCTCGACCTCGCGCACCAGCGTGTCCAGCGTCTCGCGAAGGCGCGCCCCCGAGGCGACCATGGCCAGGATGCGCTGCTCGGCGCTGTGGATGGCGGCGACGCAGCGCGCGTCGGTGACGTCGCGCACCGTGCCGATGAGCGAGACGCAGCGGCCGCGCTGGTCGACGACCGGGACCACCGACACCTCGCCGTGTCTGCGTCCCGTCGGATAGTCGGCGGTCTCCTCCCATCGCACCGTCTTGGCCTCCCGGATCGCCTCGGCGTACTTCGCGCGGGCGACCGAGAGCGACGGCTCGGGGATGACCTCCTCGACCGGTCGGCCGACGACCTGCTCCTCGCGGAGCCCTGTCGCCGCCAGGAAGGCGGCGTTGACCTCGTCGAAGCGGTACGTCTCGCCGTCGACCCGCAGGTAGAAGATGATGTCGCTGACGTCGAGGTGGACGAGCGCGCGCAGGCGATCGTGTGCGGCCTCGTGCTCGGCGGTGATCTCGATGCTCATGACCCTACCCCCGAGCCGACCATATCAGTCGCGTCCGAGGAAGCGCCGAAAGTCGGTGGCGGGGACGACCGCGGTGTAGACGCCATTGGTGACCCAGGCCTCGCCCAGGCCGGGGTCGGTCGCGACGTTACGGAGCAGGCTCACGTCTCCGGTGGACAGGGTCGGCACGCCGAGCGCGACGCGGTCGCCCCGACGCTGCACCGTGTGGTTGTGCAGGACCACGTCGAGTCGCCATCCGGCGGCGACGTCGGCCCGCGCCTGGTCCAGCCCGTACACCGACTTCGGTGGGAACATCTGGTCCGACGCGCCGACGTAGATGCGGGTGCGCGCGTCGCGGCGGAGCACGAGCACGATCGACTCGCGCGCGCGGTGAAAGGTGAGAGCCTCGAGACACCGGATGGGGCGCAGCTGGCCGGCCTCGCCGGCGAGGACCAGCTCGGCGTTGAGATCCTCGCGTCGCCAGAGCTCCCGCTCGGCGTCATCCGCGGGCGGCGCGCGATCGGCGGTCGGTCGGCGCAGCTCGGCGCCGTCGGCGCGCACGCGCGCGCGGAACGCGCGGTACGTGTCGTCGGTGGGCAGCGACGGCGTGAACAGCGCGCCGGTGTCTTCGAGATCCCGGCGTACGAGCGTGGCGGCGCCGTCGCGGACGACGGTGACGCCCGCGACGGGCCAGGCGCATGGCTGCGCCGGCGGGCGGCAGGCCGTCGCGATCATGGCGAGCACGAGCGCGAGCGGGCGTCCGCGGAGGTTCACGCGGGGAGCGTAAGCCACATCGTCGTGCTCGCGCACGCTCCGTCGCCCGCGATGCCCGACGGTCCCACGCCGGTATACTGGAGCGGCTTCGATGCCGGCACGGCTGACGTTCGGACAGATCGCCGAAGGCGGGGGCGTTCGCGACGACGTCTCGCGCGTGACCCGCGACCTCATCCGGCGCAGCAACGAGGCCGCGGCCGCGGACGCACGCGTCCACCTCTACGTCATCTCGTGCGACAGCTGCGCGGCCGCCAAGGCGTGCTGCGCCTGCGTCGTCACCGCGTACCTCTACGAGGCCATCCCCATCGCCGCGCGCCTGGTGCGCGCGCGTCGCGACACGCCGGCCTTGCGCATGCGCCTGCGCGACGCCGCCGAGCGGATGGAGGCGGTCGGCGCCGACGGGCACGTGGGCCCGTGTGTCTTCCTCGACGCGGCCGAACGATGCACGATCTACGACGATCGTCCGGCCGTGTGCGGCGCGCACCTCGTGTCGTCGCCGGCCGAGCACTGCGCGCGGCCGGGCGGCGAGGTCACGGCCATCGCCGCGCCGCTCCTGGAGGCCGTGCAGCCGGAGACCGCCGAGGTGGTCGCGGAGGCGCTCGGCCTCGAGCCCATCGACGCGCCCTACTTCGGGGCGCTGCCGCGCATGGTGCTGCTCTGCCTCGAGGCGTGGGCGCGTCCCGACTACGCGCGCTTCCTGGGCGAGCACGGGCGCGCCGCGGCGGCGGCGATCGCGGTCATGGCAGCACGGACGTCGAGGTGACGGCGTCGAGCTGGCCGTCGCCGTCCGCGTCGATCTCGAACACGACGACGCCGGGCAGGCGCGTCACCGTGCGTCCTGGGTTGGCGGTCCCGGCAGGGAAGGGCGGCAGCGCCTGGTTCGACGTGTAGCCGCCGTCGTCGTTGACCAGCACTGCGGCCAGCGCGAGGCGGGCGCCGGGTGGGCGCCCCTGCGGATAGAGGCGCTGCCACGGCACCTGGGTCTCCCATCCCCGAGCCACGACCGGCGCGAGCGGCGGCGCCGGGCTGGGGCGGGCGCGGGTGCCCTCGCCGAAGTTGGTCGCGGCGCCGTACCAGCCGAGGTCGTCGGGCTGTCCGTACGGCGGACGGAGCCCGCGCAGGCCGGCCTCCTCGACGTTGTCCTCGATCATCGGGTCCTCGGTGCCCCACGCGACCAGCGCGAGGTCGGCGCCAAAGCCGCTCACCGCGGGCGCGTCGAGGCGAAGGGCTGCCAGGATCGCGTCGGCGCGCCCGCTCGTGTCCGTGAGCGCACCCGCGAGCCGCGCGGGACCGGTGCCAGCACCGAAGTCGACGTCGACGAGCACGACCACCGCGTTGCGGCCCTGCTCGAAGACTCCGGACACGCCGACCGACAGGCCGCGTCGATCGGCGGCGAGGTGGAGCGCGTCGAGCTGGTTGTAGCCGGGACCGAAGCCGCTCGGGTTGCTCTGGATCGCGGCGACGTGGGCGAGGTCGCCGAGCCGTCCGTCGGCGATGCGCTCGGCGGCCGGCGTCACGAACGGCGCGCCGGCGAGGCGTGACGCGATGACCTGATGGATGTGGCGATGATCGACGGCGACGCCGTCGAGGACCTCGGTGCCGGGGCCCTGCGCGAACACCGGGACCGGCGCGTTGGTGTGCCGGCCCCAGCGCCACGTCACGTCCGGCAGCACGCCGGCGCCGTGCGCCTCGACGACCTCGAGGCCGCCGCACTCGTGATCGGCCGTGACCATGAGCGTGACGTCGTCGCGGCCGGCGGCCCAGCCGGCGACCGCGCGGATCGCGTCGTCGAAGGCGAGGGTCTCGCCCACCGCCTCGGCCAGCTGGTTGCCGTGGCTGGCCATGTCGATGCGGGCGCCCTCGATCATCAGGAAGAAGCCGTCGGGCGACGCGTCGAGGCGATCGAGCGCGGCCAGGGACATCTCCGTGAGCGTCGGTTCGGTCGAGTCGGCGGCGCGCTCGATCGCGAACGTCATGTGCTCGGCGGCGAACAGGCCCGCGATCGGGCCGCGGTCGCGCGCCGCCGCCAGCTCGGCGGCGCTCTTCACCACCGTGTAGCCCGCGCTCTCGAGCTCGACGACGAGGCCCTCGTCGTCGCGGACCGAGCCGGCGCCGGCGGGCAGGAAGTACTGCGCGCCGCCGCCGAGCATCACGTCGGGCCGCACGACGCGCACCTGGTCCTCGGCGATCTCGGCGAGGGCGTGGCGCGAGTCGCGGTGGGCGGTGAACGCGCCCGGCGTGGCGTGGGGCAGGGCCGCGGTCGAGACCACGCCCGCCGGCAGCCCGAGCCGGTGCGCGAGCTCGACGGCGGTCTCGACGGTGACGCCGTCGACGTCGACGCCGATGGCGCCGTTCCACGCGCGGGCGCCCGTGGCCATGGTGGTCGCGGCGGCGGCCGAGTCGGTGGTTCCGGACGGACCCGCGGTGATCACGGTGCCGCGCACGGGCAAGGACTCCATGAACAGCTGGCCGGCGGCGCCGTGCGCGACGTGGCTCGCCGCCTCGAGCTGGCCGCGGCCCATGCCGTCGCCGATCATGAGGATGACGATCCGCTTGCGCGGCGTCGTGGGCCCGTCGAGCGCGGCGTCGCTGTCGGGACGCGCGGCGTCCGGGGTGTCGCCACCGGAGCTTCCCGCGGCGCACGCCGCGAGCGCGATGGCGGCGGCGACGCCGAGGAGTCGAGGCGAGCTCACGCCGGCAGAATCGTCGCGTGATCGTCGTCGGTCAAGCGCGACGAACCACGCGCGAGACCAAAGCTCGCCGACGTTGCGAAACGCAACGCGGACGTTCGTCATCGCGGCGCGTATACCGCGGCCTCGCGTGGACCGACGTCGATGGCGACCTCGCCGCCGGAGCCGACCGTGGCGTCGGCGGCGATGCCGAGCGCGTCACGCAGCACCGTGCCCGGCGCGAAGCCGGTGGAGACCGTGGCCGCGGCGCGATCGAGCGGGTGACCGCCCAGCGCGACGAGCACGCGGTCGTCGCCGTGGGTGCGCTCCCAGACGAGCAGGCCGACGCCCGGTCCTCGCGCGCGCGCGCTGGTGGGGCTCGCGAAGCGAACGGTCAGCTCACCGCGACGGAGCGCGGGGTGTCGCCGGCGCAGCGCCGCGAGCCGCGCGAGGTGGCGCGCCATCCGGGTGTCACCGGTGGCGGCCTGCCAGAGCGGCTCCCGGCTCGCGTGGCCGCGGCCGCCGCGGAGCTCGGCCTCGGTCCCGTAGTAGACACACGGGATCGCGTCGACGGTGAACACCGCGGTCATCGCCAGCTCGGCGACCCACGGATCGTCGAGCTCGCCGCGCAGTCGCCCGGTGTCGTGGTTGTCGGCGAAGGCGACGCGGGCCTGCCATGGATCGAGCCCCACGCCGCCCGGGTGTCCGGTCCGCGGATAGGCGTCGCGGTGCGACGTGAGGACGGGGACCACGGTGGCCGCGGCGCGCCCGTCGAGGAGGAACGCGTCGATCAGGCCCCACTTGAACGAGAAGTCGAACACCGCGTCCAGGCCGCCGTCCGCGGTGTAGCCGGCGAGCACGGCCGGATCGCCGTTCCACACCTCGCCCAGGAGGAGGAAGCGATGCTTGCCGTGCGCCGCCAGCTCCGCGCGCATGCCGTCGGCGAAGGCGCGCCACGCGGCGGGCGCCACGTGCGGGACGGCGTCGAGCCGCATGCCGTCGAGGTCGAGGCGCACGACCCACTCGCGCCAGGTGGTGACCAGATCGGCGACGAGCGCCGGCGACTCGGTGGTCAGATCGCGCAGGCCGCTCGGGAAGTCGCCCAGCTCGCGCTCGACCGGCACGCCGAAGTTGCTGGTCCGGCCGCGACGGTGGAAGTCGAGGTCGGCGAGCTCGCGCGTGGTCACGCCGCCGGTGCCGTCGTCGCGCCACAGGCGTGGCCGCGGCACGTGCCACATCAACGACGCGTCGTACGGGGCGAGGGCGGCGAAAGGGGGCTCGTGCTCGTCGTCGTCGATCCGGCCGTCGCCGTCGAGGTCGTAGGCGAACACCGGCCCCGTGTGGTTGAGCACCACGTCGACGATCACCTTGAGGCCGCGCGCGTGCGCGTCGTCGACGAGCGCACGCAGCTCGGCCTCGTCGCCGAAGTGCGGCTCGAGCGTGGTGAAGTCGCGCGGCCAGTAGCCGTGGTAGCCGTCCTGATCGGCGCCGCGCTCGATCCCTGCGGTGATCGGCGAGATCCACAGCGTGGTGACGCCCAGCGCCGCCAGCGCGTCGAGGCGTTGCCGGAGCCCGCGCCAGTCGCCGCCCTGCCAGCGCGCGAGATCGCCCGACGCCTCCGCGCCGAGGGCGCCGTCGCGGTCCGGATCGCCGTCGGCGAAGCGGTCGACGATCACCTGGTAGATGATCTCGTCGCGCCAATCGTCGACGTGGGTGGCCACCGGCGGTGGCTCGGGCGCCGCGCACGCGGTGACGGCCGCCGTGACCAGCCCGGCGATCACCACGTCGGCGAGCCGTCGGCGCGCGCGATCGCTCAGGGCGTCCCCGCGCACGTGATCAGCACGCTGTTCTGTCCGCCGTGGCCGTCGGCCTCGGTGTGCGAGTTCGCCGGATCGACGATCCACCGCGAGCCGTCGATCACCAGCTTGTAGAGCTGGCGGCCGGCGCCGACCTGCGTGGTGAGCGTCCACTGATCGACGCCGTTGCGCGTCAGCGCGCGCGCCCCGGGCGGCATCGTCGCCCAGGCCGTGAACGAGCCGGTGACCCACACCGACGTTGCCTCGGCGTCCTGGTACTGGAAGGTCATCTCGTCGCAGGGTCGCGCGTCGGGCGGCGCGCCCGAGCCCGATCCGGAGCCGCAGCCGTCGCCGGAGCCGGACCCGGCGCCCGACCCCGAGCCGGAGCCGCCGCCGCCGGCGCAGTCCGGCGCGTCGCGGAAGTCGGTGTTGCGTCGGGCGTCGGTGGCCGCGGCCGTGCCGCTGTCGGACTCCGTGCTGCCATTCCCCTCACACCCGAGCCCCACGAGGAGCATGGCGGCGGTGAGTACGACGGCGTGGACCGGCGATCGTCTGATCATGCGGCGGTCCGGATCAATCCCGGTGCCAGCCACCCGATGCGTCAGCGGTGGCCAGAGCCGCGTGCCGGCAGCACGGACGATGCGGATCGCAACGTCACGCCTCATCCGGCGTTGCGATCCGCGGCGTGGACCGCGTCGTCGTGCGGTTCACGAGCCCGGGAGCTCGAGATCCTTGGCCAGCTCGGCGTAGAACGCGTCGTCGAGCAGGTAGTAGGCCCACAGCGTCTCGACCGGGGTCACCCCCCGCTGCTGCTGCCAGAGCGCGAGGTCGTCGAACTCGCCGTCGAACCATCCCCACAGGAAGCGCGCGCGGAAGACGTCGAGGTTGCGCGCCTGCAGCTCGGCGACCACATCGGGGAGCTCGTCCTCGTCGAACTCGTCGATCAACGCTTCGGCTTCGTCGATCAAGGAGGCGAGGTAGTCGAGCCCCTTTCGCGTGAGCTCCCATCGCTCCTTGCGGCGGTTGACCGCCACGAGCTCTTCGACCGCGAGTCCGACGAGGATCTCCTCCAGCGGCGTCAGGTCCGAGGGCAGGACGAACGGCAGGATGATCCCGCCGTCCGACGGCTTCAGATCCATGCGCTTGAGCAGGTAGATCCCGGCGTAGACACGCTTGGTTTCTTCGTCGAGCGGTCCGGGGCGAACGACGAGCTCGTTCATGGCGTCCTCACGGGGGCGACGGTGCACCACGCCGTCGCGGTCAGTCGCAGCGATGGTGCCACGTCGCCGCCATCGAGCCACGAGTCGACCGCGCCCATGCCATGGATCAGCGGCGCGGTGCCGGCGGCAGCTGGCGCGCGCAGGCGCGCGTGGCCGGGGTTGCACATCGCGAGCACGATCGCGCTCGCGCGGGGCAGGCGCGGCAACCAGCGCCCGAGGAACGCCGAGGCCAGCACGGTGACCGATCCACCGGGCGTCGTCGGGTCGAGCACGAACTCGAGCTCGACATCGTCGGCGAAGCGTTCGCCGTCGTCGGCGGCGTGGAGCGCCAGGACCAGCGCGTCCGCGATCTCGACGCGCGACGTGGCGTCGGCGAGCCACAGCCGGTCGACGCGCGCCCAGCCGAACCCGGCGTAGTCGACGTCGATCACGCCGTCGCCGAGCTCGTGGGTGAGGCCGAGCAGCTCGAGCGCCGGCCGGCGATGGAACGGCAGGTCGCCGATGCTCGCGATCTCGGACGGCAAGATCGCCACGGCGCCGTTCACGCGGCGAGACGCCGGGGACGCGTCGCCGTCGCCCCGCGGCGAACGCCGAAGCGGCTGCCGCCGCGCGCGCGCGCGGGCGCCGACTTGGTGCCCGACGTGCCGCCGTACTTGCGCCCGGTCTGCGACGTCTTGTTGTAGCGCTCGGGGTGCTGCGCGCGGTAGCCGGCCCGCTGGCCGCGAAGCTCTCCGGCGCGGGCCGCCGACGTGGTGTACGGGGTCGTGTACACCGGGACGTAGCGCGGCGCGAACATGCTCGACATCATCGAGCCCATGAGCATGCCCGTCATGATGCCCATCATCGGCGACGCGTAGCCGGCGTAGGCGCCGTGGCCGTGCGTCTGGTACTGGCCCGTCCCGTCGGGCTTGAGGTCGCGCTGGATCGTGAAGATCTTCTCGCCCTCCGCGACCTGGCCATCGGCGTTCTTGTCGAAGAAGCCGGTGACCACCTGGGTCTTCTCGTCGAGGTCCTGCACCGAGATGCTGATGAGCTGGTCGCCCTCGTAGATCTCGTTGATGCGGCGCTCGAGATCGGCGGGGCCGTCCGCTTCCTTGTAGGCCGTGTTGACCTTGTCCCAGTCGATCTCGACCGTGGTGTCCTGCGTGGTCACCCAGCGTTCCTTGCCCTTGGGTGCCTCCACGCCGCAGCCGGGGCCGGCGCCGAGCGCGAGCACGGCGGTGATCAGAATCGAGACGAGCGTCCGGGAGCGGCCAAGCATGGCGGGACCGTAGCCAGCATTCACCTGGCCGTCAAACGGTGCGCTCGACGCGGCGATGCGAACCGTTCGCGCTTAAATGACGAAGCGCCCGGGTGGGCGCTGCACGCAGTCGGGTAGGACCGTTCGTCTCGTGCTGGTGACCCCAAGGGGGCACGCCGCGAACTGCTACACGATCGCCCCTTTCGTTTCAGGCAGTTGAAAGGTTCTCCCGTCGAGAACCCGGCCGGTTCGAGGCAGATCCGGCTGGTCGGGGCCGAGCAGGCGTGGCGAGGCCGGCGGGGGCGTCCATCGAAGCCCATTTCTCGCTGAGCGATTTTCTATCGGGTCACGCAGGCAGGCCGAAAATGACGAAGCGCCCTGGTGGGCGCTGTGACGATCCTGGTGGAATCGCTCGTCGAAACCTGGCGCAGGGTCTACCGCTACATCGACGTGGATGCAAGCGCGAAGTCGGCGGTCTATCCGCCCTCGCCACCGTTTCGTTGCGGCCATAGCCGTTCCTTTTCTGCGAGCAACCGTCGGAACTTCTCTTCACGCGTTCGTCTAACCGCGTCGTGGATCCTGAGGCGCTCGGCTTCCTCGACAGAAGCACGCTCGGGGTAGAGCGCGCGATACCGATTCCACGTCGCCATCTGGCGTTCCCATTCTTGGCGCTCGGACTCTTCGCCGTCGTCCGCTTCGTTCGGATCCAAACGTTGCGCCGCCTCCCCGCAGAAAGGACAGGAGGTGAGAAACGAGGGTAGCCACGTGATCAGTTCATCCTGGCAAAACCCAGAGCAACAAGCGGAGACCTCAGGTTCTGGTCCTGGATGCCCCTCATGCAGGCGGGAAAAGTCCTCGGGCTCAAGGAAACTGCAACGAATACCTCGCCGAAACGACTCTTCAACCACCTCGCCAAAGATCCCTGTCTCGTCGGTGAGCAAGAGTTCGCGAACATCGGCAGGGCTGACCTGGAAGTGGACAGCAGTTGCGGACACGAATTCGATCAGTTTTCCGTTCGCCCTCGCATGGGCCTCACTGAACGCGCCAAGCCGCTCCAGCGCCGCGCTGTTCGCGACCGGCGCCGCATTGCTCGCGGCCGATGCCGCGTTGTTCGCGAGTTGAGCCACCTCGATTCGCGCTCGGACCTCTTGAACCTGGACGATTCGCCACAGCAACCAGACGACGACCACGACGCCAATGACGATAGCGACGGCCACCGGATCATTCTATCCGGTCCTCCCGCACATTTGGGACGTAAGCGCTGTGTGAACCCCACGTAGCGGCGGCAACGCGCGGCCCGGGAGGCTCCGCTCGAATGTGGATGGAATGATGGAGCGCCGGCCTACTCGAACTGCTCGCCAACAGTGCCTACCGTCCCGACCGTCGGGACCGTCCAGCTACCGGATCGCGTACGGGGGGCGCCCCCATGAGCACGTTGCGTTCATCGTCTGCGCGAAGAGATCGAAGAACCTGAGATGTACATGTCAGCGGATCGTGAACACCGCGCCCCCCGAGCTTGACGCGTCGTAGACCTGGGTCCCTTGGATCCGGTACACCGCGCCGCCGCCGTTCGCGCTGTAGATGTAGTCGCCCTTGATAGTGAAGAGGATGGGGCTAGTGGTGTTGGCCTTGACGATGCTGTCGCCGCGGATGTCGTAGGCCGCCGCGGATGCCTTCGTTGCTTCGTAGAGGTGCTTACCGTCAAAGCGTGTATCCACCATTGTTCGATTTCTCCTTGCCTTCTACGGGCACCGCGCGAAGGTCGCACCGCGCGCGTTCGTGCCGGCGGTGCCGTTGAAGAAGACGGCGCCCGAGCCGTCGGCGTTGACCACGCCGATCTGGGAGGCCGTGAACGACGTGCGGCGCTCGAAGAGGACGCGGTTGTCGGTCGACACGTCGACGACCCAATCGCCGGACCCGGCGCCGGTGAGCGTGTTGTCGAGGACGCGCGTAGCGGCTCCGCCCGTCGCCGCGATGCGGTGGACCTCGTAGTTGGTTTGCTCGTTGCTCGTGAA
The DNA here is from genome assembly GCA_002344285.1 of Myxococcales bacterium UBA2376. GTDB lineage: Bacteria > Myxococcota_A > Polyangia > Haliangiales > Haliangiaceae > UBA2376. The sequence continues at coordinate 38,063 of DDTA01000019.1, forward strand.
GAAGATGGTCTGACCGTCGTGCGACCAGCGCGGCGAATACTCGAAGTGCTGCGTCCCCGGCGTGAGGTTCGTTGCGCCGGTGCCGTCGCCGTTGACGGTGTGGAGGTCGCTCGTCGAGTAGGCGATGCGCGGCCCCGGCCACCATGTCGGGTTCGTCTCCGCGGTGCCCGAGTTCGTCACGTTCACGGGCTGGGCGCCGGAACCGATCGTCGCCACGAACACGTCCGGGATGTTCGGGTTCACGCTGGGGAAGGCGATCTGCATGTTGCTGGGCGCCCACGTGAACGCGCCCGACGGCGAGCGAGAAGTCACGGGCGCGATGCCCGTACCGTTTGGGTACATGACGTTGAAGCCGAGGCCCAGGAACGCGATCCGCTGACCATCGGGCGACCACACTGGGCTCGTCTCGTCGGCCGTCGGCGTGTTCGTGATGTTTGTGAGCCCCGAGCCGTCGGCGTTCACGATGTAGATGTCCCATCGCCCGCCGTTGCGCTTCGACTGGAAGGCGAGCCGCATCCCGTCGGCTGACCAAGTCGCGTTCGCATCGTCCGCAGCGTCGTTCGAGACGTTGATCAGACCGGTCCCGTCGTGGTTCGCGATCCAGACCTCGCGTGCGTTGTCCGGGCCGTCGTGAAAGGCGACCTTGAGCGCACACGGGATCGTGCCGTCGTTGATCGGCGCATCGGGCGGCGCGTCGGTCGCATCGATGCCGCCGTCGCCCATGCTCATATCCGCCACGCACTGACCGCTGATGCTGTCCTCGACGTCAAGATCGCTCCAGCGCATCCCGGTCGGGCAGGCCATGTCAGGGTAGGCGCAGAACTGGTGCCCGGTGTCGTCGTTGACGGTGCAACGTCCGCCGACCATGCGTCCGCAGCTCGTATCGTCGACGCACTCGATGAAGTCTCTCGGGCTCGGGCATCCCGCGATGAACGCGAGCGCCACGGCGGCGGCGGCAGGGTGGGGGCGGGCGGTCATCGGCATCTCCGGGACGTAGGTTCGTCCGATACGAGCGCGAAGCCAAGCGGGTAGGGCTGGGCTGTGCGCCGTGTCATGCCGGGGCTCACTGCGGTCGGTCACGACGGACGCGCCTCCAGCAGGCCGAGGAACTCGGTGAAGCTCGGTGCGATCGTCACGAGGGACTCATCCTCGTTCACGTCGTGAAGCCAGAGCACGACCGAAGGCGTCTCGCCCTCATAGCGGAAGGCAAAGAGATCGCCGTTGCCCACCTCCCCGAATGGGATCACGTCCGGCGGAAGCTGATCGTCGACGGCTAGACGCTGCATCTTGCGCACGATGCCGTCGCTCGCGTCCTCGGCGATCTTCAGCATCGCGCCGAGCGACGTGATCCACTCGCGACCCCGCAGGCGGTAGCGAACGCGCATGCGATTGGTGGGGCTCCCACTCTGGCACGTCTGCACGAAGCGCCGGTAGTCGTCTGGCAAGCGGTGTTCGATGCGCCTCTCCAGCTCGGCGAGCGCCTGGTCCGAGGCTCCCGGTTCGCAGTCGATCCAGTCGATGCCTTCGATGTTCATCATTGGAACCACATCTTCATCCCGCCGGTGTGTCCGGTCTCGTCATGGATGTCCGTTGGAACGAGCTGCATGCGACCACGTTCCTGATGATGGTGCCATGTGTAGCCCGGCACGCGCTGAGCCGGCGGCTTCTCGCGCATGATCACCTTTAGCTGCTCTGCGCTGAATCGCGCCTCGGACACCTGGCCCCGCTGGATCGCCTCTCGAAGCTGTCGCGTCGCGGTCTCCATGTGCAGATCGGAGTCCGCGACGCCCGAGACCGTCGACGGAAGCCGCGTGTCGAACCGCGCGACATCGTCGAAGATCGGGAACCCGCGCTCGTCGAATGGGATGCCGGTCGTCGGATGTCGCTGGCCGGCGAGCTTCGCTCCCTTGTCGCTTCGCTTGGCGCCCTTCTTCGCATCCTTCGGCCGGATGTAGGGCACGGTCGACGTCTCCAGCTCGCCGGGATACTCGGCCTCTAGATCGTCGCGCATCTTGCGAGGGTTGTACGGAGCATCCTTTCCCGCATGCGGCATCTCGAAGTCATCGAGCGCCCGCCGCGCCTTGCGGATCGCGTTCAGCTCCGTTTCGGTGAACTCGACCGCGTCTCTCACCATGTTGTCGGCGATGCCGTCGTGGCCCGCGACCGTTCCGAGTTGCTGAAGGCTGCCCTCCAGCTCGGCGATGCGGTTGTCGAGCCCGGCGACAACTTCTCGATACGCACGCTCCGCGACGGCTTCGCGTGCTTGCTGCATGGCGATGGCGCGCTCGGCGTCGGTCAGTTGCTCCCAACTCGCGAGCGATGACCAGTGTCTCTCGATCGTCGTCAGCTCAAGCTCGACGTAATCCGCGATCTCCTTCCGCGCAGCCTTCCGCAGCGCAGCGGCCGTTACGCCCTTCACGAGCGCATGCTGGATCACCTTGCCGGTGACGCCGGTGATGTCCGCCTCGACGAGGATTTGGCCGGCGGCGATGACGGGCGCGATGTCTCGAGGAACCGTGAGCAACTTTTTCCAGAGGCCACCGCCAGGCAGACCACCGCCGCCCTTTCCCGCGGTGCCGCCCGGCATGCCGTCGCGCTCGCCGCCGTCGTCGGGGATGTTGCCGCCGGCCCCCGGCGCCTTTTCGGCGAGCGGGTTGTGAGTGATGCTGGTGTCCTTGCCCTCGCCATCGCGGCGCCCGCGCGAGCTGCCGTCCTTGTTCTTGAGATCGGCTCCGAGGCGCCCGCCGTCGGGACCGTCCTTGCGTCCGATTGCGGCCGTGTCGTTGCGTGGTGGGCCGACCCGATCGCCTTGGCTATCCCCTTCGTCGAGCGCGCTCGGCGATCTGCCGTTCGAGGTTGGCGAGCCGGCGTCCGCACCCTTCTCCTTGCCATCGCGTTGGGGGCCGCGCCTCGCTGCCACCGTGGAGCCGCTGCCGGCGCCGCCCTCGACGCCTGCGGCGTCACCAGGCGTCGACGCGTCGCCGTTCGTGTCGTGGTCGGCTGGCGGACGAAACATGGGACGGCTGCCGAACGACGATTCGCCACCGAGTGGCGTAGTCGGCGTGATCGGCGCGCCGCGTTCCTTGCCGACGAGCTCCCTCGGCAGGGCGTCTCCGAGCTTCCAGCTCTGCTCCGAGAACTTGGCGTCATCGGTGCCGCGCACGTCGGCCACGTCGAGCTGATCAAGCTCGACGACGCGATCGGTGATGTGTACGACGATCTTGACGGCGTGCTGCGCCGACGCCCAATCGCCGACGAGAGTCTCGTGCGGCGTACCGGTGAAGATCCGAAGCTCGGCCGCGCGCGCATCGCTCCACTGCCATGCGTCGCCAACGCGGTTGGCCTTCCAGACCAGAGGGAGCGGCGTCCCGTCCCAACGATCGCGCAACGTCTCCTGCTTGACGCCGCCACTCGCGAGGTACGCGGTCACCTTGAGCGACGCCACGCCACCGTTCGGGCCCGCGCCCGGCTTCGGTGCGGCGCCCGGCGCCGCTTGCATCTGGACAACGCCGCCGCCGAGATGCAGGCCGAACGGATCCGCGAAGGGCTCGACGGGGGCGGCGCTCTGCGCTGGTGGCTCAAGTGGACCGAACAACGGCCGCGCGTCCGACGTGGGCGGGCGGGTGGCGTCGAGCCGCTGCGTCAGCGTCCGCCGACCTGGCGCCGCGGTCCTCTGAGCGGCGTCGGTGTTTCCGCCGTCGCCCGCACCGTCGCGTCGGCGGTCGCGCTCGCTCATGGCTTGGTCAATCCACGGAGGATCGTCCACCGGGCGCCGGAAGCCAAGCCCCTTGCTTTCACCCCGGAGGGGTTAGGCATAAGGCGCCGCGTCGATGGTGCGCGCTGCATCGTGCTCCGTTCTACGTCGGCGACGGTGCGCGCGTCCCTGGGTGTGCGGGGGGAGGGCTGGGGAGCGGGGTGTCCCCCCGCACACCTTCCGAAGCATCCTCGTGTAGCGTCGCCGTATGGCTACGCCCCAAGACTTCAAGAAGGTGTACGCGCTCCTCGAAGGGCTTGACGATGCACAGGTTCGCGACCTGAGTCTTGCGGCGCTGCGCGAGTGGCGTGCGCGGCATCGCGACGCGAGAGGCTTCTCGATGCACGGCGACTACGGGCGGGAGATGGTGCTGCACCTTGCGCGGCGGAAGGGAGTCCAGCTCGAAGGCAATGCCGATACAGGCGAGGCCAACTCCATGAAGGAGGCGTTCAACGGGGCCGCCGGCCTCGCCGATCCAGCGATGACCGGCGTAATGGAATTCATCTGGTGGTTCGTGCGCGCCGGTTTTGGGGTGGTGTTCTCGGAGCACGGCGGCTACCCGATCACCGTGCGGCTCACGCGAGCAGGCGCCAACCTTCTCGATGACAAGGACGAGTGGCTGGGAGGCGATGCTGGGGAGGACGACGTGGTCCGTCGAGCGCGGCGCGCCCTATGGTCGGCGGGTTGGCTCGTTCCACCGAACCCGCAACGCCTGGGCGGCGGGGGAGGTGGCGCAGTCTTCAAGTGCTACTCGAAGGGGATGGTCGAGGCGCTCGAAGCTCACGGGGATATCGGCTTACCGCTGGGCCGCTTCCAGGCTGCGATGCGACTGGTAGACCAGTTTGTGCGAGCTACGCCCGAGCGCGTCTTTGCGGCACTCAAGATCGCACACAAGGTGGATCCGAGACTGGAGCGCGAAGTAGCCGCGATGAAGAAGGTCGAGGACCCGCATCTCGTTCGAGTGCTTGCTCGTGATGAGTCCGATCCCCCCCGATGGTTCCTGATGGAGTTTCTCGACGGCGGCATGCTGCACGACCAGTTGGAATTGTTCCACGGGAGGCTCAAGCCGACTCTCTCGGCGGTACTGCCGCTAGCGCGAGCTCTGGGCAAGCTGCACGCGGCCAATCTGGTTCACCGTGACGTGAAGACCAAGAACATCTTTCGACGTGCGAACGGTGATCTTGTTCTCGGCGATCTTGGGATCGTATTCGATCCTGCCTCGGAGCGGGTGACGACCTACGAGTCTCCTCGCAGCAATGACTGGACGCCGCCCTGGAAGGCCGACGAACTCACTACGCCCGCGCGGGACGTGTTCGCGCTCGCTCGCGTCATCTACTCCATGTTGACGGGCGACAAAGTCGTCGAACCTCATTGGCTGAGCGAGCCTGAACACGCGCTCGCTGGCATCTTCCCGGAGCAGGCGAGTTCGATGGCGGTCGTCGACGACTTCTTGCAGCGCCACATCGTTCAGCGCAAGGCGGATTGCGCAAGCGTGGACGGCAACGCGATGGCTGCGGCGATCGAGCGTGTGATCGAGAACCTTGAGACTCGTGCGGACACGGAGACGATCTTTCGATGGGGCGGCGGACATGCCGATCCGAAGAGCGGACCTAACCGGAGTCTTGTTGACACGCCCGTCCTCATTCCCTCCTGGGCGCGCCGCGTGACCGCTCGTGGCCGCTTCTATGCGTCCGTCAACCGTATCGAGTTTCAGATCGAACTGCGCGATCCTAACGGCGGTGGCCCCGCGCTTACCTCGGAGACAGTCGGCCTCGAACAGGGTCGATGGAGCGACGAGGTGTCGATCGTTCTCGAACGCGGCCAGACAGGTTGGCGAAACCTGGCCGTAACGGGCCACCATTCTGGTCTGCTTGCCGATTTCGTGCTGGTCGCGTTGTCGCGGTGACGGGCTCGGTAGCTAGCGAAGAACGGCGTCCGGATCGAAGTTCTCATCGCTGCTCGGCGGCTTCCTACTGCGTTGGCGGCCGGCGTCGACCGCCGGGCCGGCGTCGATCGGCGTGAGCGGCGCGCTGTCATCGGGACGCGCGTTGGTGGCCGGTGCGAGCGTGAGCCGTACCGTGGCGGGTTCGACTCCGATCGTCACGCGCTCGACAGCGGTCGTGTAACCCGCGAGCGTAGCTCCCACCTCGATCGTCTTGCCGACGGGCGCAGCCACGTTCACGGGCGCCGGACCGCGCGAGACGCCATCGATGATCACGATCGCGCTCGGCGGCTCCGTGAAGACCGCCAGCGCCGAGTTGGGCACCGCGCTCGCGGCGGCGGGCGCTGGCGCGGCCGGCGAGCGATCGTCGTCGCCGCCGCTCGCGGCCACGACGATCGCCGCGCCGAGGGCAACGACGGCGAGCGCGCCCACCACGATGCGTAGCCCGCTGCGTTGCGTGCGGCGCACGGCCGACACGGCGACGCGCGTCTCGGACTGCCCGACCGCGGTACTGAGCGTGCCGACCGGAAGCGCCGCGACCTCGGGATCCATGGGGACAATGATCGGGACCTCGCCGGGCAGACGTCCCGGCGCGGTTTGCGGCTTGAGCGCGCGGACGCCGGGCCGCTCGGGCATCGTCGCCGCGTCGCGGCCGACCTGCGCCGGCTGCGGCGTCGTCGCGGCGGCGGGGAGCGGCGCCGCACCATCGACGATCGCACGCAGGGTCGGAGCGGCGGCGCGCACCAGCTCGGCGGGCATCTTCACGCCTTGGGTCTCGGCCTCGGGATCGCTCGCGTTCAGCTCGCTCGCGAAGTGCTTGACCAGCTCGTTCCCCGTGTCGCCCCACGCGCCGCCGTTAAGCGTCGCGGCGAGCGCGAGGCCGAACTCCTGCGCCGTCCTCCAACGGTCGTTCCGGCTCGGCGCGAGCGCGCGGGCGACCACGGCGCCAACCTCGGGCGGGAGGCCCGGGACGAACGCGCACGGATTGAGACGCGCGATCTCAGTGAGCTGCTTCGAGATGATCTCGCCGATGGTCTCGCAGTCGCCCCACAGGCGGCGGCCGGTAATCAGCTCGAACGTGATCGCGCCGAGCGCGTAAACATCAGCGCGCGCGTCGACGGTCTTGGGCGACTTGAACTGCTCGGGCGGCATGTAGAGCGGCGTCCCGAGCGCAGCGGACGTATTGGTGCGGACGCCGGCCTGGTCCTCGATCTTCGCGCAACCGAAGTCGAGGATCGTCACCTTGTGCTTGTTCCCCTTCACCGCGGTGACAAACACGTTCTCCGGCTTCATGTCGCGATGGATGATGCCGTGCTCGTGCGCCGCGTGCAGGCCGTTCGCGATCTGGAGAACGATCTGGACGATCGTCGGAAGCGCGAGCGTCCTGTGCGTGTCGATGAAGTCGGCGAGCGTGACGCCGTCGAGGAACTCCATCGCGATGAAACACTGACCGTTCGGCCGCCGCCCGACCTCCTGCACCGTGACGATGTTGCGATGCTTGATGTTCGACGCGGCGCGCGCCTCGTTGATGAAGCGCTGTGCGATGTCCGGGTTCGTGCTCAGCGACGGGAGGAGCACCTTCACCACCGCCCGGTTGTTCATGAGCGTGTGCGTCGCGAGGTACACCGCGCCCATGCCGCCCTCGCCGAGCTGGCGCTCGATCCGGTAGTTGCCGACGATCTCGCCGGGCGCGAGCGCTTGCGGCGTCGGCGGCAGGACCGCGGTCTTCGGGCGCTTCTTCGTCGACCAAGGGAGCCGCACTAGAACCGCCCTTCGAGCGCGAATCCGCTCGGCGTGATGCGGACCGAGGCGCCCGCCGTCGCGCGCCGTGGCGCGTCGGGTCGAAGCGCGAGCTTGACGATGCCGGCGATCATCAGCGCGCCGCCGGTGATCGTCGCCACCGTGCCCCAGGTCTGATGCTTGTCGGCGCGCTCACGCAGGTCGATCCGGGCGGGCTCGCTGTCCTCATCGTTCGCGTCGGCACGTAGGCCGCGCGCGTCGAGGAGCAGGAACCCGCCGACACCGGCGACCACGAGCCCGGCGCCGCCGATGGTCCACCCGAGCGTGTCAGCCTGCCAGGGCTCGCGCTCGGCGGGCTCGTCGAGGTGGAGCTCGAGTGGCTGCGTCGGCTGCGCAGGCTCGGTTGTCGCCGTCGCCGCGGTCTCTGGCGGCGGCGCCGTCGCGCCGCGCGGCGTCGTCGACTCTGGTCCGGTCGGCGGCGCCGTCGACGCTGCACGCTCCAGCTCGGCCGACATGCTCGTGATGTGGCACTCGATCAGGCGTCGCAGCGGGCGGCCGGGCTTGGCCGACTCGATGAACGTTCGGTACTGCGCGATTGCCTTCGCGTAGTCGCCCATCGCGCGATACGTCTGCGCGAGGTTGTAGAGGCCGAGCGGCGACGGCTCCAGCATCTCTGCGGCGACGTAGGCATCGATCGCGGCCTGGAACTCGGGCTCGGCGGTGTCCTTCGTCGCGACCATACGCGAGCGCTTGAGCGCCTCGGAGTAGCGCGCGTTTCCCTCGTCCATGCGTGCGCCTGCCTCACGACTCGTAGGACCCACCAGCCGCGGATCGCGACCGGCCTTGATCGCTGCCCTTGCTTCGTCGTCGCACGGCCCCGCCACGGCGAGACCAGGAAGCGCGGAAACCATCGCCAGTGCGAGGAACGGTCGAATCATGGGACTGTCGGGATCCTCTCCCTCGGGAACGGCTCGGTCAACTCGGCATCGACCGCGTCCGGAACCCCGCGCACCTCGGCGACGAGGCGATCGAGCTTGTCGAGGGTGCCGGCGAGGTGGCCGCGCGCCCGCAAGAGGACGGCGAGCTGCTCGCGCGGCGCGTGCTCGGCGGCCCCGAGGAGCACGCTCACCGACCGCAGGCGGCGGCGCAGCTCAGCCGGCGAGTTGGAGAGGAGGGCAAGGTCGGCATCGCGGTCCACGTGCTCGGTCATCATGCCCGGTGCTACGGCCGGTCGCCGGGCGAACCTCCCGGGTGTGCGGGGGGACCCTGGCTAACCGGCTCGACCCCCCGCACACCCCGATCGAACGTCCGTCCGCTGGCGTAGGCTGACGCTCGATGTCGTCCGAACCCGCCGAAGTGCGCCCGCTCGCCATCGCCGCGACGCCAGCCCAGCCCGACACGTCTCTCCCGCCGGCCGCGATCGTGACCGCGTTCCGGGTGTGCGGTCGCAACGTCGAGCTGCCGCTGTCGATCGAGCAAGCCTCGTTCACGTTCGGCGCGGCGAGCGCGCCGGCCGTTGATCTGACGCTCGACGGCGAAGGTATCTCGCGACTCCACGCGATCATTCAGCGTCGCGGCCCGAAGCTGCGCATCCTCGATCAGCGCTCGACGAACGGCACGTACTACCGCGGCAAGCCCGATCCGGACTTCGAGATCGCCGCGGGCGACGTCTTCGAGATAACGCACAAGCGCATCCGGCTGCTCGCGCTCGACGAGCCGCTCCGACTCTTGCGCCCGCGGTTGCAGTGGGCGATCGGGCTGCGAGCGCATGCGGACGTCGACCAGGCGCTCGAAGACGTGGCCTCCGACGCGCCGCTGTTGTTCGTCGGTCCACGGCACTGCGAGCAACGTGCGCTCGCCGAGGAGATTCATCGTCGCTCGCCGTACCGGCAGCGAGACCTCGTGGTGTCGCCGTTCGCGTTCGCGACGCCGGCAGAGTACGAGACCAAGCTCGACCATGCCGAGCGCGGGACGCTGTATCTCGATCTGACGGACGCCGACCCGGACAAGATCGCGATGCCGGCCCGCTTCATCGCGCGACTGTTCGGCGGGACGATTCGCCCGATCGTAGTCGCGCGCGATCAAGAGCAAGCGCAACGCCTGATCGGCGCCGACGCGCTCGGCTTGCGCGCGATCCGGTTGCCACCGCTCGACTCGCGGCGCGACGAAATCCCCAAGCTGCTCGATGCGCTACTCCTCCAGGCCGGATCCGGGGACGGCGACGAGCTTCTCCCGCTCGACGTGCTCGGTGAGTCGAACGTCGACGCGCTCAAGATGTACGCATGGAGCAACAATTTCGACGACCTCCGTCGGATCGTTCCGCGCCTCCACTCGCTCTTGACGAACGGGTGCAAGCTGCGCGCGTCCGCGCGCTCATTCGGCTGCTCGGTCGCCGCGCAACGCGATGCTCTGAAGCGGCTCGGGATCAAGCTGGCGAGCGTCGACGACGAGCCGGCGGACGACGACGGCGACGAACGCGCGCCCGAGGCGGTGCCGCTCGGCGACGAGGGACCCGTGATCCCGCTCGACCCGCCGACGAAGTAGCAGCATGGACGTACCGGACGACGACGGCGCGCTCGACGCGCTCGATCACGATGGCCTGGTGGCGTACTTGAATGGACTGTACGCGAGCGCAGGCGAGCTTCCGCTCTCGGATAGCGCGGCGAAGGCGTCGACGGATGACGAGCTGCGCGCCGCGATCCGTGTCGTCTGTCGTCGCCAAGCACAGCGACAAGCCGGCGCTGCGCGGCTATCGCTGGTGCCGGCGCGGTCAGCTCGCGTGCTCGATCGGGGCGCGGGTGGGACGCCGCGGCGCGCGAGTTATCCGGATCGCGCGCTCTGCGTACTCGCGACGGCGGACGAGTCGATCATAGCGCGGGCACGCGCGCTCATGCGATCACGCGGCTTCCCGCTCGTGGTCGCAGACCGTCCCGAGGTGCTCGCGCGCGTGCTGGTGAGCGTCACGCCGACGCACCTCGTGATCGAGACCGCGCTCGGCGAGATCCAGATCTGCGAGCTTCTCGGCGTGCGCACCGAGGACGTGCGCGTGTACTGGAGCGACAGCGGTGAGGCGACGATCGCCGCGCTCGCGATCGTCACCTAGCGCATCAGGTCCCCACCCCGTTCCGGACTCGAGTTAGTGACGGTGATGCGTGTCGCGAATCGCGGCGGGGGCGTCATTTGCCCTGACAGCCGGGACACTCGCCGTTGGCGATCTCGAACGCGGCCTGCGCATCCATGGCGAAGTTCTCGGGCGCGCGCTTCTCGCCGCGAAGGATGAGTGAGAAGTCGGCCTCGGCAATTTCAGCGAGCACGTATGCGCTCGTTCGGCACGCATCGCACGACGCTTGGTATCGCTTCCACACGGCGGTGAACTCGGCACTGACGAACGCGGTGGACGACGGCGACGCCGTCTTGGGGACGGGCTTGCGCGTCGACGCAAGCGTGATCGCCTGGAGCGTGCGGTCGACGAGGTCCGTCGCCCACGTGGGAAGGTCCGTCGACTTCTTCGCGCAGTTCAAGATCGATCGGAATCGGCCCGTATCGATGGCCTTCATGTACTGCGCGTTCCCGGCGTTGACGAAGTCGTCGAGCCCACCGCGAGTGATCGGATGCGCGTTGTCGAACTGGATGTACGTGGTCTTCGACCAGCACGACTCCTGGCCCGGATCGATACGATAGCAGGACGCAGAAGGGCAGCCGCATGGAGACGCACCCAGCGTCGGGTAGCGTGGCTGGGACGTCGCGAACGCGAAGAGCGAACGCGTGTCCAGGCAGTCGCTGAGGAGCACGATGAACTTCTCCTGCTTCCCATTGCCGCGACCGAAGTCGACGTTCAGCAGCCACACACTGCCTGCGCGATAGCGCTCGCTCACTTCTCCGGCTCACTTGAAAAGCGCGACGGCTGCCCGCGACTCCAACTCGATCTCCTCGGCGTGTTCTTCGGTCACCGAGCCGGGCTTGGAGTCGAGCGCGAGCGCGTAGGAGATGGCATCCCAGTGACGACCCTCGACCTCGTAGACCTGGTGCCAGGGCAGGCCCACCGCGTGGGTCGCGATCGTCATCTGCTTGCCCGTGGCAGTGCGGAAGATTTCCGCGAGGCGCTCCATCGCAGCAAGCTCTCGCTTGGTGAAGTGTTCTTTGCTGAACGCCACATGCGGCGTGATGTGGAGTCGCTTCCCCTTGAAGTCGGGATCGGCCTCAGCCTCGGTTCGGAGCTTGATGGCGGCGAGCATGTCAGGCCTCGGCGCGCTGAACTCGTCGTCTAGATCCCTTGGGACCGGCCCCATTGGCCACGCGAAGTACCCGAGGCCCGTCACCGACTTGCCCGTCTCCCTGTAGATCTGGAAGTCGAGGAAGTAGAGAAGCTTGAAGAGCTTGAGCTTGTGACACGCCCTCGTCTCCTTCGTGAAGAAGATGATCGCGTGGAGAAGCTTTTCTCTCTCGAAGACTCGCATCGGTACGCCCCGCGGGCTGCCGTTTTAGAGCATACCAGCCGACCAATGCGATAGCCTCTCCGAGAAAGACAGGCGTTTCCACTATTTACCGAGAGTGACCACTGCGGTCACTCCTGCACGTTCTTGTCGCCGCTGTTCTTCCGGGGAGTCGCGCGGGACCCTCGTACCCGAGCTGTCGACCACGCCGAAGCCGAACGTTCGGTCGTCGGGGGACAGCGTGAACATTTCGAGCGATGCGCTCAGGGAGGAGCGTGCCGCCGCTGAGCAGCTCGACGGTTGCGCGGCGGACTCAGAGGCGACCGGCCTACTGATCGGTATCGCGGCGCGTGCGCGCAAGCGCGAACATGCTGGCCTGCTCGGGCCGGAGCGGATCGAAGTCGACAGCAAGCGTGAGCAAGTGCAGGGCGAAGCGGAGCGCCTCCTCGGCAGTGTGGCGCGGCTCGGGGAGGACGTACGTGATGTCCCGGCCATCGGCGAGCGGAAAGGAACGCGCCGTGGAGCTCGCGGCGCCGCCCGCGGTGAACAGCGGCGAGCTCTTTTCGGGCGGCGTATCCGTGGTCTCTGCCGGATCCTTCGCAGCCTTCTTCTCCGCCTTCTTCTTCGCGTTCTCCTTCGGCGGCCGGCTCTCGCTTGCCGACTTCTGGAATCCCAGCGGGTCACGCTGGTACTCGACGAAGTCCTTCAGAAGTTTCGTCGCGCGCGCGCGGTAATCCTTGAGGGTGGCTGGGGATTCCTGGTTGGCGCGGCCGAGCCGGTTCACGAGCGCGTCCATGTTTTCGAGGAGGGCCGTCGGGTCCGTGGACTCGTCGTTGCCAAGCACGCTCACGATGCGACGCAAGGCATAGCTACGGAGCTGTGCCGTCGTCCGGTGGTACACGCCGCGCTCCGCCATCTTCTTGACGAACGCGATCACCTCGCTGGCCGGCGCGTTGACGGCGCCAGCATCTACCTCTATGGTCTCCATGGGTCTTCTCTCCGACAGGTGGGGGGACTCTGGAGGCAGGTGGTCGCTTCTTGGCTCGAACCGGGCGCGACCACTGCTTCCGCTTGCCCATCCGGATAGTCCTCATTTTGGTGAGGCGCAAGCCCCTTTTTCGGCACGCACACAAGATTTTGGGTCCGGATACCCAAGATACCCTGCTGGTAGTGTGTGGATAGGTTGTGGTCCCACTGTTGTAGCGCTGTGGTTCAATCCGGATTGATCAAGCAATTCCAACGATATGCGGACTCCACAGGCAAGGGAGTGCAATCCGGAGTGGTCTTGGACGATGGGCGACGCATCCTCGTGGCGTTCGTGTTCGTCTGCGCGGTCATCCGTGAAGGAATCGCCCGAAGCCCCGCGCACAGCGCCCCACTACGCGGCGAAGTGATGATCGTCGCTCGCGTCGAAGCTCTCGCCGTCCGTGGACGTGTCGAGCGCCGGGAACGTGTCGGCCGAGTCGTTCACCGCGGGCTCGTCGACCGCGATCTCGACCAGCCGGCCGTTGTACCTCGCGACCGTCGCGATTGGCGCACCGCCGTCGCGAGCGAGCATGTCGCGGAGGTTCTCGCGCAGTTCGGCCGGGACGTGTCCGCGCGCCGTGTGGAACCGTCGGACGAGGTTCCAGAACGAGCGCTCGTTGAGGCCGAGTTGCACCGAGACCTCGCCCTCGCGATGGACGTGCGTCTCGTAGGTGTCGAGCAGTTCCAGAAGCGCGCGATCGGTGCCGGCGCGGGCGCGCAGCACCTCGAAGATCCGCGCCTGCACCTCCCGCTGTGCGAGCAAGCCATCCGGGCGCGTGCGTGGGTCCTCGCGGCGTAGCGACATCTCGACATCGATCGCGGCCTCGTCGTGCGAGTCGTCCACGCTCGTCGTGTCGAGTGGGATGTGTCGGCGGCGTCGCGTGCGGTCGTACTCGTGCCACAGCTTCGAGTTGATCGTCTGCTCCAGGTGACGGCGCAGCGGACGTGCTACCGGGTCCCACCGGCGCACACCTTCGAGTGTGGCGACGATCGCCGCGTTGACGATGTCGGTCGCCTTGTTCGGTTCGAGGCGGTTCTCGATCGAGAGGCCGCGCCCGACCTGGCGCTCAGCCCACATCGTGAGGTCACGAAGGAAGCCGGGCGCAGCGATCTCGCGCTTGATGCGCTCGATCAGATCAGGGGATGGAAGGACGGGAGCACGGTGGGCCATTCGGAGCAGCCTTTCTTCCCCGGCTGGCACCGGGGAAGAACTTGTACCGCGCTGGTCTGACGTCGAAGGACCGTCGCCGACGGTGCCGTGCGCGCCAGAAATCGCGTTGCGCAAGTCCTCGATTGCGGTGGGGAATGAATGAGGCGGGAGAAAATGCGGCGATTATTTGCCGCGCGGGTGGCGCGCTCGACCAAAGAAGGTTCGCGCGCGCTCGATCAATGAGGCGCGCGCCTCGATCGAGAGCAGGCGCGGATCAGTGCGCAGTGGAATGACGTCGGGTGTGCGATCGATCCGTTGCTTGCTGCTCTCGCAGCGGCGGATGGCTCCATGCGCGACGCCATCGAGAGTGAGATCGAAAACGACATGGGGCACGTGATCGACCTGTTGCTTTCGGATCGCGGCGCGGCGGATGGCTCCATGCGCGACGCCATCGAGAGCGAGATCGAAAACGACATCGGTCGCGCGATCGATGTGTTGCTTTCGGATCGCGCAGCGGCGGATGGCTCCATGCGCGACGTCATCGAGAGCGAGATCGAAAACGACATGGGTCGCGCGATCGACCTGTTGCTTTCGGATCGCGCAGCGGCGGATGGCTCCATGCGGGGCGCGATGACAATGACCGAGCCGCGGGAGGCGCGTCATGTCTGAGATTCACTTCGATCAGGAAGGCGAGCCGGCCGAGCCGCACGCGACCTGCACGGAGATCCGGTGGCGCTACTTCCCGAACCCGGGCACGCGCGGCGCACCGCGCATCGTTCACGACAAGCGCAACGGGGGCGCGCCGCTCTATACACCGGTGGACATCAGCTACGTGGAGCTGCGAGACCTCGTCGACGGCGTCGCCGGCTATTACCGCGGCGATCAAGTGGACCAGAACCGCCGCCCCATCCCGGGCGTGAAGCCGTTCTACGTGTCGATCGCGGCGGCGCCGCGCAACGCGGCGGGCGGCGGCGCCGCCGATGAACTCGTGCGGCACCTCGTCGAGTCGAACACGCGGCAGTCGGAGACGCTCATCAACCAGCTCGCCGCCGTTATGCGCGAGCAGCGGAAGACGCTCAAGGAGACGCGCAAGGTGATGCGCACCGTCGCGACCGCGGATCTGCGCGAGCTATTCAAGCAGTTCTCCGCGTCGCTCCACGAGCGCGACGAGGAGGAGGAGGACGACGAGGAGGAGGACGGCGAGGACGGGGCGAACGGCGTCATGCAGGACATCAAGGACATCGCGCGGGAGGTGTCGAGCGCGTTCGAGACGTGGATGCTCGACCGTGCTGCGCAGCGCGCGGAGGCCGCGAAGACGCGCACGACGGCGCCGGTCGTGCCGACGAGCTCGACGCCCCCGGCCGACCTGTCGCCGGCCGCGCCGCCGCCACCGCCGGCCGCGCCGCCGCCGGCCCCACCGCCGGCCGACGTGTCGGCGGCTGCGCCGACCAGCTCGGCGCCACCGACCAGCTCGGCCACGGTGCCGACCACCGCGCCGACGGCTGGGCCGGCGACCGAGGTCCGCAACGCGGCGAGCGCGATGCCCACGCCCGAGCAGGCCGCTCACCTCATGGCCATCCTGCACGCCCTCGAACCGCCCGAGCGAGCCATCGCCAGAGCCGTCGTCAAGCGCATGGGCGACGAGCAGCGCGCCCGGTGGCTCGCCGAGCTGTCCACCCTCACCGTCGAGCAATCCGTCGAGCTGGTGCGCGCCGCCATCGCGGAGCGCACCAAGAAAGAGAGTCAGCCGTGATCGCCGTTCCCCTTCACACCAACCTGCATCCGGGCGAGCTGGAGGATGACGTTTGCCTCGGCGCCATCACCGAGGAGGTCGTGCGCTGGGTGCGCGACCGCGACCCCGAGATCCTCGCGCTCGCGCGGCAGCACGCCGACACCGAATCCCTGATCCATGACCTCCGCTCGCGCGAGCATCTGCCCGACACCGGCGACCCAAGCGAAAGCCCGAAGATCGACGCCTGTCATCCCGTGCAGCGCTTGCGCAAGAACGCGCCCGCGATGAACTGCGTGGAGGTCTCGGCGACGTACCTTGCCGCCGCCGAGCACATCGACCCGCGCCCGGTGCGGAGGCTCGCCACGGCGAACACGCCGAACGGCCTGCACACGTTCCCAGTCGAAGACGGCGAGCCCGTCGTCCTCGATCCGTACCAGTCGCGTAACGCGCTCGCAGCCGCGCTGTTCCGCCAGGCCGCGACGATGCGCAACGCGACCACGCTGGCGCGCACCCCCGAGCAGACGGTCTCGTGGATCGCCGAGATCGCCGAAGAGCCGGCATGCCGCTACCGCGACGGCGTGCGCCGCGTGCGCAACGCGCAGCGAGCGGTCCGCGCGCTGTTCGTCGGCGAGCCGCTCTGTCTCGGCGACGCCAAGGACATCGCGTTCATGCTCGCGCTTGCCGAGCGCGAAGCGCGGCTCTGGGGCACGCACGGCCCGCGCCTCGTCGAGACAGCCGCCCGCGCGATCGACAAGCTCGACCAGGGCGCTGCCGAGCAGTGGAAGGCGAAGACGGCGCCGTGCGGCGCCCGCAACGCGCCCGAGTTGCGGATCGGCGGCTACACGCTCCGGCCCGACATTGCGCTCCTCGGCGCCCTCGGTCGCATCGGCGGCCGGCTCGGGATGCAGGTCGGGATCGAAGCCCTGCGCCTCAAGCTCGCCGCGCTCGGTGCGACGCCGGCCATCCTCGCGACGATGGAGCGCGAGCTGAACCGCGAGGGCCGCACGCTCGGAAGCCTCGCCAAGCCGCCGCCGATGGTCGGCACGCTCGACGCGCTCACGCCCGAGGCGCTCGCCGGTCGCTGGCTCGCCGGCAAGCTCTGAGAGCTCCAGGGTCCGAACTCCGGACGCTCTCTCGAGACAGCCGTCGCCAAACTGATTCCGCGCCGCGCTCAGCCGAGCGCGCGCACCTGAACCCGCCGACCGACCGCGATCACGCGGCGCGCGGCTCAACGGCCGAGGTCTGCCCTCGGCACGAAGGAATGCCCCCATGTCCAAGGCCACCACTCCGACCAACAACCCCGCCACGGCGCCCAAGAAGCGCGTGCCCGGCCGCTCGCAACGTCACATTGACTACGGCCCCGCGATCGTCGCCCTCGACGATCTCATCGCCTGGGCCTTCGAGCTGGCGCGCAAGGACGTCGCCGGCTGGCGGGAGGGCACGCGCCGCGTTCGCGTCGCACACCGCTACATCCGCGCCCTCGTGCGCGGCAAGCGCCCGCGTGTCGAGCCGCGGGAGGACGTGATGTTCACGGCGGCGCTCCTCGTGCGCCTGTTCGATGCCGACCTCGGGCTCGGTGCGGAGGAGATGGCCCGGATGCTCGAACGGCTCGGGCTCCCTCTCGATCACGTGCCGGCGGCGGCGCCGGCCGCTCTTGCACGCCCGCCGATGGCGCCGTCGGTCTGGCACCACCTGCGCGCGATCTACAGCGAGCTGACGCCGTCCGAGCGCACGCTGGTGCGGAGCGAAGCGGCCGAGCTGACCGACGCCGCCCGTGACGGCTGGATCGCCGCCCTCATGGATCACACCGTCGAGCAGGGCGCCGACTACGTCCGCGCGTACTTGCGCGATCAGGTCGAGGCGCCGCCGCCCGCTGCGCCGCTGCCGACGATGCCGCGCGTCGTCGTCCGGGCACCCTTGTCGACCGTGCGCCCGCTCGTGCGCCCCGCGGTCTGCGATGGCTGCCCGCTCTCGCCCCTCCGTCGGGCCGCGTAGCGCGCCGCGACGGCTCATCAACCAACACAGAGGAGAACGTCATGAAAAAGCACAAGAAGAAGCACGGGCGCCGCAACGCGGCCCCGGCCGGCGCGGCGCCCCGGCGGCGCTACATGCCCCGTCGGGCGCCGCTGCCCGGGTGGAAGGACGCGCTCGCCGCCGTGGTCGGCGGCGCCGGAAGCGCCGTGATCAGTGGGCTCGCAGTCAACCAGAAGATCGTCAAGCCG
>DDTA01000159.1 GCA_002344285.1 Myxococcales bacterium UBA2376
GGGCCCGATGGGCCCGCAAGGCGATCAAGGTGCGGTCGGCCCGATGGGACCGATGGGCCCGATGGGTTTGCAGGGCGACGTCGGCCCGATGGGTCCGATGGGCCCGATGGGACCGCAAGGCGATCAAGGTGCGGTCGGTCCGATGGGCCCGATGGGTTTGCAGGGCGACGTCGGCCCGATGGGCCCGATGGGACCGCAAGGTGATCAAGGTGCGGTCGGCCCGATGGGACCGATGGGCCCGATGGGTGACGTCGGTCCCGAGGGCCCGATGGGCCCGATGGGGCCAATGGGCCCGCAGGGTGATCAAGGTGCAGTCGGTCCGATGGGACCGGCGGGACCGCAAGGCGACGCTGGTCCGGCGGGACCGATGGGACCCATCGGACTTCAGGGGCCGCAGGGACCGCAGGGCGACGTCGGCCCGATCGGCCCGCAGGGGCCGCAGGGAGAGACCGGCGCACCGGGCAACAACGGCGCGCGTGGACCAGAGGGGCCGCCGGGCCCGGTGGGGCCACCGGGAACGAGTGATCACCAGATCGTCACCATGGTGCTCACGATCAACGCCGGCCAGGTCGGCGGCGTCGCGCTCGTATGCCCCGGCACCAAGCGTGCGATCGGTGGCGGCGCGCGCCCCGCGAACTTCACCGCGCCGACGTACATCGTCGCGAGCTACCCGCAGAACGCCTCGGTCTGGAACACGCAGGTGCGCAACGAGGATACGGTGTCGCAGAGCTTCACGTTCTATGCGGTCTGCGTGAACGTCGCGACGATGAGCGCGGCGTGGATGGGCGGCCTGCGCTGAGCGCGTGACCCGGTCGGCGGATCTCGCTACCGTCGCGGTCCATGCGCTCGACCCTCGCGATCCCCCTGCTGCTCCTCGTCGCCGTCGCCGCCCACGCGCAGCCTGCCAAACCGGCCAGGCGTCCACCGCCCGTCGATCCGGACGCCCGGGCGATCGAGCTCGCCGCGCTCGACTACATCGAGGGCTGGTACGAGGGTGACCCCGACCGCATGGCGCGCGCGGTTCATCCCGAGCTCCAGAAGCGCATCGTCATCACGGATGGGGGCGGGAGCCGCATCGAGAACATGGGCGCGTCGAAGCTCGTCGCCAACGTCCGCGCCGGCGGCGGCACGAAGACGCCGCCGGCGAAGCAGAAGAAGGTCGTCACGATCCTCGATCGCTTCGAGAACGCGGCCAGCGTCAAGGTGGTGGCGAGCGACTGGGTCGACTACTTGCACGTCGCGCGCGTCGACGGTCGCTGGGTCATCGTCAACGTGCTCTGGGAGCTGAACCCGAAGAAGCCGTGACGCTCCGCGGACCGTGTAGAATCAGCGAACAGGGGGGTGTGATGCGATCCATGCTCGTCGCCTCGTTCGCGCTGTTGCCTGGCCTGGCGTTCGCGGAGCCGGGGCGCGTCGCCGAGGCGGAGCAGCTGTTCCGCGATGGCCAGCGCGCGCTCAAGGCGGGCCGCATCGCGGAGGCCTGCAGCCTCTTCGAGGGCAGTCAGCGGCTCGATCCGAATCCTTCGACGCTCATGAACCTCGGCGATTGCCGCGAGCGCAACGATCAGCTCGCGACGGCGTGGGGGCTGTTTCTCCAGGCGGCGAGCGCCCTGCGCGCAGACCCTCAGCAGGCCGCGACCGTGCAGGCGGCGCAGCGCCGCGCCGATCTCCTCGAGCCGCGGTTGTCGTACCTCATCGTCAACGTACCGGAGGCAAGTCGCATCGCCGGGTTGACGATCACGCGCGACGGCGTGGCGATCGACGAGGTCACCTGGAACCGCGCCATCCCCATCGACGGTGGGACGTACGACGTTGCCGCCAAGGTGCCCGGGCGCGAAGCCTGGTCGCATCGGGTCACGGTCGCGCCCGAACGCGACAAGCAGTCGGTCGAGGTGCCGCGCTTCGATGCCGTGGTCGTGACGCCCGTGGAGACCGTGGGCGCGCGCAATCCTGCGTCGCCGACACCGGACGCGGTGCCGCCCGGCCCTGTGTTCCCGCCTGACCCGCCGCCCGCGCCTGCCGAAGGGACGTCGGCGAACCGACGGCGCGCGTTCGCGCTCGGCGTCGGCGCCGTTGCGGTCGCGTCGCTCGCGGCGGCCACCTACTTCGAGATGTCGGCTCGCGGGACCTATGATGACTATCTGTACGAGCCCGAGAGCTCGATGCGCGACGACCTCTTCGAGCGCGCGAACGACAAGCGCTACTTCGCCCAGGGGTTGGGCGTGGCCGGCGCGATCGCCGGAGGCGCAGCCGCGTACCTCTGGTTCACGGGGCGTTCCGCGACGACCGACCGCGTGGCGGTTCGTCCGTTCGCGGACACGTCGGCGGGCGGCTTCGTCGTGCGTGGAGGCTTCTGAGCATGCGTCTGCTCGCACCGGTGAGCCTCGTGGTCTGTACGGCGTGTAGCTTCGAGCGGGCTCCATCGCGTGCCACCGACGCGCGCGAGGTGGATGCCGTCGAGCCCATCGATGCCCCCGGCGCGATCGACGCGGCCGGGCCATCGCCCGGCGTGGCCGCAGGCATCGATCACTCGTGTGCGGTGTCGGCCGCGGGTGTCGCGACGTGCTGGGTTCCGACGCGCAGGGGCAACGGGCCGTGCCGAGCGATTCCTGGCTGCGGGTCTCGGCGGGCGGAGAGTTCACCTGCGGACTGACGACCGCGTCGACGGTTCGCTGCTGGGGCCTGAACGACCGGGGACAGTCGACGCCCCCGACCGGGACGTTCCGCGAGGTCACCGCGGGCACCACGCACGCATGTGGTCTGCGCACCAACGGGACCCTCGTGTGCTGGGGAGGCGGCCAGTTCAACGAGACCTCGGTCCCGAGTGGCACCTTCGTGCACGTCGCCTCCGGCGGAGGACACGCCTGCGCGCTCGAGGCCGATGGCGCCGCGCGCTGCTGGGGGCACGACGACCTGGGGCAGGCCACGCCGCCCAGCGGAATGCGCTTCTCCGCGCTGGCGGGCGGCGACGCGTTCACGTGCGGGCTGCGAACGGACGGCAACATCGCGTGCTGGGGGAGAGCCTCCGAAGGGCAGCTGTCCCCGGCGGCGGGAGCGTTCGTGCAGCTCAGCGCGGGCGGCGCTCACGCCTGCGCCGTACGCGCGGACTTCTCGGTCGCATGCTGGGGGCGCACCTCGGAGGGACAGACGACACCCGCGGCGGGGCAGTTCCAGCAGGTCGCGGCTGGCAATCTCCACACCTGTGGGCTGCGGCCCGATGGAACGATCGCGTGCTGGGGGCTCGACAACGTCGGACAGAGCACGCCGCCGTGACGTCGCCCAGGAGTCGGATCCTCGATGGGGCCGCGCCGCGCTACAGGCGTTCGAGGATGGTGACGTTGGCCTGGCCGCCGCCCTCGCACATCGTCTGCAAGCCGTAGCGCGCGCCGCGTCGCTCGAGCTCGTGGAGGAGCGAGGTCATGAGGCGCGCGCCCGTCGCGCCGAGCGGGTGGCCGAGGGCGATGGCGCCGCCGTTGACGTTCACCTTCGCGAGGTCGGCGTCGAGGTCCTTCTGCCACGCCAGGACCACCGGCGCGAAGGCCTCGTTGATCTCGACGAGGTCGATGTCCTTCATCGTCAGACCCGTGCGCGCGAGCGCGTGCTTCGTGGCCGGGATGGGCGCCGTCAGCATCCAGATCGGGTCGTCGCCGCGTACGCTCATGTGGTGGATGCGCGCCCGCGGCCGGAGGCCGTGCGCCTTCAGCGCCGCCTCGCTCACCACGAGCAGCGCCGCCGCGCCGTCGGAGATCTGGCTCGCGACCGCCGCGGTCAGCCGGCCGCCCTGTGCCAGCGGCTGCAAGGTCGCCATCTTCTCGCGCGTCGTGTCGCGGCGCGGGCCCTCGTCGGCGGCGACCTCGCCGACCGGCGCGATCTCGCGCTGGAACCAGCCGGCGTCGGTGGCCGCGATCGCTCGCTGGTGGCTCGCGAACGCGAACGCCTCCATGTCGTCGCGCGAGCACTGCCACTTCTCGGCGATCATCTCGGCGGCGTGGAACTGCGACACCATGCGGTCGCCGTAGCGCGCCTTCCAGCCCTTCGAGCCGCTGAACGGATCGCTGAAGCCCAGCGGCTGCGCCGAGGTCATCGCCGCGCCGATGGGGATCATGGACATGTTCTGCACGCCGCCGGCGACGACGACGTCCGCGGTCCCGCTCATCACCGCCTGCGCCGCGAAGTGGACGGCCTGCTGCGACGAGCCGCACTGGCGGTCGACGGTCACGCCCGGGACGTGGTCGGGCAGGCCGGCGGCGAGCCAGCACGTGCGCGCGACGTCGCCGGCCTGCGGGCCGATCGTGTCGACGCAGCCGAAGATGACGTCGTCGACCGCGGCGGGGTCGATGCCGCTCCGCTCGACCAGCGCGCGCAGGACGTGGGCGCCGAGGTCGGCGGGGTGCACGGCGGAGAGCCCGCCCTTCTTGCGGCCGACCGGGGAACGGACGGCCTCGACGATGAACGCATCAGCCACGGGAAGCTCCTTCTTCGCCGCCGAGGACGGCGGTCGCGATGCGCGCGCGATGCCAGGCGGCGTCGCCGTACGCGGCGGCCTGCACCCACGCGCGCTTCATCCACAGGTGCAGGTCGTATTCGTACGAGTAGCCGATCGCGCCGTGGCACTGGAGCGCGGCGCGCGCCGCCCGCGTCGCCGCGTCGGAGGCGTAGGCCTTGGCCATCGAGACGTGGATCGCCCGCTCGCCCGCCGGCTCTCGTCGGGCGAGGGCGTACGCCGCGCGGTGCACGCACGGGCGCGCCAGCTCGATCGCGACGTGGGCCTCGGCGAGCATGTGCTTCACCGCCTGGAAGCTCCCGACCGCCTTGCCGAACTGGGTGCGCAGCTTGACGTACGCGACGGTCATCTCGACCAGCCGGCGCGCGACGCCGATCAGCTCGGCCGCGGTCGCGAACGCGCCGCGGTCGAACGCGCGCGCGAGCGCCTCGCGGGCCCGCTCGCCGCGCGCGAGGCACGTGCCCGCGCCCGGGCGCCACTCGACCCGCGCCAGCTTGCGCGTGCCGTCGACCGAGCGCTGCGGCACGAGCGTCACGGCCGACGTCTCGACCGCGTGCAGCTCGACGTCGTCGCCGCGCGCGTGCTCGAGCACGAGGAGCCGCGCCCGCGCGGCACCCGTGACGAACGGCGCGCCGCCGAGGCCGACGGCGAGCGTCGCCTTGCCCGCCGCCGCCGCGCCCAGCCAGCGGTCACAGAACGCGTCGTCGGCGGTCTCGGCGACGAGCGGGACGGCCACCGCCGTGTGCTCGATCAGCGGCTCGGGCAGGGCCGCCCGCCCGCTCTCCTCGAGCACGAGCGCCAGATCGAGCTCGTCCATGCCGAGCCCGCCGAACCGCTCGGGCGCGGTCATGCCGACGACGCCGACCCCGGCGAGCTGCGGCCACACCGCGAGCGGCGCGTCGTCGGCGCCGTCCCACGCCGCGCGCACCCGCGCCGGCGGACACTCGCGCGCGAGCAGCTCGCGCACGACGCGCTGGAGCTCGAGCTGCTCGTCGGTGAACGCGAAGTGCATGGGGTCAGTCCCTGGGCAAGCCGAGCAGGCGCTCGGCGACGACGTTCTTCTGGATCTCGTTGGTGCCGGCGTAGATCGGCCCCGCGAGCGCGAACTGGTAGCCCTTGAGCCACGCCCCGCCGTCGATGGCGTCGGGCGAGCCGGCCTCGAGCTCCGCCAGCGGCCCGAGCAGGTCGAGCGCGGCCTGGTGCAGGCGCACGTCGAGCTCCGACCAGGTCAGCTTCGACACCGACGACTCGGCGCCGAGCGCGTGCCCGGCGACCATGCGCGACACCGTCTGCAGCGTGAGGAGCTGGTACGCGCGCGCATCCATCCACGCGCGGATGACGGCGTCGCGGGTGTCCGTTCGTCCTGAGCGAAGGCCGAGCGGACGCGAGGCCGAGTCCAAGGACCCGAGGCGCCGGTACAGGTCCACCAGGCGCTCCGCCGCTGCCAGGAACCGGCCGGGGCTGCGCAGCGTGAGGCCGCGCTCGGAGCCGGTCGTCGCCATCGCGACCTTCCAGCCTTCGTGGACCGGGCCGAGCACGTCGTCGTCGCTCACGAACACGTCGTCGAAGAAGATCTCCGCGAAGTCGAGGTCGCCGTCGAGGCGGCGGAACCCGTTCACCCGCACGCCCGGCGCGTCGAGCGGCACCAGGAAGTAGGTGAGCCCCTTGTGGCGCGCGGCGGTCGGGTCCGAGCGGAAGAGCCCGTGCATCGCGTGGCAGAACGAGGCGCGCGTGCTCCACGTCTTCTGCCCCGACAGCCGCCACCCGCCGTCGACCTTCGTCGCCGTGCTCTTCACCGCCGCCAGGTCCGAGCCGGCGCCCGGCTCGCTCCACCCTTGCGCCCACAGCACATCGGCCGCCGCCATCGGTCGCAGGATCCGCGCGCGCTGCGCCTCGGTGCCGTACTCGAACAGGGCCGGCGCGAGCAGGAAGATGCCGTTCTGGGTGACCCGCGGCGGCGCCCCGGCGAGGTAGTACTCCTCCTCGAAGATCAGCCACTCGGTGATCGACGCGTCGCGCCCGCCGTACGCCCTGGGCCACGCCACCACCGACCAGCCGGCGGCGAAGAGCTGCTGCTCCCACGCGACGTGCGCGGCGAAGCCCTCGGTGCTCCCCGACGGCGGCAGCTCGCGCGGCACGTGCGCGCGCAGCCACGCCCGCGCCTCGGCGCGGAACGCCTCCTCGGCCGCCGAGAACGCGAGCTCCATCGGTTACTTCAGCCCCTTGGCCATCGACTTCGCGTCCTGGCCGGCGAGGTGGTCCTCGGTCGTGAGCGCGTTGTGGGCGTGCGCGAGGTGGTGGAGCGCGTAGGTCGCGTCCATGACGTCGCGCATCCCCATCCGGTCCTCGGCCTGGTTGACGGCCTTCTTGGCCAGCGCCAGCCCGAAGCGCGGCATCGCCGCGATCTTCTCGGCGATGGCGAGCGTGTCGTCGGCGAGCCGCGCTCGCGGCACGACGCGGTTGATCATGCCGATGCGCTCGGCGCGCTCGGCGCTCATGCGCTCGCCCGTGAACAGGAACTCCTTCGCGAGCCGCGGGCTCATGACGAACGGGTGCGCGAAGTACTCGACGCCGGGGATGCCCATGCGCAGGACCGGGTCGGCGAAGAACGCGTCGTCGGCGGCGATGATGAGGTCGCACACCCACGCGAGCATCAGCCCGCCGGCGACACACGCGCCCTGGACCATGGCGATCGTCGGCTTGGGCAGCTCGCGCCAGCGCCGGCACATGCCGAGGTAGAGCTCGGCCTCGCGGACGTACATCGCCTCGGCGCCGGCCTTGTCCTCGTGCGGCCAGAACTGGGTCGCGACCCGCGCGAAGTCCCGGTGGATGTCGCGCCCCGGCGTGCCGATGTCGTGGCCGGCGCTGAAGTGGTCGCCGGCGCCGGCGAGCACGATGGCGTGCACGCCGTCGTCGGCCGCCGCCGCCGAGAACGCCGCGTCGAGCGCGAACGTCATCTTCGCGTTCTGCGCGTTGCGGTAGCGCGGGCGGTTCATCGTCACGATCGCGACGGCGCCGCGCCGCTCGGTGACGACGAGCTCGCCTTCGTCGGCGGGCGTGTCGGTGGCGCTGGTCATACGCTCTTCAAGCTCCGCGTCGACGCGCCGCCGGCCGCGGACGGCGCGAGCCGCGCCAGCGTGGCCTCGGCGTCGGCGACGATGCGCTCGATCAGCGCCGCCACCGTCGGCAGCTCGTCGATCACGCCCACCACCTGGCCGGTGGGCAGGATGCCGACCTCGGGCCGCCCCTCGACCATGCTCGCCCGCGTCATCATCGGCGCGTTCGCCGCCATGAGCAGCTGAGCCAGCGGCAGCTCCTGGTGCTTCTGCATCGCCCGCGCCTCGCGCAGGAGGCCGAGCCGCGTGCCGCCGGTCGCGCGCCGGAAGCGGAACGCGTTGCCGAGCGAGCGCCAGAAGCGGCGGAACCAGCCCGCGCGCTCGAGGCCGTCGATCACCTCGGTGCGGATCACGCGCTGGGGCGCGCCGTCGATGTGGCGGGTGACCACCGTGCCGCTGACCGGCGTCTTGACGTAGATGTCCTTCACGCCGTCGGGGACGGTGCTCTCCTGCGTGAGCAGGAAACGTGTGCCCATCGCGATGCCGCTCGCGCCGTAGGCGAGGGCGGCGACGAGGCCGCGGCCGTCGTTGAAGCCGCCGGCGCCGATGACCGGGATCTTCACGGCGTCGACGACCGAGGGCAGGAGCAACGACGTCGGCACGTCGCCGGTGTGGCCACCGCCTTCGCCGCCCTGCGCGATCAAGAGGTCGACGCCGATGCCGGCCATCTTCTCGGCGTGCCGGCGCGCGCCGACGGTCGGCATGGTGAGGATGCCCGCGCCCTTGAGGCGGGCGACGACGTCCTTCGACGGCGGCCCGGCAAAGCTCGCGAGCTTCACGCCCTCGCGCACGAGGATCGCGATCCGCTCGTCGAGGTCGGCCTGGTCGGGGCGCAGGTTCACGCCGAACGGCCGGTCGGTCTTCGCCCGCACCGAGGCGATCGCTGCCTCCATCTCGGGGATCGTCATCGTGACGGCGCCGAGGATGCCGAAGCCGCCGGCGGCGCTCGTCGCCGCGGTGAGCCGCGCGCCCGACACCCAGCCCATGCCGGTCTGGATGATGGGATAGCGGCAGCCGAGGAGGTCGCACACCCGCGTGTGGAGCGCGCTCATGATTGCCCCCTCGCGCCGGCTCGCCCGAAGACGGGCTCGGCCGCGTCGTCGCGGGTGCTACCCCGGGGCACGCTTCGCGTGCGGCCCCACTCCTCGCGGCTGGCGCTCGTCACGCGGGGACCTCCTTCGCCCCGCGTCCCTGCGGATCGATGACGGTGCGCAGCAGGCGGAGCTCCTCGTCGGTCGGCAGCCGCGTGACCGGCACGGGCTCGGCGAAGACCAGCGGGAAGCCGGTCTTCTCGAGGACGTCGGCGAGCGAGACGCCGGGGTGCACCGAGGCGAGGCGCATCGCGTGATCCGGCGTGGCGAAGTCGAGCACCGCGAGGTCGGTGACGACGCGCCGGATCTCGTGGAAGCGCGAGGCGCGCGGGCCGAGCGCCGCGGCCCGGTCGTAGCCGACGCCGGTGACCACGTCGACCTTGGGCACGAAGGCGCGGCGCGAGTGCGACGGCACCCAGTAGCTCGTCGTGTGGTTGATCGTGTTGCCGGGCGCGCCGCGCATGCCGAGGAGCTGGGCCTTGGGCTTCCGCGGATCGCCGACGCACGCGATGTTCTGGTTGCCGTGGCGATCGATCTGCGACGCGCCCATGACGACGTGCCGGCGCCCCGACCAGACGACGTCGAACACGGTGCGATACGGCAGCCAGCCCTCGACGGCGCCCTGGGCATCGACCAGCGACGCCACGCCGTCCGACAGCATCAGGTCCGGCGCGAACGTCGCGCGCGCCAGCCGCGCCGCGATGCCGGGGAGGACACCGATCGGGCTGGCGAGGATCTCGCCGTCGCCGCGGAAGGTCTCGGCGAGCGCGACCGCGCAGATCTCGTGGCGCGCCGGGTTCAAGACACGTACTCCTGGTAGAACGCGTTCCACGCCGCCGGGTCGGCGGCGGCCGCGGCGTAGCGGGCCTGCAGCTCCTCGTCGCGGCCGTAGTCGGGAGGGCACTCGGTGAAGTGCGCGCCCCGCGGCGCCTCGACGACGCCGTCGACCATGCCGCGGTGGATCCGCAGGGTGTGCACCGAGCCCTCGGCGAGGAGCTCGCTCGTCGCCACCACGCGCTCGACCGAGATGAAGCGTCGCTTCGCCGCCCCGAGGTACAGGTCGTCGAAGTAGAGATCCGGCCCCAGGAACTGCGCGTTGCCGGCGGCGTCGGCGCGGTTGAGGTGGCAGATCGCCGCGTCCAGCTCGATCGCCGGCACGGCGACCAGCTCCTCGCCGTCATCGTACGGCGAGGTCACGGTGCGCAGCTCGGGGCAGAGCGCCAGCACGTCGGAGCCGAGCCCGGCGCGCGTGGGCAGGAAGGGCAGGCGGAGCGACGCCGCGTAGAGACCCCACTGCAGCATGCCTTCGTCGTACTCGCGGACCTCGAGCGCGCCCTTCTGCCGCGCCTGGCGGTACCACGGGTCGAGCGGGATCGAGTCGAGCGAGACGAAGCCGGTGACGAGCTTCCTCACCTTGCCGGCGGCGCACAGGAGCCCGACGTCGGGGCCGCCGTACGTGACGACGGTGAGATCCTCGAGCGACGAGCGCAGGATCGCCCGCACGATCGCCATCGGCTTGCGCCGCGAGCCCCAGCCGCCGATGCCGATCGTCATCCCCGAGCGCAGCTCGGCGACGACGTCCTCGATCTTCATGCGCTTGTCGCGGGTCACGACGTCCGGTCCTTCTTCTCCGTCTTCTCCGAGAACGCCGCGCGCTGCTCGTCGCCCACGCCGGCGAGCGTGAGCTCGAACGTGAAGCCCTGCTCGTAGCGGTAGCTCTTGCGCACGTCCACGGGGTCGATGCCGTTGAGCGACTGCTTGGCGGCGCGGATCGCGACCGGTGGCTTGGCGGCGATCTCGGCGGCGACGGCGCGCGCCGCGGCGCGGAGCTTCTCGCGCGGCACGACCTCGAGCACGGAGCCGAAGCGCGCGAGGTCGGCGGCGGGGACCTTGCGGCCGGTGTAGACCATCGCGCGCATGAGGTGCTGCGGCACCAGCCGGGCCAGGTGGGTCGCCGCGCCGAGCGCGCCGCGATCGACCTCGGGCAGGGCGAAGGTCGCGTCGTCGGAGGCGACGACGACGTCGGCGTTGCCGGCGAGACCGATGCCGCCGCCCAGGCAGTAGCCGTGGACCGCGGCGATGACCGGCACCTCGCACTCGTACACCGCCGCGAACGCGTTCGCGCACGCGCGGTTCACCGCGACGAGCGCGGCGTGCTTGTTGGCCGCGTTGTGGATCTCCTTGATGTCGACGCCGGCGTTGTAGCCGCGTCCTTCGGCGGCCAGGATCACCACGCGGACCGCGGGATCGGCGCCGAGCGAACGGAGCCGATCGGCCAGCGCCTGCCAGCCCGCGATGTCGAGCGCGTTGACCGGCGGCCGGGCCATCACCACCTCCGCGATCCCGCGGTCGTCGACGGAGAACGAGAGCCCTGGGGTCCTGTCCGCGGTCATGGGCCCTCCGGCCGGGGCCAGAGGGCCCATGTCGATCGGCCTCCCTCGGCGAGGATCGCCGGCTCGGCCTGTACGGAGGTCGCTCGCTCGCGGACTCGCTCGCTCATGGCTTGCAGGTCAGAATAGAACATGTTTCACTCGGACCGTCCATGACAAATCCCCTCGATCTCGACGGGAAAGTCGTCCTCGTCACCGGCGGGAGCCGGGGCATCGGCCGCGGGATCGCCGTGCGCTTTCTCGAGGCCGGCGCCGAGGTCGTCGTCTGCGGCCGCCAGCCGCCCGAGCACCTGCCCGCGGCCGGCGCGCGGCAGGCGAGCTTCGTCGCGTGCGACGTCCGCGACGTCGAGCAGGTCGATCGCTTGTGCGCCGGGGTGGCCGAACGCTGGGGCCGTCTCGACGTGCTGGTCAACAACGCCGGCGGTTCGCCTCCGGCCGACGCCGCGACCGTGTCGCCGCGCTTCTCGGCGTCGATCATCCAGCTCAACCTGATCGCACCCCTGTGGCTCGCGCAGCGCGCCAACGCGATCATGCAGGCCCAGGAGACCGGCGGCGTCATCGTGAACATCGCGAGCGTGAGCGGCGTCCGCCCCTCGCCGGGGACCGCCGCGTACGGCGCGGCCAAGGCCGGGCTCATCAACCTCACCCAGTCGCTCGCCGTCGAGTGGGCGCCACGGGTGCGCGTGAACGCCGTCGTCGCCGGCCCGATCCGGACCGAGCAGGCGCACCTCCACTACGGCAGCGACGCCGGCATCGCCGCCGTCGACGCGACCATCCCGCTCGGGCGCATGGGCACCCCCGAGGACGTGGCGAGCGCCTGTCTCTACCTCGCCTCGCCGCTCGCCGCCTGGGTCAGCGGCACGGCCCTCGTGGTCCACGGCGGCGGCGAGCGCCCCGCGTTCCTCGACGCGGCCAAGGCCGGCGCATGAGGTGCGACGAGCGGTCGCTGCTCGCGCTGCCGACCGCCGAGCTCGTCGCGGCTGCCGCGGCGCGGCGCGATCGCCGGTGGGGCGCGCGCGTCACCTACTCGCCCAAGGTCTTCCTGCCGCTCACCAACCTCTGTCGCGACGTGTGCGACTACTGCGCGTTCCGGCGCTCGCCCAAGGATCCGGGCGCGCGGACGATGACGCCCGACGAGGTCACGGCGTCGCTCGTGCAGGCGCGGACGCTCGGCTGCACCGAGGCGCTCTTCTGCCTGGGCGATCGCCCCGAGGCCGTCTTTGCGTCGTACCGCGCGCTGCTCGCCGGCTGGGGCTTCGCGTCGACGGTCGACTACCTGGTCTGGGCCTGCCGCGCGGCCCTCGACGCCGGCCTCCTGCCGCACACGAACGCCGGCATCCTCGACGCCGCCGAGCTCGCCCGCCTGCGCCCGCTCAACGCGAGCATGGGGCTCATGCTCGAGTCGACGAGCGAGCGCCTCTGCGCGAAGGGCGGTCCTCACCACCGCGCGCCCGACAAGCGCCCCGCGGTGCGGCTCGCGATGCACGAGGACGCGGGCCGGCTGCGCATCCCGTTCACCAGCGGTGTCCTCGTCGGCATCGGCGAGACCGAGGCCGAGCGCCTCGACACGCTCGTCGCCATCCGCGACGTCCACCGCCGCCACGGCCACGTCCAGGAGGTGATCGTCCAGCGCTTCCGTGCGCACGCCGCCACGCCCATGGTGGGCGCGCGCGAGCTCGACGAGGACGCCCACACCCGCGCGATCGCGCTCGCCCGCCTCGTCCTCGACGACGAGATCACCGTGCAGGCGCCGCCCAACCTGACGACCGACGTGGCCCCGCTGCTCGCCGCGGGCGTGAACGATCTCGGCGGCATCTCACCGCTCACCCCGGACTTCATCAACCGGACGTACGCGTGGCCACACCTCGATCGCCTCGCCGCCGATTGCCGCGCGGCCGGCTTCACGCTCGCGCCGCGCCTGCCGCTGCACGACGCGTGGAACCGGCCGGCGTTCGTGGCGCCCGAGCTGGCGCCGTACCTCGCCCGCGAGCAGGCCGCGTGACCCTCTCGGCGCGCGCTGCCCTCGACGCGACGCTCGCCGGTCGGCGGGCGTCGTGGCGCGAGCTCCTGCCGCTCACCGAGGCGACCGGCGCCGATCTGCACGCGCTGTGCGCCACCGCCGACGCCCTGCGCGCGCAGCAGGCCGGCGACCTCGTGACCTACGTCGTCAACCGCAACATCAACTTCACCAACGTCTGCGTGAAGAAGTGCGCGTTCTGCGCGTTCTCGCGCAACGGTCGCTCCGAGGAGGGCTACTTCCTCGACATCGAGGAGATCGTGCGCCGGACCGTCGAGGCGCACGCGCTCGGCGCGACCGAGGTCTGCATCCAGGCCGGGCTCGCGCCGGGGATCGACGGGATGTTCTACGTGGACGTGGTGCGCGCGGTGAAGCGCGCGGTGCCCGCGATCCACGTGCACGCCTTCTCGCCGGAGGAGGTGAAGTACGGCGCCCACCGCGCGCGCCTGCCGCTCCGCGAGTACCTGCAGGCGCTGCGCGAGGCCGGGCTGGGTTCGTTGCCCGGCACCTCGGCGGAGATCCTCGACGACGACGTGCGCGCGCGCCTCGCGCCGGGCCGCATCACCAGCGCCGAGTGGCTCGGGGTCGTGCGCACCGCGCACGAGCTCGGCCTGCGCACGACCGCGACGATGATGTACGGTCACCTCGAGTCGCCCGCCGACCGCCTGCGCCACCTGGAGACGATCCGCGACCTGCAGCGCGACACGGGCGGGGTCACCGAGCTCGTGCCGCTGTCCTTCGTCCACGAGGAGGCGCCGCTCTTCGCCGCGCAACCTGGCGTGCGGCCCGGCCCCGGTGGCCTCGACGTCGTGCGCACCCACGCCCTCGCGCGCGTGATGGTCGGCGCCGACGTCCCCAACCTGCAGGTGTCGTGGGTGAAGGAGGGGCTGCGCGTCGCCGAGCACCTGCTCGCGTGCGGCGTCAACGATCTCGGCGGCACGCTGATGAACGAGAGCATCTCGACGTCGGCGGGGGCGCGCCACGGTCAGCTCGCCACGCCCGCGGAGCTACATCGGGTCGCACACAACGCCGGTCGCGTCGCCGTCGAGCGCACCACGCTGTACCACCTCGTCGCTCGTCCCGGTGCGCGTGACGGCGAGGGCGATGCGCTGGATCGTGTCGGTGACGCGGCGGCGACCTTCGGGACGTACGCTGCCCTCACCCGTGACGAGCGGTTTCGCTTCCGGGCCCGACGAGGCCGCCAGCAGCTCCTCGAGGTCGGCGGGGGTGTCGAGGTCGAAGGCGAGGCCGTGGGCGCGGACCATCGCGACGCGCAGGCCGGCGGCGGCGCCGCTGACCAGGTGGCGCGAGAAGCTGTCGCGGTGGCCGAAGCGCGTGGGCAAGGCGGCGGGCAGGCGCAGGGCGAGGGCGTTGGTGCCGAGCTGATCGCGATCCGGCGCAAGCACCAGGTCCGCACCGTCTAGCGCCGCGCACAGGTCGTCGACGTGGGACGGCCCGAGGAAGGGGAGGTCGGCCATCACGACCACGGCCGCCGACGCGCCGCGACCGGCGAGGACGGCGAGGGCGCGATCGATCACCCCGGCGAAGGGCGCGGCGGGTCCGTCGCGGAGGACGAGGGCGCCATGTTCGCGCGCGGTCACGGTGACGTCGTCGCCGTCGGTGGCGACGAGCACGCCATCGATCGCGGCGGCGCGCTGGGCGGCCGCGACCACGCGATCGAAGAGCGCGCGGGCGACCTCGTCGCGCCCGTGGCCAGCGGCGGCGGCGAGCCGCGACTTGCCGCTGGCGAAGCTGCGCGCCGGCACGACGGCCCACGTGCCGCGGAGGCGCAGGTGCCCGAGGGTCTGCCGGATCATCGCCCGAGCTCCTCGGCGAACGCGATGACCTCGCGGGCCAGGCGCACGCGGTCGTCGCGTGAGGTCATCACCGTGCGCGTCGCGCATGCGGCGACGCCCGCGGGTGGCTCGTCGCCCTCCTCGAGGACGAGGCCGGTGACGAGCCCGGCGTAGTGGTCGGCGATCGCCGCCGGCGACGGCGCGCGTCGCGCGAGGGCCTCGATCATCGGCGCCAGCGGCCCCTTCACCGCGCGGCCGCCGACGATCGGCGAGACCGCGATCACCGGCTTGCCCGCGATCGCGGCGCGCACGCCGTCGAGGCCGAGGATCGGGTCGATCGAGACGTACGGGTTCGACGGGCCGATGACGACCAGCTCCGCGGCGGCGATGGCGTCGAGCACGAGCGGCGAGGGCGCCGAGGGCCCGGACGACCACACCCGCGACACCGCGGGCGCGCCGCGGCGGCGCACCAGCCACTCCTGGAAGTCGAGCGTGCCGGCCTCGGTGTCGAGCAGCGTGGGTCGCGGCGTCTCGCACATCGGCAGGACGCGCGCGCGGACGCCGAGCGCGTGACAGAGCTCGCCGGTGACCGTCGACAGCGGCGCGCCCGAGGCCAGCCGCTGGGTGCGCACCAGGTGCACGCCGAGATCGCGATCGCCGAGGCGGAACCACGCCGGACCGCCGAGGCGCTCGACCATCGCGAACGCGCCCCAGCTCTCCTCGGCGAGGCCCCAGCCCTGCGTCGGGTGGGCGAGCCCCGCCAGCGTGTACATGACGGTGTCGAGATCGGGGCAGATGCGCAGGCCCCAGTGCACGAAGTCGTCGCCGGTGTTGACGACGACGGCGAGCGCCTCGGCCGGCACGACCGCGGCCAGGCCGTCGACGAGCTTGGCGCCACCGACGCCACCCGAGAGCGCGACGATCTTCACGCGTACACGTCCTGGTCGGCGGGGCGGACGATCGTCGCCGCGCCGGCGTCATCGGCGTCGAAGCGCAGGCCGCGCACCAGCACGACGCCGCGGCCTTCGTCGGCCTGGCCGGCGACGAGGTCGGCGGCGCCCGCGACCTGATCGGCGAGCGCCGTCACCGTGTGGTCGAGGGCGCGGCCGAAGAGGTCGCGCTTGCCGCGCTGGTCGAAGAGCGGCGGCAGGCCGGCGGAGCCGACGGCGACGCCGACGGACCCGAAGCGGAACGGACGCCCGAACGAGTCGCTGATGACGACGCCGAGCGCGCCGCCATGGCCCTCGCCGGCGAGGGACGCGCGCAGACGCGAAGCGGTTGCGTCCGGGTGCTCGGGGAGGAGCAGCGCCCACGGCCCGCGGCCGCGCGCGGCGATGGCGGGCGGTGGCGCGGCGTTGGAGAAGTCGATGCCCGCGTTGGCCACCACGAAGCCGAGGCGGTGGCGCGTGACCAGGACGCCGGGGATGGCGCGCGAGACGTCCGTGCTCTCGCGCAGGATGAGCTCCACGTGGCGCGGGTCGTGCCCGGTGCGGACGGCGAGCTGGTGGGCTCGACGCGTCGGGTCGGTGGCGCCGAGATCGACGAAGCGCCCCTCGGCGCGCGAGACCAGCTTCGACGCGACGACGAGCACGTCGCCGTCGCGCAGCGACAGCTCGGCGCGCGCGAGGGAGGCGGCGACGAGCGCGGCGAGGTCGTCCCCGGGCGCGACGACGGGCAGGCCGGGGAGGGCGATCACCTCGAGCTTCGCCGCGCACGTGACGGTCACGGTCAGTCCTCCAGCCCCGCGATCGCGAGCCCGAGCCCCGCCTTCTTGTACTTCCGGTTCATGTAGAGCAGCACCGGCGTCATCGCCTCGAGCGCGACCGCGTTGGCCAGGGGCCCGGCGTCGAGGCCGCGCATGCCGAGGTCGGCGACGAGTGTGATCGCCGTCTCCTTGGCCGCCGCGTCGTCGCCGCAGACGAGCACGTCGCCGCGCATCGCGTGCTCGGGATCGCCGAGGTGCACGCTGCTGACGTGGTGGAGCGCGCCGACGACGCGCGCGCCGGGGAGCAGCGCCTGCGCCTCGAGCGCGGCGGCGCCGCCGGGCGGCAGAACCACCCGGGTGACCTGGGGTGGGACCAGGGGCACGACCAGATCGATGACGACCTTGCCCTCGAGCCGCGGCGCGAGCTCGCGCAGCGTCTCCGCCTGGCCGCCGTAGGGGACGCACACGACGACGACCTCGGCGTCCGCCGCCGCGAGGTTGTCGCCCTTGGCCGGATCACGCGAGCCGATCACGATCTCGTGCCCGGCCTTCGCCCAGCGCGAGGCGAGGCCGCGCCCCTCCTTGCCCGTGCCGCCGAGCAGGCCGATCTTCACAGCACGATCTCCGCCATCACGCGGATCGCCTCGAGCTGGTGGGTGCCGACGATGATCGTGGTGACCCCGGAGTCCTTCCACGCCGCGTAGCGCTCCTTGATCCGCGCCTTCGGGCCGATCAGGTAGAGCGTGTCGATCATGTCGTCGCTGACGGCGGCCACCGCCTCCTTGCGCTTGCCCGACATGAACAGCTCGAGGATCTGCGCGCACTCGCCCTCGTAGCCGACGCGGGAGAGGTACTCGCGGTAGAAGTTCTTCTCCTTGGCGCCCATGCCGCCGATGTAGAGCGCGAGCTGCTCGCGGAACGGCCGGCGCAGCGCCTCGAGATCATCGCCGACCGCGACCGCGACCGTCGGCGCCACCTCGAAGCCGTCGAGCGTCTTGCCCACCTTGGCGCGTCCCGCCTTCACGCGGTCGAGGATCACCTCGGGGCGGCCCGGGTGCATGCACGTGAGCAGGATGCCGTCGCACAGCTCGCCGCACAGCTCCTGGCCCAGCGGCGCCATCGCGCCGGAGAAGATCGGGATGTCCTTGCGGCCGTGGACCATGCTCTTGAGCGGCTTGCCCAGCCCGGCGCTGCCGGGGCCGTCGTAGGGGATGCGATAGCGCTCGCCCTGGAAGGTGAGCGGCGCCTCGCGCGCCAGGATCGTCTTCACGATCGTCACGTACTCGCGCAGCCAGGTGAGCGGCTTGTTCCACGCCACGCCGTGCCAGCCCTCGACGACCTGCGGTCCGCTCGTGCCCAGCCCGAGGATGAAGCGCTCGTTCGAGAGCGCGTCCATCGTCATCGCGGTCATCGCGGCGTTGGCGGGCGACCGTCCGGGCAGCTGCATGATCGCGGTGCCCAGCTTGATCTTCGTGGTCTGCGCCGCGATCCACGCCAGCGGGCTCACCGCGTCGGAGCCCCAGGCCTCGGCGGTCCACAGCGAGTCGTAGCCGAGGCGCTCGGCCTCGAGGATGGGCCCCATGTCGATCGCGACCTTGGCGCCCGAGTAACCGACCATCAACCCAAGCTTCATGACGCGCTCCTGACGAACGTGGCCCAGCCGCGTACTGCGACCGCGCCGTCCTGCTTCGTGGCGACCAGCTCGAGGTCGACGCGTGGCTCGTCGCCTTCCTCGTACATCTTGGCGATCGTCCCGCTGATCACGAGGACGTCGCCGGGGAACACGGGCGCCTGCCAGCGACAGCGCACGCGGCGCACGTTGTCGGCGCCGAGCCAGTCGCTCGCCCAGGCGAACATCGCGCCGGCAGGGAACATGCCGACGACGAGCGGCGCCGGGAAGCCGGCGCCCGTCGCGAAAGGCTCGTCGTGGTGCACCGGGTTGAGGTCGCCCGAGGCGCCCTGGTAGCGCACGACGTCGGTGCGCGTGATCGGCCCGAGCGTGCGGGGCGGCGGCAGCGTCATCGTCGTCATGGCGTCCCCTCGGGCGCGACCTCGGTCTCGACGCCGGTCATGCGGGCCTCGACGCGCAGGGCGCCGGTCTCGTCGCGCATCTCGGTCACCATCACGGCGAACGTGAGCGTGCCGCCGCGCTTGCCTTGCTTCTCGGTGATCGACTCGATGCGGGACGTGCAGGTGAGCGTCGTGCCGGCCGCGGGCGGCGGCCCGTGGAACACGTACTCCTGCTCCGCGTGCATCCCGCGTTCCTCGCTCATGCCGACCTTGTGCCACGGGTTGCTCCCCGGGCGCAGGCGTTCCCAGTGGAACATCGTCGTGAAGAACGTCGGCACGGGCCGGGTCAGGTCCTTCGCGCCCACGGCGAGCGCGAGCTCGCCGATCTTGCCGCGCTCGACGACGAGCTCGAACGGCTCGCCGACGGCCCCCAGGCTTTCCTTGTTCAGCGCCATGGCGTCTTCCGTTCCGCTTCCGCTTCGACTACGGGTGCTGGCTCGAGACCGAGATGACCTCGCCGGTCATGTACGACGCGTAGTCGCTGGCGAGGAACACGATGACGTTGGCGACCTCCCACGGCTCGGCGCCGCGGCCGAACGCCTCGCGCGACGTGAGCGTGTCGAGGACGTCCTGGGTCGTCACCTTCACCAGGTGCTTGTGGAGCGCGATGCTCGGGGATACCGCGTTGATCCGGATGCCGGCCGGCGCGGCTTCGATCGCCGAGCACCGGGTGAGCGCCAGGACGCCGGCCTTGGCGGCGGCGTACGCGGACTGTCCGGCCTGGGCGCGCCATGCAAGCACCGAGGCGTTGTTGACGATGACGCCCGCCTTGCGCGGCATCATCCGCTTGAGCGCGGCGCGCGTCATCCGCATCGTGCCGGTCAGCGAGACGTCGATGACGTTCTGCCACTGCTCGTCGGTCATCTCGACGACGGTGGCGGTCGCGCCGAGCCCGGCGTTGTTCACCAGCACGTCGACGTGGCCGAGCTCCTTGTCGGCGGCCTCCCACAGCGCGGTCACGTCCGCCTCGACGGCGACGTTGCACCGGATCGCCGGGACGCCGCCCAGCTCCTTCGCCGCCTCGGCGAGCCGCCGCTCGTGGATGTCGCTGATCATCACGCGGGCGCCTTCCTCGACGGCGCGCCTGGCGACGGCGAAGCCGATGCCGGTCCCGGCCGCGGCGGTGACGAGCACCGTCCTGTCCGCGAGCAGCCCGTGCCCCGGTACGTAGGGAGGGACGGTGGCGCTCACTGGTTCACCCGGTCCCCGGCCTCCCGGCGGAGGTCGTCGAGGAGGCCTTGCACGGCCGCGCGCACGGCGGCGTCGACCTCGAGCACCAGCGCCTCGCTCGGCTCCTCTCCGGGCGCGAGCGCCGGCGGTGCGATCGGCGTCCCGAACCGGTAGCGGAACGTGCCCGGCAGCGGCAGGTGTGGCCATGGCCCGATGGCGAGGCCCCAGGGCAACGCGATCGAGATCGGGAACACGTTCGCGCGGGTCAGCTCGCGCAGCCGGATGCGCTCGGCGAAGCGGCGCCCGTCGGTGAGCACGAACAGCGTCGCGTGCGGACCGGCGTTGGCCACGGGCACGATGGGAACGCCGGCGGCGATCGCCGTGCGCGCGTAACCGGTGCGCCCGCCGAACTGCACGCGGTAGCGGTCGCGATAGGGGCGCCAGGTGTCGACGTCGCCGCCCGGCATGACGAGCAGGTCACGACCCCAGCGGGTGAGGACGTCCCCGGCCACGCCTCGGCCGGCGCGCAGGACGCCGAGGCGACCGAAGAACCGCGCCGTCGTCCTCGTCGAGAGCACCATCTCGTGCGCCAGCGGATGGATCGGCCGCTCGAGGCCGAAGCGCTGGTACCACGCGAAGCCGAAGCCCCAGACGTCGGGGATGCTGGTGCCGCCCGAATGATTCGACACGACCATGACCGGCTTCTGTGGAACATGTTCCATCCCGCGCACGTCCAGGTCGAAGTAGCGGCGCGGTCCGAAGAACCTACCGGCGAAGCGCAGGATCTGCGTGACGGCCTCCGGATCGTAC
Source organism: Myxococcales bacterium UBA2376 (assembly GCA_002344285.1). GTDB lineage: Bacteria > Myxococcota_A > Polyangia > Haliangiales > Haliangiaceae > UBA2376. Next base: position 20,670 of record DDTA01000159.1, read on the forward strand.
GCTCCCGGATCGCTCGCACCGTCGGGAGCGCCCGCCTTCCGGTGCAGCCACCGGAGCAGGCTGCCGCCTTCGTGGGTCGTGGTCATCATCGCCTTGGGAGCTTACCCGCTTGCTCGAGCGAGTGAAACATGTTTCAGTCACGAACACGATGAGCCGGTTCCCGATGCCCCGCTACCCGAATGGCTGGTTCCAGGTCGCGTACGCGAACGAGCTCGCGCCGGGCGCCGTCAAGCCGCTGCGCTACTTCGGCAAGGACCTGGTCCTCTTCCGCACCGAGGGCGGCGAGGCCAAGCTCCTCGACGCGCACTGTCCGCACCTCGGCGCGCACCTCGGCCACGGCGGCAAGGTGAAGGGGGATTGCATCGAGTGTCCGTTCCACGCCTGGAAGTTCGACGGCGCGGGCGCCTGCACCGAGATCCCGTACGGCAAGAAGATCCCGCCGCGCGCCACCCTCGGCACGTGGCCGCTGCGCGAGGTGAACGGCCTGCTGATGACGTGGCATCACGCCGGCGGTGAGGCGCCCACGTGGGAGGTCCCGGCGCTGCCCGAGTACGGGAACCCGGAGTGGACGCCGTACGAGACCCGCTCCTGGAAGATCCGGACCCACAACCAGGAGATGGCCGAGAACTCGGTCGACTCGGCGCACTTCCTCTACCTGCACGGCACGCAGGAGATGCCGACGACGAACGCCGAGGCGATCGGCCCGCTCCTGCACTCGACGTCGCAGACGCTGATGAAGACGCCGCAGGGCAAGGTCAAGGGTGAGATCGACGTCCACGTGCACGGCTTCGGCTTCACGACGACGCGCTTCAAGGGCCTGGTCGAGACGCTCCTGGTCAGCTCGGCCACCGCGATCGACGAGGAGTACTGCGAGCTCCGCTTCGCGTTCACGCTGAAGAGGATGGTGAACGAGGGCGTCACCTCGACCGTGGGGGCCGCCTTCATGCGCGAGGTCTCCCGCCAGCTCGAGCAGGACATCCCGATCTGGGAGAACAAGATCTACATCCACCCGCCCGTGCTCGTCGACGGCGACGGGCCCATCGGCCTCTTCCGCCGCTGGGCCAAGCAGTTCTACGTCGGCAACCCCGGCTACACCGCCGCCTCCGCCGCCGCGGAGTGATCGTCCCTCGCAGGGCTACGGCTCGACGCAGATGTTGCTCGCGCCGCAGGTCATCGGCACCGGGCACGAGCCGCCGGTGCCGCACGCCGGGCGCTGGCACAGCGTCCCGCCGCAGACATAGGGGGCCGGGCAGGGCGTCTGCTGGTTGCACGTGCGGATGGCGCACACGCCGGTCCCCATGAGGCAGCGCTTGCCGGCGGAGCAATCGTCGTCGTTCTGGCAGTCGCGGACACACGCGCCGACCTGGCCGCACGAGGTGCCGGTGGGACAGTCGTCATCGCTGCCGCATCCATTGCACACGCCGCCGGGCGCCGACACGTTGCAGCTCGAGAGCCCGGGGCAGTCGGCCTCGACGCGGCAGTCGACCGGTCCCAGATTCGTGAGCGGCCCGTCGGACGCGCTCGCGTCCGTCGCGGCGTCGGCGTTCGCCGGGCCGTCGTCCGGCGGCCCATCGAGCGGTCCACCGTCGTCGCTCGCCGGCGCGTCGGACGCCGGCGCGTCGACCGTGGTCTCTCCGTCGTCGCCGCCGCATGCGACGAGCGTGGTGACGACGGCGATGACGAGAACTGCGAGCGAACGCATCGGCGGAACCTACGCCAGCTCCGCGGTCGACGCCACGGTCAGCTGGTGGCCCGCGATCGTGGCTCGGCCTCGGCCTGCTTCGCGCCCCGGCGGCGGACCTGCTCGACCTGTCGCTGCATCGCCTGCAGCTGCTGGGTGAGGACGGCGAGCTCGTCGGCGAGGGTGGGTGCGCCGCCGCCGCGGGCGTCGCGCTCGTCGGTGTCGCGATCGGCGGCGGCCTCGGCCATGCCGCTCATGATCACGCCGATGAAGAGGTTGAGCATGACCATCGTGCCGAGGAGGATGAACGAGATGAAGAACCCGACCGCGACCACGGGCTGAGCGTCCATCTGGACCTCCATGAGATCCACCCAACCCTCGAGCGTCACGATCTGGAACAGCGACAGGAGGGAGAGCTCGAGCGTGCCGAAGTGGAGCGGATCGCTGGGGCCGAAAAGGAACGTCGCGGCCACCGCGTAGACGTAGAACAGGAGGAACAGGAGCAGCGCGACGTAGCCCATCGACGGCAGGCTGCGCAGGAGCGCTCCGACCAGGAGCTGGAGGCGCGGCAGGCTGCGGACCAGCTTGAGGACCCGGAGCAGCCGGGCGAGCCGCAGCACCGTCACGTAGTGGGCGTCGAGCGGCAGGAAGCAGACCGCGACGATCACGAAGTCGAACACGTTCCAGCCGTCGGCGAAGTAGCGCCATGGCCGCGACCCCTCGGCGCCCATCTTGATCACGATCTCGATCACGAAGATGGCGAGGACGAGCTGATCGAGGGCATGGAGGACGCCGCCGTGCCGCGCGACCACCTCGGGGTAGGTCTCGAGGCCGACCAGGACGCCGGCGAAGAGGATCGTGCCGAGGATGAGTCGCTGGAAGACTCCGGAGTCGGCTACCGCCCGCAGGTGTCCGCTCATGGCCCACCATCTTGCGACAATCGACCCGCCGCGAAAAGCTCGGCGCACGGCCGCGTGCAGGTTCGCGCCGGCGCCGGCGCGTCAGCCCGCGGCAAGACGCGGCAACAGTCGTCTCACGAGAGATGTGCATGACGCTGTAAGCTCGTCCGGTGGGGACTCTGGAGCCATCGTCTGGAACGACCGATTCGCTTCGCTCCGACGCAGGGAACATTAGATGAATCAATGGCGGGTGAGCGCTACATGCGGAGTGCGCGGCGGAGCGGTCCTCGCGTGCGTAACCATGCTCGCCGGTTGCTCGGTGTTCAAGCATCGGGGGTACTCGGCGACTTCGTCCGCTTCATGCCCGACGAGCTACACGCTGCCCGTCATAGACACCGCGGTCGCGCTTCCGTTTGTGGCGATCACTGGGATGAGCGGTTACGCGCTCATCAAGTACAGAGACGTGTCCCCAGGATCCGAGGGGGATGTCATCCGTGGCATCAACCAAGTTGTCTTCGGGGTGGCGATTGTCCCTGCTATCTTGTTCGCGGCTTCCGCGACAGTCGGCTACGTACGAACGCACTGCTGTCGTGCTCGCGCGGGACCGAAGGGGCGTCAGCCCTGACCGGCGAGGATCGCGCCCAGGCGAGCGAGGTGCGCGCTGGCGCCGCCGAGCTGGAGCTCGATCCACTTCGAGAGCGGGTAGTACTTCGCGAGCGGATAGCTGAGGTCGAAGCCGATGCCGCCGTGCAGGTGCTGGGCGGCGTAGGTGACGCGCTGGCCGGCCTCGGCGGCGTAGACCTTGGCCACGGCGAGCTCGCGCGAGGCCGGAAGGCCCTGGGCCAGGCGCCAGGCCGCCTCCCAGAGCGTGAGGCGGATGGTCTCGACGTCGATGTACGCGTCGGCGGCGCGCTGGGCGACGGCCTGGAAGGTCGCGATCGGGCGATCGAACTGCGTGCGCTGCGACGTGTACGTCGCCGTCATGCGCAGCACCTTCTCGGTGAGGCCGAGCTCGAGGGCGCAGAGGCCGATGGTCGCGCGATCGAGGAGCCACCCGAACGTCGTCGGGTCGCCCAGCGGCTCGGCGGGCGCGCCGTCGAGGGTGAGCAGGCCGTGGGGTTCGCCGGTGGTCGCGACCTGCGGTTCGATCGCGACGCCAGCGGCCGCGCGATGGACGAGGAAGAGCGCGGGCAGACCATCGGCGCCCCGCGCGGTCACGACGACGTGCGTCGCGCGGTCGAGGGCGGGCACGCTCGTCTTGGTGCCGGACAGGCGGCCGTCGCGGACGAGCGTGGCGGGCGCGAACGGGTCGCCGCCGTCGGGTTCGTGGAGCGCGAGCGTGATGATCGCCGCGCCGCGCAGGACGTCGACGAGGAGCGCGCGCTGCGCCGGCGTGCCGGCGTGATCGATGACCAGGGCCGCCGTCGAGACCGCCCACAGCGGAACATGCGCCGCGGCCGCGCCGGCGGCGACGAGGAGCGCACAGTGCTCGAGCAGGCCGTGGCCGGCGCCACCCGAGGGCTCGCGCACGGCGACGCCGAGGAGCCCGGCGTTCGCGAGCGCGCGCCAGAGCGCCGCCGGATCCTTGCCGCCTTCCTTCTCGGCGTCGGCGAAGATCCTGGTCGCCAGCGCGGCGACCTCCTGTTGCTCGTCGGTGAGGGCGAAGTCCATCGGGGTCTCCGGGTCAGCGAGGGGCGCGGGGCATGCCGAGGCCGAGCTGCGCGATGATGTCGCGCTGCACCTCGTTGACCCCGCCGCCGAAGGTGAGGACCAGGCTGGTCCGGTAGTACGTCTCCATGCGGCCACGCAGGAGCGCGCCCGCCGAGCCGGCCTTGAGCGCGCCCGGCAAGCCGAGCACCTCGAGCAGCCACTGGTAGACGAGGATGAAGGACTCGCTGCCGAACACCTTCACCGCCGACGACTCGGCCGGGTCGAGGCGATCGAGGCTCACGTTCCACGCCTGCCGCCACGCCATGAGGCGGAGCGCGTCGAGGCGGACGGTCGCCTGCGCGAGGTTCCGCTGCACCCACGGCTCGTCGATCACGCGCGAACCGTCCGCGCGGCGCGTCTCGCGCGCCCACGCCGTGACCTCGTCGACGAAGCGCTGCACCGGCCCGGGCACGAGCAGGGCCACGCGCTCGTGGTTGAGCTGGTTGGTGATGAGGCGCCAGCCCTCGTTCTCGCGCGCCACGCGGCGCGTGACCGGCACCCGCACGTTCTCGAGGTAGACCACGTTGGTGCGGTTGCCGCCGAGCGTGTGGATCGGCGTGATGCTCACGCCCGGCGCGCGCCGGTCGACGAGCAGGATCGAGATGCCCTTGTGCTTGGGGGCGTCGGGAGCGGTGCGGCACGCGAGCCAGATGAAGTCGGCGTACTCGGCGAGCGACGTGAAGACCTTCTGGCCGTTGACCACGTAGTCGTCGCCGTCGAGCACCGCGCGCGTGGTCAGGGACGCGAGGTCGGTGCCCGCGCCCGGCTCGCTGTAGCCGATCGAGAAGTGCAGCTCCCCCTTGAGGATGCGGGGCAGGAACGCCGCCTTCTGCTCGTCGGTGCCGAACCTCATGAGGGTCGGACCGACGGTGCACAGGGTGAGGAACGGGATGGGGAAGCCGGCCCGCTGCACCTCGTCGAAGAAGATGAACTGCTCCATCGCGGGGCGCGCGCGGCCGCCGTACTCGGTGGGCCAGCCGATGCCGAGCCAGCCGTCGGCGCCCATCTGCCGGAGCGCCTTCGTGTAGAGCGGGCCTCCGCCGTCGGTGCCCTGGACCTCGGCGAGGAGGTCGGGGGTGATGAGCGCGGCGAAGTACCCGCGCAGCTCGTCGCGCAACGCCTTCTCGTCGGGGGAAAGATCGATGTACACGCTCGATGGCTCCTCTTGGGTGCGGCCGCGCCCTCAGGGCCGGTCGCGGCCCACGATCCACATGGCGAAGAACTGCGAGCCGCCGCCGTACGCGTGGCCCATGGCGCGGCGAGCGCCGTCGACCTGGTGCTCGCCGGCCTGGTCGCGCACCTGCATCGCCGCCTCGGCGAAGCGCAGCATGCCGCTCGCGCCGATCGGGTTGGACGCCATGACGCCGCCCGACGGGTTGATCGGCAGGGCGCCGCCCAGCGCCGTGACGCCGCTCTGGGTCATCTTCCAGCCCTCGTTGCGCGACGCGAAGCCGAGGTTCTCGAGCCACATCGGCTCGAACCACGAGAACGGGACGTAGAGCTCGGCGACGTCGATGTCCTTGCGCGGTTCGGCGATACGGGCCTGGGCGTAGACGTCCTTCGCGCAGTCGCGGCCGGCCTGCGGGTCGACCTGGTTGCGCCCGGCGAACATCACCGGCTCGCTGCGCGTGGCGAGCCCGTGGATCCACGCCGGCGGGCGTGGCGCCTGCTTCGCGCCCTCCTCGTCGGTGAGCACCATCGCGCACGCGCCGTCCGACGACGGGCACGTCTCGAGGTAGCGGATGGGATCCCAGAGCATCGGCGAGTCGCGAACCATCGCGATGCTGATGTCCTTCATGTGCAGGTGCGCGTACGGGTTCTTGAGCGCGTGGAGGCGATCCTTGACCGCGACCATCATGCCGACCTCGTCGGGCGCACCCGAGCGGTGGATGTACGCGCGCACGAGCGGCGCGAAGTAGCCGCCGGCGCCGGCCGTGAGCTGCGGCTGGAACGGGATGCGCGGCGACAGCGCCCACATCGCGTTCGACTCCGACTGCTTCTCGAAGGCGACGGTGAGGACGCGGCGGTGGACGCCGCCGATCACCGTCTGCGCGGCGACGATCGCGGTCGAGCCGCCGACCGAGCCGGCGGTGTGGACGCGCAGGATCGGCTTGCCCGCCGCGCCCAGCGCGTCGGCGAGGTAGAGCTCGGGCATGACCACGCCCTCGAACATGTCCGGGGCCTTGCCCAGGACGACGGCGTCGATGTCCTTCCAGGTGAGCGCGGCGTCGTCGAGCGCGCGCTGGGCGGCCTGGCGCACCAGGCCGGCGATCGAGACGTCGGCGTGCTTGGCCTTGTGCTGGGTCTGGCCGATCCCGACGATGGCGCAGCGATTCACGGTGATACCTCCGCCGACAGGGCACACACGAGGTTCTGCTGCAGGCACGGCCCGCTGGTCGCGTGGCCGACGGCGTTCCGGGCGCGGCCGTCATGGATGCGCGCGGCGGCGAGGCCGATGCGCGCGAGGCCGTCGGACATCATCGCGTTGGCGACGAGCGCGCCGCCCGACGGGTTGACGTCGACGCCATCGCCGAGGCCGAGCGCGTCGCGCAGGATCAGCTCCTGGTGCGAGAACGGCGCGTGCAGCTCGGCGACGTCGATGCGGCCGAGCGTGCCGACGCGGGCGTGCTCGGCGGCGAGCGCCGTCGACGGCGAGCGGGTGAGGTCGCGGCTGCCGAGCTGGTGCGGCTCGACGCGGTGGTCGATGCCGCGGATCCACGCACGGCGCGACGCGCGGGCGGCGACGTCCCCGGCGGCGAGCACGACCGCGCACGCGCCGTCGGCGACCGACGGGCAGTCGTGGGCGCGGAGCGGCGCGACGGTGTAGGCGGCCGCCAGGTACGCGTCGACGTCGCCGCCGCGGCGTGCGGCCGCGACCATGGCGAGGTCACGCTCGGTGACCCGGCCGCTGTCGAGGAGCGCGCGCGCCTGGAGCGCGGCGAGGCTCGTCCCGTCGACGCCGAGCGGCGCGAGGTAGTACGGATCGAGCTGGTGGGTGAGGATCGCCGGCAGATCGCCGAGCGACGACTTGCCGTAGGCGTAGACCAGTGCGGTGTCGATGTCGCCCTGCTGGAGGCGCACCCACGCTTCGTACAGCGCCCACGCGCCGTCCATCTCGACGTGGCTCTCCGCGATCGGCGGCCACGGCGCGGCGCCGTCGAGGGCCGAGACGAACGAGAAGGGGCGGCCGATGAGGTAGTCGCAGCTGCCCGAGACGGTGAACCCGATCTGCGTCCGGGCGACGCCGGCCTGGCGCAGCGCCTCGGTGACGACGGGCTGCACGAGCTCGGCCTCGTCGCGCTTCACGTCGCGCGCGACCGGCGGGAGCTGGGCGAAGCTGATGATCGCGACCTGGCGCTTCACAGGTGCCTCTCGATCTCGGCGGTGTCCGCGTCGGGCTCACCGGTCGGCTCGAACCACTTGATGCTCGCCAGCGTGGGGCCGAGCTCGTCGTCGGGAGCCCAGACCGCGCGCACCCGCATGCCCATGCGCGCCTCCTCGGGCGCGATGCCGCGCAGGAGATGGAACATGGGCAGGTCGGCGCCCTCGAGGATCACCGCGATGGCGATGTACGGGGGCGGGAAGGGCGCGGCGTCGAACGGGATGCGGATGACGCAGAAGGTGGTGACGACGCCGTGGTCGGCGACGTCGACGAGGGCGTCGGCCGGGACGCCGCACGTGGGGCACGCGCCGCGCGGCGGCAGGTAGACCTTGGTGCAGCTCGGGCAGCGCCCGCCGACGATGCGCTTCTCCTTCATCGCGCGCAGGTACGTCGAGAGGTGATGGCCGGCGGTGACGGTGTAGTCGAGCGCGACCGGCGACGGGAAGAGCGCGACCGGCTCGGGCGCGGTCCGTTCGTCGCGAGCGCCCTTCGACTCGGCGCTGCGCGCCTCGCTCAGGGTGAGCGGTGATTCGGGGACGAAGCACGCGAGGTCGCGCACCGAGCCGGTGCGCTCGTCGCGCCAGCGCGGGACCACGCGCATGCCGGTCTTCATCGCCGCGAGGTCGCCGGCGTCGACGGCGTGGAGCATGGCGGTCGACGCGCCGTCGAGCTTCACCAGCGCCCACGCGAACGGCCTGGCGAGCGGGTGTTCCCTGCGCGGCTCGGTCACCCAGGCCCACGTCGTGACCACGCCGCCCGGGCCGACGGGAACGGCCTCGCCGGTCGCCTCGCCGCTGGTGTCGTACTCGAGCGGCGGCACCAGCACGCCGCCGTCGGCGGTCCGCACGCCCTCGAGCGTCGCGGCGCGGAGCGCGCCGAGGAACCGGCCGATCACCGGTCCCGTCGAGCGCGTGTACGTGTACTCGAGCCGGTAGGGCGCTTCCAGCACCCCGTCATCGCCATCCATGCCGCGACTAGAACATGTTCTACTCGGCGTGTCGAGAGGTGATCGGCCGACGATCGGGCGCGCTCAGTCCTCGATCATGAGGGCCTGCCGCGGGCAACGCGCGACCGCCGCCTCGACGGCGGCGCGCTGCTCCTCGGGCGGCTCCGGCTGCAGCACGTGCAGCTGATCGCTCTCGTCGGTCTTGAACACCGCCGGTGCTTCCTTCACGCACCGCGCGTTGCCCTCACACCGGTCGTAGTCGACGAGGATCTTCACGCGGCCTCCACCTGGGCTCGGGTTCACCCACGCAGGCGCTGGATGCTCGCCTCGAGCTCGCGCGCCAGCTCGCTCATGATCTCCGCCACGGGCCGCACGTGGTTCATGCGGCCGACGATCTGCCCCACCGGCGAGGTCAGGAGCTCCTCGGCCTTGTTCCCGGGCTGACCGGCGTAGCGGAAGATGCGGCTCGTCGCCTCGGCGGTCGCCATCCAGTGCAGCGGCATCGGCAGCGCGCCCGGCCCGCTCGGGTCGTCCCACGCCTGTGACCAGCCGGTCTTGAGCTGGCGCGCCGGCTTGCCCGTGAGCGCGCGCGAGCGGACCGTGTCGCGCGAGCCCGCGTTCAGGAGCTTCTGCTTGAGCAGCGGCGTCACGTCGGACTCCGCCGCGGTCAGCCAGATCGAGCCGGTCCACGCGCCCTGCGCGCCGAGCGCGAGCGCCGCCGCGACCTGGCGGCCGCAGCCGATGCCGCCGGCGGCGAGCACCGGGACGTCGGGGCCGACCGCGTCGACGATCTCGGGGACCAGCACCATCGTCGAGATCTCGCCGCAGTGGCCGCCGGCCTCGGTGCCCTGCGCGACGATGATGTCGACCCCGTTCTCGATGTGCTTCTTCGCGTGCGCCGGCGCGCCGGTGAGCGCGGCGACCTTGACGCCCTTCGCGTGGGCGCGGTCGACGATGTCCTTGGGGGGAGGACCGAGCGCGTTGGCCAGCAGCTTGATCGGCCGCTCGAGCGCGAGGTCGACCTGCGGGCGCGTGGTCTGCTCGGTCCACGCCAGCAGGTTGTGCCACGGGTTCTCACCGTCAGGGAGGTTCGGCACCTCGTGCCTGGCGAGGAGGTCCTCGATGAACG